>NZ_KV792680.1:60617-81908 GCF_001808255.1 Neisseria sp. HMSC15G01
AGGCCGTCTGAAAAATAATTTTCAGACGGCCTTTAAATTTGAAATGCCGCTAAACCTTATCGCTTTCCAGCTTAAGCCTGATAACGCGACAGGCTCAAATCGTCGCTTCGGATTTCGGTATCTTTGCCGCTCACGATATCGGCGGTTAATTTTGCCGAACCCAGCGACATGGTCCAGCCCAAAGTACCGTGGCCGGTATTCAGGAAGAGATTATCAAAGCGGGTGCGCCCGATTAGCGGTGTGCTGTCGGGCGTCATCGGTCTGAGACCGCTCCAGAACAATGCTTGTTTCAAATCGCCGCCTTCGGGGAACAAGTCGTTGACGACCAAAGCCAAGGTTTCGCGGCGTTTTTCGGGCAGTTTGATTTCGTAGCCAGACAATTCCGCCATGCCGCCGACGCGGATTCTGTTGTCAAAGCGCGTGATGGCGACTTTGTAGCTTTCATCTAAAACGGTGGAAACCGGTGCGCCGTCTGAGTTTGTGACGGGCAGGGTCAAGGAATAGCCTTTGACGGGATAAATCGGCAGATTGAGATCCAACTGCGCCAACACAGTCCTGCTGAAGCAGCCGAGCGCGCAGACAACGGCATCTGCTTCAAACCGCCCTGTTTCGGTTTCAACGGCTTTGATGCGCAGCCCGTTGTGGTCGATGCGGCTGATGGTTTGGTTGAAGTGGAACTGTACGCCCTTTTCCTGACACAATTTGTATAGGTTTTCAGTGAAGAGGTGGCAGTCGCCGGTCGCATCCGCAGGCAGGTGCAGGCCGCCGGCAATTTTTGCGGTAACGCGTGCCAGCGCAGGCTCAAACTCGGCGCATTCTTCGGGTTTCAGACGGCGGTACGGCACGCCGTAGCGTTCCAAAACGGCAATGTCTTGTTCTGCCGCTTCGACTTCTTTAGCCTGACGGAAAATCTGCAACGTCCCTTTTTTGCGCCCTTCAAAATTCATGCCGGTTTGCGCTTCAAAACGGCGGAACATTTCTCGGCTGTATTCAGAAATCCTGACCATGCGCTCTTTGTTGATTTGATAGCGCGCGGCCGTGCAGTTTTGCAGCATTTGCCACAGCCATTCGATTTGATACAGGCTGCCGTCAGGGCGAAACAGCAAAGGCGGATGGCTTTTAAACAGCCATTTCAGCGCTTTGGTCGGAATACCGGGAGCAGCCCACGGCGTGGTATAGCCGTAAGAAAGCTGGCCTGCATTGGCAAAACTGGTTTCCATCGCCACGCCCTCGGCGCGGTCGATGACTGTTACTTCATGTCCTGCCTCTGCCAGATACCACGCGGAAGATACGCCGGCAACACCAGCACCTAAAACAAGCACTTTCATTTTTCTCCTCCTCTGACTTTTTTCCAAACAGACTTAATATACATCGGGCCGTCTGAATATTCAGATTCAGACGGCCTTGGACATTAATGCGGCAATTCGCCGTTTTTGATTTTTTGTTTGAAGTCGCGCGTTTCATTGACGATGACTTTCGCCATCAACAAAAGCGCAATCAGGTTGGGCAACGCCATCAAGCCGTTGAATGTGTCCGAAGCCAGCCACACCAAATCAAGGCTCAACACGGTTCCCAGCATAACCGAAGAAACATAACCAACGCGGTACAAACCGGCAAACTTCTCGCCGAAGACGTAAACCGCGCATTTCTCGCCGTAATAACACCAGCCGAGAATGGTTGAGTAGGCAAAGAAAATCAGGCCGATGGTGACAATCCAGCCGCCGATGCCGGGCAGCATTTTTTGGAAAGTGACGGTTGTCAGCGCCGCGCCGCTCAATTCAGGTTTGACAAACTCGCCACCTGCGCCGAGCAGACCCATGACCAACACGATACCGGTAATCGAGCAGACAACGATGGTGTCCAAAAAAGTACCGGTCATGGAAACCAAAGCCTGACGAACGGGGTGGTCGGTTTTCGCGGCGGCGGCGGCAATCGGCGCAGAACCCATACCTGCCTCATTGGAGAACACGCCGCGCGCCACGCCGTAGCGGATGACCGTACCGATGGCACCGCCGGCCACAGCTTGCGCGCTGAACGCATCGGAGAAAATCAGTTTGACGGCAGGCATCAGTGCGTCAGAATTCACGACAATAATGGAAATACCGCCCACTACATAAAACACTGCCATGGCAGGTACGATAAAGGACGCGGCTTTGGCAATGCCCTTAATGCCGCCCAAAAGCACGATGGCCGTTAATACGGTCAATATCACGCCGGTATAGGCAGGTTCGACGCCGAAGCTGGTTTGTACTGCCTGCGCGACTGAGTTGGACTGCACCGAGCTGCCGATACCGAAGGAAGCGAATGTGCCGAACAGGGCAAATGCGACGGCCATCCATTTCCAGTTTTTGCCCAAGCCTTTTTCAATGTAATACATCGGGCCGCCGGACATTTCGCCTTTGGAATTGGTGACGCGGTATTTCACCGCCAACACGCCCTCGCCGTATTTGGTGGCCATACCGAAAATGGCGGTCATCCACATCCAAAATACTGCGCCCGGGCCGCCGGTTACCACCGCAGTCGCCACACCGGCGATGTTACCCGTACCGATGGTGGCGGACAGCGCGGTCATCAACGCCGCGAAATGGGAAATATCGCCTTCGTGGTCTTCGCCGTCTTCATGCTTCTTTGACGGCATAAACGCCTGTTTCAGCGCATAACCCAACATGGTGAACTGCAAGCCTTTCAGCAAAACGGTCAGCAAAATGCCCGTACCGACCAGCAGCATCAACATAATAGGTCCCCAGACCCAGCCGCTGATGGTTTCGAAAAAGGCTTTGAGATTGTCTAAAAACAATTGCATGGCTTTCTCCTTTGTCTGTTTTATTTTTTATGCACTACTTTTTGTAGTGTCATGTAATTTCAGCACAGAATATTCAATAAGACAATATCTTTCTTTTTAAAAAGATTTTTGAGGTTTTACCCTAAAAAGATATCTATTTAGACCGATCAGATTGTTTACAATCCGCTAAAAATAAAGGCTGCGGCCGAGATAAAATGCCAAATGAAAGTTAATCAACCATCAATTAAGACTGCAACAATTAAAATGACACAATCGACAAATGGCACATTATTGAAAAATACAAACATGCAAATCTTGTTTTAAAAAGCTTCAGGCCGTCTGAAAGATGGTTTTCAGACGGCCTGAGGCTTGTTAATTATATTGATAAAATCAGGTTGATGAATGTTGCCCAAGCAACTGCGCCAGCACTCGGGCAAAGCGTTCCGTTGCGCCTTCGCTGGTGTGCAAATACAGGGCTGGCTCGATGAGTTCCAACTCATTGAGCAGGAAGGTGTCACCGACCAATGTACCATCCACTCGGGCGTAAACCGGCATTTGCGGCAAAGCGGCCAGTACATCTTGTGCGGCACTGATGGCAAACTCGGGTGGCTCAATACCGAACACCGACACACCATAGGCCGAGTTGGCGCGCCATTCGCCTTGCGGCGGCTGACGGCGCACGGCATGGCTGAATGCGCCGTTGAAAAACACCAGCGATGTTTCGCCTGCTGTTTCGATTTCGCGGATATATGGTTGAACAATCATACCTTGCGGATAATCCGCCATGTTCACGTCCAATGCCTCCGCACAAACTTTAACCACGCCTTTGCCGCTCTGCCCAAATGCCGGCTTGATGACCGCTTCCGTCCAGCCCTGTTGGTTCAGGATGTCGGCCAATTCGGCTTTTTGCGGCGGAACGAACACACTGGGAATCACTTGCGCTCCGCGCGCCGCCAAATCGCATAAATAAGTCTTTTCCATATTCCAAGCCATCAATTCGGGCGGATTGATAAAACGCTGCCCTGCCTGCCCGGCATGTTCCAGCCATTGGCGGAAGGCTTCGGGTTCGGCGGCATAATCCCATGCGCACAAAGGCAGTAAAAACGTCGCAGACGGATGGTTTTGCCACGCATCAAATACGGTTTTCACGCCCATGCTTTCCAAGCATGCCGCCAATGTTTTCAGGTTGTCCGATGGTTCGGGATAAGTTTGGCAGGTAATGAGTGCCAAAACGGTTTGCTCGGTCATGGTTGCCGCCTCATTGCTAAAACCAAAATTATATAGCGAAATCAAACCAAAAGATTTTTCAGACGGCCTGATACATGAGGCCGATTCTGATAAAATGGTTTCCCCTTTTTCGTCGGAACATGCTCATGAAATCTGCTCACGTCCTTGTCTGGTTCCGCCGCAACCTCCGCCTGCATGACAATGCCGCGCTTAATGCCGCCGTTGCAAGCGGTTTGCCCATCACCTGCGTCTGGGTCAGCCAAAGACCGTCTGAAAACCACAATCCGCGTCAAAGCCTGTTCCATTATCAAGCCGCACAAGAACTGCATACCCGTCTGGCGGCACACCATATTCCCTTATATGTCGTCGCTTCCGACGAAGACCTCCTCCCCTTGGCTGCTGCGCTTAATGCCCATACCGTCATCACAGACGAAGCCTACACCGAAGCCGAAATCCGCCAAGACAACCACCTCTGGCACAATTTCGACCAAGCAGGCATTGCCCTGCAACACGCCAACGACCGCGGCATTTTGGCCAAATCCCCCCTCATGGATGCCAACGGCCTGCCCTACACCGATTTTGCCGCCTATAAACAAGCATGGTTGCAGGCTTATTCAGGACAAAGGCCGTCTGAAACCAAATTGCCTGTTCAAATCGGACAAAACGTTCCACTGTTTCCAGCCCATACCGGCGCAGTATTGCCTGCCTATCAGCAGAGCGGCGAAACCGCAGCCTTAACGCAATGGCACGCGTTCAAACAGAATTTGGTTCACTACCCGATTACCCAAAATTTTCCGGCACGAAAAAACACCAGCCTCCTCAATGCCTACCTGTCCGCAGGCTGCATTTCCCCGCGCCTGCTGGCTGCCGAAAGCTTGGCAAACCGACATTTCGAGTGGCTGGACAAGCTCATTTTCCGCGACTACTGCTACCAGCTCGCCTACCACCGCCGCCTGCCCGAAACAACCGATGCCGCCCCGGTACGCGAATACTGGCGACACGGCCAAACCGGCGTGCCCATCATCGACGCCTCCATCCGCGGCCTCGAAGCCACCGGCCACTTACACCCCGTTCTCCAGCAGCTGTGCGCCCACTATTTCTGCCATGCCCTCAACTTCGACCCCAACCAAGGCATCGCGTGGACAGCCTCCGTCCAAACTGGCACCGACCCTGCGCTCAACCAAGCCAACTGGCACCTTGCCGCCCAAGACACGGCCACCGTCCGCTATGCCCACCGTTCGCACCAAATCGACCCCGACGGCAGCTACATCCGCAGTTACCTCCCCGAATTGGCGCACCTGCCGTCCACCCTCATCCACACGCCGTGGGCCGCCGCCGACGACATCGACACACACGGCTATCCCTTTCCCAAGGCCGTCTGAAACCTACGTTCACACCAAAAAACCACACTAAATACAGCTAAAAAACGTTCAAACAAAATATTTTGGTTTCAGACGGCCAAACAGATTGAATAGCCAAGATTTACACGGTAAACTTACGTCATTAAAAAATTTTATTATTTCATTACAATGAAACCCGCATTCGACATAAAAACGTCACGTTTGGACGTCTTATCCATCCATCTGCACACCGCAGATCTAACCGAATTGGAAGAATTCCTGCGCCAACTGGCAGGCCAATCCCAAGACGAATTCGTTCCCTTCATTTTAGACGTACAAGATTTCGACCATCCCGAATCCATCGATTTGGGCGGCATGATTTCCCTGTTTGCCCGTTACGGTATGCAAATTTTAGGGCTGCACCACACCAGCGACACATGGGCGGCAGCGGCAGCGCGTTACCACTTGGTCTTCAAACAAGGCAACTCCAACCAGGCAGCCGACACACAGGCAGCACCTACTCCTCGCCAAGCACCGCAGCCGCAAGACGTACAAGCGACCGTTATCAACAATCCGACCGTATTGGTCAGCACGCCCGTGCGTACCGGCCAGCAGGTTTACGCTGAAAACGGCGACCTCATCGTTACCGGCATCGTCAGCCAAGGTGCGGAACTTATCGCCGACGGCAACATCCATATTTACGCCCCCATGCGCGGCAGAGCGTTGGCCGGTGCAAAAGGCAATACCAACGCACGCATCTTTATCCATTCCATGCAGGCCGAATTAGTCTCCGTTGCCGGCATCTACCGCAACTTCGAGCAAGACCTGCCCGAGCATCTGCACAAAAAACCCGTACAAGTATCATTGCAAGACAACCGACTGGTTATCAGCGCAATCGACGCCGAATAAACATCAGTACTTAAAAAGGAAATATCGTGTCCAAAATCATCGTAGTAACTTCAGGTAAAGGCGGCGTAGGCAAGACCACTACCAGCGCCAGCATCGCAACCGGCCTGGCCCTGCGCGGCCACAAAACTGCCGTGATCGACTTCGACGTCGGTTTGCGCAACCTTGACCTGATTATGGGTTGCGAACGCCGCGTCGTATACGACCTCATCAACGTCATCCACGGCGAAGCGACTCTCAACCAAGCCCTGATTAAAGACAAAAACTGCGAAAACCTCTACATCCTGCCTGCATCGCAAACCCGCGATAAAGACGCACTGACCCGCGAAGGCGTGGACAACGTGATGAAAGAGCTGGCCAGCAAAAAAATGGGCTTCGAATTCATCATCTGCGACTCCCCTGCCGGTATCGAACAAGGTGCGCTGATGGCGCTCTACTTTGCCGACGAAGCCATCATTACCACTAACCCGGAAGTATCCAGCGTCCGCGACTCCGACCGTATCTTGGGCATTTTGCAAAGCAAATCCCGCAAAGCCGAACAAGGTAGTACTGTTAAAGAGCACCTGCTGATTACCCGCTACTCCCCTGAGCGCGTGGCTAAAGGCGAAATGCTGTCTGTACAAGACATCTGCGATATCTTGCGTATTCCGTTGATCGGTGTGATTCCTGAATCACAAAACGTTCTGCAAGCTTCCAACGCCGGCGAACCTGTCATTCACCAAGACAATGCTGCAGCAGCAGAAGCCTACAAGGACGTTATCGCCCGCCTCTTGGGTGAAAACCGCGAAATGCGTTTCCTCGAAGCTGAGAAGAAAAGCTTCTTAAAACGACTGTTCGGAGGTTAATACATGTCACTGCTCGATATGCTGTTCGGCAGAAAGCCGAAAACCGCCACAGTCGCGCGCGACCGCCTGCAAATCATCATCGCGCAAGAGCGCGCACAAGAAGGCCAAGCTCCGGACTATCTGCCGACTCTGCGTAAAGAGTTGTTGGAAGTCCTGTCCAAATACGTCAACGTATCATTGGACGACATCCGCATCTCCCAAGAGAAACAAGACGGCTTGGACGTTCTTGAGCTGAACATCACCCTACCGGAACAAAAAAAGGCTTAACACATGACCTTGACCGAATTGCGTTACATCGTAGCCGTCGCACAAGAACGTCACTTCGGACGTGCCGCACGACGCTGCTTTGTCAGCCAGCCCACCCTCTCCATCGCCATCAAAAAGCTGGAGGAAGAGCTGTCGGTATCCCTGTTCGACCGTAGCAGCAACGACATCATCACGACCGAAGCAGGCGAGCGTATTGTCGCCCAAGCCCGCCGGGTTCTGGAAGAAGCAGAACTCATCAAGCACCTTGCCAATGAAGAGCAAAACGAATTGGAAGGCGCATTCAAACTCGGCCTGATTTTCACCGTTGCCCCCTACCTTCTGCCCAAGCTTATTACCGCGCTGCGTGAAACCGCGCCGAAAATGCCGCTGATGCTGGAAGAGAACTATACCCACATCCTGACCGAGTCGCTCAAACGTGGCGATGTCGATGCAATCGTCGTTGCCGAACCGTTCCAAGAGCCGGGCATCGTAACCGAGCCTCTGTATGACGAACCTTTCTTCGTCATTGTTCCCAAAGGACATCACTTTGAAGAACTCGATGCCGTTACGCCTCAGCTTTTGGGCGAAGAACAAGTGTTGCTGCTGTCCGAAGGCAACTGTATGCGCGACCAAGTGTTGGCGAGCTGTTCCGAATTGGCTTCCAAACAGAAAATCCAAGGTTTGACCAATACCCTGCAAGGCAGCTCCATCAACACCATCCGCCACATGGTTGCCAGCGGTTTGGCCATCAGCGTCATGCCTGCTACCGCATTGACCGAAAACGACCATATGCTTTTCAGCATTATCCCGTTTGAAGGCACTGCACCGCACCGCCGTGTCGTTTTGGCCTATCGCCGCAACTTTGTCCGTCCCAAAGCACTGACTGCTTTGCGCACGGCTATTTTGCAATCGCAACTGACCGGTGTAACGTTCGTCAACGAATAAACCGTAAAACAAAAGGCCGTCTGAATATTCAGACGGCCTTTTTTATTTTTAACCGAATAAAGGATTAGTAGCGGGTATGAACCTGGCTGCCGATAACGCCACCCAAAGCTGCGCCACCCAAGGTAGAGCCGGTATCGCCACCAATCAAGTTACCTGCCACGCCACCCAATACCGCACCAGCAGCAGTGTTGCGTTGGGTTTGAGTCATATTGGCACATGCACCCAAAGAAGCGGCCAGCATGATCAAGGTCACAGTTTTTGCAAAAGTTTTCTTCATGGTTTGATTCTCCATCAGGGGGTTAAGCTGTATATGGAGCAGTATGGCACAACCTTTCATTAATATATTTTCTGATAAGTAAAGACAGATTAAACTAAGATAACGCCCTTGATGAACGGTTAACTTCAAAAATAAACGGCAATTCCAATAGAATATTTATAAAATTTAATATATTTGGCATAAAATTGCGCATACATCAACTGTATTCGGTAGTGATACAATGACGACTTGTCTGAATTACCGGAAACACCCGTCATGAGTATCTACGCACTGGCACACATCATCCACGTTTATTGCGCGATTGCCTTTGTCGGCGGCGTATTTTTCGAAATGCTGGTCCTCTCCGTTTTACACACCGGCCGCGTTTCACGCGAATCGCGCCGCGAAGTCGAACGTGCCATGTCCTATCGTGCCGTCCGCGTAATGCCGCCTGTCGTCATTACCCTGTTCATCAGCGGCATCGTGATGGTGTACAACCGCTACCTGCCGATACTGCACCACCCATTCGACAGCTCCTTCGGCATCATGCTGAGCATCAAAATCCTGTTGGCAGTAAGCGTTTTGGTACATTTTGCCATCGCCGTCGTCAAAATGGCCCGACACACCCTTACCGTCGGTTGGTCGAAATATATACACGCCGTCGTATTCAGCCATATGCTGTTTATCGTCTTTTTTGCCAAGGCGATGTTCTACCTGTCTTGGTAAACCTTACCCATACCCCACACACAAGGATTGTTTATGACCCAATACCCGTCCGTCGGCTCGCCGATGTTTTACGGCATCTTCTTTATTTCCGTCTTAATCATGATCGCCATCGATATGGTATCGCTGAAAAAAAACGGCGCCCACAAAGTCAGCATAAAAGAAGCCCTCGCTTGGAGCGGCATTTGGGTGGCCGTATCCTGCGCATTTGCAGGCTGGCTCTATTTTGAACTGGCGGGCAACCCGACTTACGGGGCCGTTGTCGCCAAAGAAAAAGTCCTCGAATTCTTCACCGGCTATGTACTCGAAAAATCCCTCGCCGTCGATAACATCTTCGTTTTCCTGATGATTTTCGGCTACTTCAAAGTCGAACCCAAATTCCAACACCGCGTCTTGCTCTATGGCGTATTCGGCGCCATCGTCCTGCGCGCCATCATGATTTTCATCGGCGCGGCACTGGTACAGCAATTCGAATGGATTCTCTACCTGTTCGGCGCATTCCTGCTCTATACCGGCATCCACATGATGAAACCCGAATCGGACGAAGAGGAAGACCTTTCCCAAAACAAAATCCTGACCCTGCTCAAAAAAGTCATCCCGACCAGCCCACAGTTTGACGGTGAAAAATTCTTTACCATTGAAAACGGCAAACGCATCGCTACGCCGCTTTTACTGGTATTGATTATGATCGAATTGAGCGACGTCATCTTCGCCGTGGACAGCATTCCCGCTATTTTTGCCGTCACCACCGACCCGTTCATCGTCCTTACCTCCAACATTTTTGCCATCTTAGGCCTGCGTGCCATGTACTTTTTGCTGGCGGATTTTGCCGAACGCTTTATCTTCCTCAAATACGGCTTGGCCTTCGTGTTAAGTTTTATCGGTATCAAGATGCTGATTATGCACTGGGTGCATATCCCGATTTCCATTTCCCTATCCGTCGTCTTCGGCGCACTGGGCGCATCCATCCTGACTTCTTTGGTGTACACGCGTCAGCAAGAGAAAAAATAATCTGCCGATATAAAAAGGCCGTCTGAACATTTCAGACGGCCTTTTCAAATATCAAACACCAGCTTATTTAGCAGCGTCTTTCAATTTATCGGCAGCTTCTTGAGTCGCATCGGCTGCTTTACCCATAGCGTCTTTAGCTGCGTCTTTGGCAGCATCCTTAGCATCAGAAACAGCTTCTTTAGCTTCTTCAACCGCTTTACCGGCAGCATCTTTAGCGTCAGAAACTGCTTTATCTGCAGTTGCTTTAGCATCTGCAGCAGCGTCTTTAACATCAGAAACAGCTTGCTCAGCCGCACCTTTGGCTTCAGAAGCAGCAGCATCAACAGCAGAAGCTGCATTTTCAGCAGCAGCGTTTACATCGGAAGCGACAGTAGAAGCCGCCTCTTGGGTTTCTTTTTTCGCTTCTTGTGTACACGCAGCCAGACCGGCTACCATCATTGCAGCAATCAATAATTTTTTCATATTGTATATCCTTTGGTCTAAAAAATATCCGTCAAAACTGACAGATTAGAAAATCATAACATAATTAATACTCGAAAAAGGGAGAATTAACGCCAAATAACAGCTGGTTTACGTTTTTTGAAAAAAATTTCAAAAAAACAGTTGACGAAAAGAAACAATCTCCCTATAATGCACAGCTTATCGGGTCGTTAGCTCAGTCGGTAGAGCAGCGGACTTTTAATCCGTTGGTCGAGCGTTCGAATCGCTCACGACCCACCAAAATATGAAAACCTGCCTTGAAAAAAGCAGGTTTTTTTATATTCTCCATCAAGCCTTTCTTCACTCAATACCTCCCTTATTATCAACATCAAGAATATTCGAGCTTTGTCACAATGCTGTTATAGATGTAACTGAAAGCATCACAAACCTCTTAAATCAATCAAACCCAACTCCCCACACATCATATTTTTCTAAAAACTTCCAAATACCTACCATCAACCCACGCTAAATCCTCTTGTATGCCAGACAATTTAGGCATAGACTAAAACTACATCCAACTACAACAACAGGAGAAGGTTTGATGAAACAACTGTCTATGTATATCAACGGCCGCTTTGAAACCGACTTTAACGGTACATGGCGTGATGTATTGAATCCGGCAACCGAAGAAGTCATCGCGCGTGAGCCTAAAGGCGGAAAAGCCGATGTTGATCGTGCCGTTGCCGCGGCCAGAGATGCGCAAACTGCATGGGAGCGTTTGCCTGTCGTTGAACGCGGCGCATACCTGCGCAAAATCGCCCAAGGCATCCGCGAACGTGCCGACGAGCTGACCGACACTATTGTTGCTGAAGGCGGCAAAACCAAAGACTTGGCACGCATAGAAGTCATGTTCACTGCCGACTATCTCGATTATCAAGCCGAATGGGCGCGCCGTTATGAAGGCGAAATCATCCAAAGCGACCGCCCGCGCGAAAATATTTTATTGTTCAAACGTCCTTTGGGCGTAATCGCCGGCATTTTGCCGTGGAACTTCCCATTCTTCCTGATTGCCCGAAAAATGGGCCCGGCTTTGGTAACAGGCAATACTATCGTCGTCAAACCAAGCAGCGTTACCCCGATTAACTGCCACATTTTTGCTGAAATCGTTCACGCTTCAGGCTTACCGGCCGGCGTATTCAACGTCGTCAACGGCCCTGGCGCAGAAATAGGCAATGCCTTGGCATCGCATCCGCAAGTCGATATGGTCAGCCTGACCGGTTCTGTCGATGCAGGCCGCCAAGTAATGGAAGCCGCCGCCACCAACATTACCAAAGTCTCACTGGAACTGGGCGGCAAAGCCCCTGCCATCGTTTTGAAAGACGCGGATTTGGACTTGGCAGTGAAATCCATCTTGGCTTCACGCGTGGGCAATACCGGCCAAATCTGTAACTGCGCCGAACGCGTATATGTCCACAGCAGCCTGAAAGACGCATTTATCGAAAAAATGACCGCCGCAATGAAAGGCGTGCGCTACGGCAACCCGGCCGAAGCCGAGCCAGGCGCACTGGAAATGGGCCCGTTGATTGAAGAGCGCGCCGTCAAAGCCGTTTCCGAGAAAGTCGAACGCGCCGTCAAACAAGGGGCGACACTAGTCTGCGGCGGCAAACGTGCCGATGGCAAAGGCTACTTCTTTGAACCTACCCTGCTGACCGATACCGACAACAGCATGGACATCATGAAGGAAGAAACCTTCGGCCCAGTCCTGCCGGTTGCCACTTTCGACACGCTCGACCAAGTCATAGCCTTGGCAAACGACAGCGAATTCGGCCTGACCAGCTCCGTCTATACCACCAATCTGAATGAAGCGTTTTATGTAACCCGCCGTCTGCGTTTCGGCGAAACCTACATCAACCGCGAAAACTTCGAAGCCATGCAGGGCTTCCATGCCGGTTGGAAAAAATCAGGTATCGGCGGCGCGGACGGTAAACACGGTTTGGAAGAATATCTGCAAACCCAAGTCGTTTATTTGGAAACCAATATCTAACTGCCCTTCATAAAACAAAAGGCCGTCTGAAACCGATTTTTCAGGTTTCAGACGGCCTTTCTGCCTTTATAGAAAAAAACACCGACATCGCGTAAAATAGAGCCAATTTTTCACTTTATTCAGGCCGTCTGAAAACTCCGGACAGCCTGACTCATTTTTCCGGAAAACACCATGAGCGAACAAAACAATCCTCAAATCGAGCCGCAGTTGGACGAAAACCAAATCATCGCCCTGCGCCGCGAGAAACTGCACAACATCCGTAAAGAACGCAATGCCTACCCTAACGATTTCAAACGCGACAGCTTTGCCGCCGACCTGCACACCCAATACGGTGAAATCAGCAAAGAAGAACTCGACCCGCAAGGCATTCCCGTCAAAGTGGCCGGCCGTATGATGCTCAAACGTCAAATGGGCAAAGCCAGCTTCGCCACCATTCAAGACGTTACCGGTCAAATCCAGCTTTATTTGAATAACAAAGGCGTGAGCCAAGAAGTTTTGGACGACTTCAACCACTGGGACTTAGGCGACATCATCGGTGCGGAAGGTACTTTGTTCAAAACCAACCACGGCGAATTGACCGTGCGCGTGTCCAACATCCGCCTGCTGTCCAAATCCCTGCGCCCGCTACCCGACAAACACAAAGGTTTGAGCGATCAGGAAACCAAATACCGTCAACGCTACGTCGATTTGATTGCCAACGAAGAATCGCGCAATACCTTCATCAAACGCAGCCAAATCATCCAATCCGTGCGCAATTTCATGGTTAACGAGCATTATTTGGAAGTTGAAACCCCAATGATGCACCCGATTCCTGGCGGTGCGACGGCAAAACCGTTCGTTACTCACCACAATGCCTTGGACATTCCACTCTACCTGCGCATCGCTCCCGAGCTGTATCTAAAACGCTTGGTTGTCGGCGGCTTGGAACGCGTGTTTGAAATCAACCGCAGCTTCCGCAACGAAGGCATGTCCGTACGCCACAACCCTGAATTCACCATGATCGAATTCTACGAAGCCTTCTCCGACTACGAACGCATGATGCAAATGGCGGAAGACATCATCCGCAACGCTTCCCGCGCGGTAAACGGTACGGCAAAAATCAGCTACAACGGCAAAGAAGTCGATTTGGAAAGCCCGTTTGAACGCCTGACCATTCTCGGTGCCATCAAGAAATACAATCCGCACTACACCGATGAGCAGTTGAACGATGAAGAATGGCTGAAAAAAGAAATCGTCAAACACGGCGAAAGCCTGCCTCCGTCTCCGGGTATCGGCAGCCTGCAACTTGCCCTGTTTGAAGGTTGCGCCGAGGGCAAACTGTGGAACCCGACTTTCATCATCGACTACCCTGTCGAAGTGTCGCCATTGGCACGCGCATCCGACAGCAAACCGGGTTTGACCGAGCGCTTCGAGCTTTTCGTTGTCGGCCGCGAACTGGCAAACGGTTACTCTGAGTTGAACGATCCGGAAGACCAAGCCGAACGCTTCAAAGCGCAAGTGGCGCAAAAAGACGCCGGCGACGATGAAGCCATGCACTATGATGCCGACTACATCCGCGCCATGGAGTTCGGTTTACCGCCGACCGGCGGCTGCGGCATCGGTATCGACCGCTTGGTCATGTTGCTGACCGATTCGCAAACCATCCGCGACGTGATTCTGTTCCCACAAATGCGTCCCGAATAACGCATTGAAATAAAATCAAGGCCGTCTGAAAACAAGACTCTGTTTTCAGACGGCCTTTTTGTTCAAATATGTAAAACGGAAGAGTTTAAATCGATAAATTCTTTACACCATAATAATAAAATTACATGATAATCAAAAAGATAATATAAAAAAGAATATGTAAACGTTTTTCAGTTTGTTGACAGTCTGCTAGAATACATCCAGTTACAGACAGCCTCCACACACAGGCCGTCTGAAAATGCAGAAACTCTGAAAGGTTTGTATGGATCAATTTTTCGAACAGCTTCACGGCTGGATAAACGCCATCAACGACCCAATGTGGTCGGGGTTGGTATATATGCTTTTAGGCGCAGGCCTCTTTTTCACCGTTACCACCGGTTTTGTACAATTCCGCCTCTTCGGCCGCAGTATCAAAGAAATGCTGAGTGGCCGCAAACAAGGTGATGATCCGCACGGAATCACACCGTTCCAAGCATTCGTTACCGGCTTGGCCAGCCGCGTAGGCGTGGGCAACATCGCCGGCGTGGCGATTGCCATCAAACTCGGCGGGCCGGGCGCGGTATTCTGGATGTGGGTAACCGCCTTAATCGGCATGAGTTCGGCGTTTGTCGAATCTTCACTGGCCCAACTCTTTAAAGTCCGGGACTACGACAACCACCACTTCCGCGGCGGTCCTGCCTACTACATAACTCAAGGCCTGGGACAAAAATGGCTGGGCGTTTTGTTCGCCCTAAGCCTGATTTTCTGTTTCGGCTTTGTATTTGAAGCCGTACAGACCAATACCATCGCCGATACCACCAAAGCGGCATGGGGCTGGGATCAACACTATGTCGGTGTCGCCCTAGTCATTCTGACTGCCCCGATTATCTTCGGCGGTATCCGCCGCGTATCTAAAGCCGCGGAAATCATCGTTCCACTGATGGCGGTTTTATATCTCGTCATAGCACTCTTCATCATTGCTACCAATATTTCCCTGATTCCTGACGTGTTCGGTCAGATTTTCTCCAACGCGTTCAACTTCGATTCGGCTGCAGGCGGTTTCCTCGGCGGTCTGATTTCGACCACCATGATGCAGGGTATCAAACGCGGCCTGTATTCCAATGAGGCGGGTATGGGTTCCGCGCCGAATGCCGCCGCCGCTGCCGAAGTGAAACACCCCGTCTCCCAAGGCATGATTCAAATGCTGGGCGTTTTCGTCGATACCATCATCGTCTGCTCATGCACCGCCTTTATCGTCTTGACCTATCAGCAGCCTTACGGCGACCTGAGCGGTGCGGCGTTGACGCAGGCAGCGATTGTCAGCCAAGTGGGTCAATGGGGCGCGGGCTTCCTTGCCGTCATCCTGTTTATGTTTGCCTTTTCAACCGTTATCGGTAACTATGCCTATGCCGAGTCCAACGTCCAATTCATCAAGAGCCATTGGCTGGTTACCGCCGTTTTCCGTATGCTGGTTTTGGCATGGGTCTACTTCGGCGCAGTTGCCAACGTACCCTTGGTATGGGATATGGCAGACATGGCCATGGGCATCATGGCATGGATTAACCTCGTCGCCATCCTGCTCCTGTCCCCACTTGCCTTCCTGCTGTTGAAAGACTACACAGCCAAGCTGAAAATGGGTAAAGACCCAGAGTTCAAACTCTCTGAACACCCAGGCTTGAAACGCAAAATCAAATCCGATATCTGGTAAAACCAAAGGCCGTCTGAAATTTCAGACGGCCTTTTTAATCCCTGCCATTTAGACAAAACGATGCCCCTTAAAGCAGAAGCCTTAAGGGGCAGAGCGTTGCGGCACATCTTTTCAGACGGCCTTATTGTAGCAACGTTTCTCATTTCGCAGTGCAACAATATGGACAGATTCTAATTCCAAATCGGTACCTAGTCAAGTATTTCATTTGCATGGTAATACTTACCTAGGATATATTTATACTTACCAAACATCATATTACGGAGAAACTGATGGCTACATTCAAACCCAATCCAATCAACTACGTCCTCGGCCTCGATATCGGCATCGCATCCGTCGGCTGGGCGATGGTAGAAATTGACGAAGAAGAAAACCCCATACGCCTGATTGATTTGGGCGTGCGCGTATTTGAGCGGGCCGAAGTACCAAAAACAGGCGACTCTCTCGCAGCGGTAAGACGCTTAGCACGCAGCGTCCGCCGCCTGACCCGCCGTCGCGCCCACCGCCTGCTTCGGGCCCGTCGCCTATTGAAACGCGAGGGCGTATTACAGGCTGCCGATTTTGATGAAAACGGCTTGATTAAATCCTTACCGAATACACCATGGCAACTTCGCGCAGCCGCATTAGACCGCAAACTGACGCCTTTGGAGTGGTCGGCAGTCTTGTTGCATTTAATCAAACATCGCGGCTATTTGTCGAAACGGAAAAATGAAGAGCAAACTGCCGATAAGGAGCTTGGGGCTTTGCGTGCAGGTATGAAGAGTAACACTCAAGCCTTAAAGACAGGCAATTTCCGCACTCCGGCCGAATTGGCTTTAAATAAATTTGAAAAAGAAAGCGGCCATATCCGCAACCAGCGCGGCGATTATTCGCATACGTTCAGCCGCGAAGATTTACAGGTGGAGCTGGTTTTGCTGTTTGAAAAACAAAAAGAATTCGGCAATCCGCATGTTTCAGACGGCCTTAAAGAAGGTATTGAAACCCTGCTGATGGCGCAACGCCCTGCTCTGTCCGGCGATGCCATTCAAAAAATGTTGGGGCATTGCACCTTCGAACCGACAGAGCCGAAAGCCGCTAAAAACACCTACACAGCCGAACGTTTCATCTGGCTGACCAAGCTGAACAACCTGCGTATTTTAGAGCAAGGCAGCGAGCGGCCATTGACCGATACCGAACGCACCATACTTATAAATCAGCCGTATAAAAAGAAACTGACTTACGCACAAGCCCGTAAGCTACTGGGTTTAGAAGATACCGCCTTTTTCAAAGGATTACACTATGGTAAAGACAATGCCGAAACCTCAACATTGATGGAAATAAAGGCCTACCATGCCATCAGCCGTGCGCTGGAAAAAGAAGGATTGAAAGACAAAAAATCCCCATTAAACCTTTCTCCCGAATTACAAGATGAAATCGGCATGGCATTCTCCCTATTCAAAACCGATGAAGACATTACAGGCCGTCTGAAAGACCGTGTTCAGCCCGAAATCTTAGAAGCGCTGTTGAAACACATCAACTTCGACAAGTTCGTCCAAATTTCCTTGAAAGCATTGCGCCGAATTGTGCCTCTAATGGAGCAAGGCAAACGTTACGATGAAGCCTGCGCCGAAATCTACGGAGACCATTATGGCAAGAAGAATACGGAAGAAAAGATTTATCTGCCGCCCATCCCTGCCGACGAAATCCGCAACCCCGTCGTCTTGCGCGCCTTATCTCAAGCACGTAAGGTCATTAACGCCGTTGTACGCCGTTACGGCTCCCCTGCGCGTATCCATATTGAAACGGCAAGGGAAGTAGGCAAATCGTTTAAAGACCGCAAAGAAATCGAAAAACGCCAAGAAGAAAACCGTAAAGACCGGGAAAAAGCCGCCGCTAAATTCCGAGAGTATTTCCCCAATTTTGTCGGCGAACCCAAATCCAAAGATATTCTGAAACTGCGCCTGTACGAGCAACAACACGGCAAATGCCTGTATTCGGGCAAAGAAATCAACCTAGGCCGTCTGAACGAAAAAGGCTATGTCGAAATCGACCATGCCCTGCCGTTCTCGCGCACATGGGACGATAGTTTCAACAATAAAGTGCTGGTATTGGGCAGCGAAAACCAAAACAAAAGCAACCAAACCCCTTACGAATACTTCAACGGCAAAGACAACAGCCGCGAATGGCAGGAATTTAAAGCGCGTGTTGAAACCAGCCGTTTTCCTCGCAGTAAAAAACAACGGATTCTGCTGCAAAAATTCGACGAAGACGGCTTTAAAGAACGCAATCTGAACGATACGCGCTACGTCAACCGTTTCCTGTGCCAATTTATTGCTGACCGTATGCGGCTGACAGGTAAAGGGAAAAGACGTGTCTTTGCATCCAACGGACAAATTACCAATCTGTTGCGCGGCTTTTGGGGATTACGCAAAGTGCGTGCGGAAAACGACCGCCATCACGCCTTGGACGCCGTCGTCGTTGCCTGCTCAACCGTTGCCATGCAGCAGAAAATTACCCATTTTGTACACCATAAAGAGATGAACGCGTTTGACGGGAAAACCATAGATAAAGAAACAGGAGAAGTGCTGCATCAAAAAACACACTTCCCGCAACCTTGGGAATTTTTCGCACAAGAAGTCATGCTTCGCGTCTTCGGCAAACCGGACGGCAAACCCGAATTTGAAGAAGCCGATACCCCAGAAAAACTGCGCGCGTTGCTTGCCGAAAAATTATCATCTCGCCCCGAAGCCGTACATGAATACGTTACGCCACTGTTTGTTTCACGCGCGCCCAATCGGAAGATGAGCGGTGCACATAAAGATACTTTGAGATCTGCTAAACGATTTGTTAAACATAATGAAAAAATTAGTGTTAAACGAGTATGGTTAACCGAAATCAAGTTGGCCGACCTTGAAAATATGGTTAATTATAAAAATGGTAGGGAGATTGAATTATATGAGGCTCTTAAGGCACGTTTAGGGGCATATGGAGGTAATGCTAAACAAGCATTTGACCCTAAGGACAATCCGTTTTATAAAAAGGGGGGACAACTGGTTAAAGCTGTGAGGGTCGAAAAAACCCAAGAGAGCGGAGTCTTATTAAACAAAAAAAATGCTTATACCATTGCAGATAATGGAGACATGGTACGTGTTGATGTGTTCTGTAAAGTGGATAAGAAAGGAAAAAATCAGTATTTTATTGTTCCCATCTATGCTTGGCAGGTTGCTGAAAACATTCTTCCCGATATTGATTGTAAAGGATACCGGATTGATGATAGCTATACATTCTGTTTTAGCTTGCATAAGTATGATCTGATTGCTTTTCAGAAAGATGAAAAATCTAAAGTAGAATTCGCCTACTATATCAACTGTGATAGCTCTAATGGACGATTCTATTTAGCTTGGCATGATAAAGGCTCTAAAGAACAGCAATTCCGTATTAGTACCCAAAATCTTGTATTGATGCAAAAATACCAAATCGATGAACTGGGCAAAGAAATCAGACCATGCCGTCTGAAAAAACGCCCGCCTGTCTGCTAAATTAATCTATCCCTGTTTCAGACGGCCTGAAGCAGGGATTTTTTATATCAAAATAAGGGGAAAAACATGACTTGGCGCAGCCTGCTCATTCAAAATGGCGGCAAACTATCCTTGCAATGCCGGCAACTGCTGATTCAACAAAACGGCGAGTCCCATACCGTACCATTAGAAGACATCGCCGTTATCATCATCGAAAACCGCGAAACCCTGATTACTGCCCCGCTCCTATCAGCCTTAGCCGAACATGGCTCAACCCTGCTGACATGTGACGAACAGTTCCTACCCTGCGGACAATGGCTGCCTTATGCCCAATATCACCGCCAACTTAAAATCCTCAAGCTGCAGCTGAATATAAGCGAACCCTTAAAAAAGCAACTCTGGCAACATATCATCCGCCAAAAAATCCTAAATCAAGCATTTGTCGCAGACGAAACAGGCAATGATCTTGCCGCCAAACGGCTGCGCACTTTGGCAGTCGAAGTCCGTTCGGGCGATACAGGAAACCGTGAAGCCCAAGCTGCCGCCCTCTACTTCCAAGCCCTCTTTGGAGAAAAGTTTACTCGCAATGACAACAATGCCGTCAATGCCGCATTGAACTACACCTACGCCGTACTCCGTGCAGCAGTTGCACGCGCCCTGACTTTATATGGATGGTTGCCTGCATTAGGCTTGTTTCATAGAAGCGAACTAAATCCATTCAACCTCGCCGATGACTTTATCGAACCCTTACGCCCATTGGCCGACCTGGTCGTTATACATTTGCATGAACAAGGCCGTCTGAAAACTGATCTGACCTCCAATCTCAAACAAAACCTTATCAAGACCCTTCACTGTCAAATCTGTATCAAACGACAACATTTCAGCACCTTGGCTGCCATAGACAAAATGATTTCCTCATTTCAAGCCAGCGTAACCGATAAAAACGCCAAACAGCTGAAACTGCCTGAAATCTTGCCATTGAAAGAATACCAATATGAGTGAGGCCAAATTTATGAGGATTATCGTCTTCTTCGACCTACCGGTCACCACAACGGCAAAGCGCAAAGCCGCCAATCAATTCCGCCAGTTTCTATTAAAAGATGGATACCAAATGCTCCAACTTTCTGTATACAGCCGTATTGTCAAAGGTCGAGACTCGTTACAAAAACACCACAATAGGCTATGTGCAAACCTACCGCAAGAAGGTTCAATCCGCTGTTTGGAAGTAACAGAAAAGCAATATGCCACCATGAAACTGCTGTTGGGAGAGCTGAAAACCCAAGAAAAAAGGGTAAATTCCGACCAACTATTATTATTTTAAGCTCATTTTATTAGACAAAATAAAACGGGAAACCCTTATAGAATAAGGATTTCCCATCGAAGTATTGTAGCACTGCGAAATGAGAAAGGGAGCTACAACTATCTGTCGTCGCCGTACCAGCCCCCCAAAATTGTAGCACTGCGAAATGAGAAAGGGAGCTACAACTACGTAAAATATTTATTCACGGTATCCCTGATTGTAGCACTGCGAAATGAGAAAGGGAGCTACAACTATATTTCCATACTCCTCAGCACGCACCCAATTGTAGCACTGCGAAATGAGAAAGGGAGCTACAACTATCTGCTGACCGCTTATCACGAGTTGCTCTATTGTAGCACTGCGAAATGAGAAAGGGAGCTAC
>NZ_KV792680.1:81928-90059 GCF_001808255.1 Neisseria sp. HMSC15G01
AGCACTGCGAAATGAGAAAGGGAGCTACAACATGCCAAGACAGAAACAGTAAATTTATCTTATTGTAGCACTGCGAAATGAGAAAGATGCTACTTTAACATGCAATAGTAATTTACTGTCATTTTTGTATATTATTGTTTTTCCTGTTTATTTAGTTTTGCAATTTTTACAGAATGCAATTGGCCGCGCGAATATTTTACGATTATCCGCGTAGCTTTTGCGTTTTTGTTAAGGCTCTTTACGCTTGTTTGTACCGACTCGGATCGAAGTCGGTTTGGTTTTTGTGCAGATGATAGGCAATGACGAGTAGTTTTCTCATCAGGGCGCAGATAATAACCATCTTGGGCTTTTTGGCTTTTTGCAGTCTTTTGGTGAAGTCGGGAAAGTAATTTTGACGCATGGCTACCATGGCGGCCATGAAGAGGGCGCCGCGTAGTTTTCTGTTGCCATACCTTGTCAGCTTTTCTTTGCCGTTGACGCTTGTCCCTGATTTTTTCTGTTGCGGGCTCATGCCAGCGAATGCTGTAAAGTGGTTGGCGTTTTTGAAATGTGCGGTAAGGAGATGAACGGTTAGGTATATAGCCGTTGTTTGGCCGACTGATGGGATGGTTTGTAGGCGTTTGGCGGTTTCTTGAATGGCTTTGTCTGCTTTGGCCGTTTGTTTGATTTGGCCGTCCACGTCTTGCAGATGCTGGTTGAGTTCGTCTATCTGCTTTTGGTGGATTTGTTGTACAAAGCTGTCTTTTGCTGCTTTCAGCCTGTTTTTTTGTGCTGTCAGCTGTTCTTTCAGTTGGTTTTGCAGGCTCAACAGGCGTTTGAGGCTTTGGATGTTTTCAGACGGCCTTTTGTGCTTGGGTAGGTCTTTTGCTAGGGCGTTTTGACCAAATTCTGCTATTAGTTTTGCGTCTTGTTTGTCGGTTTTTGTTCGATTAAAACGGTAATCGGCATACCGTTTGATTTTTAGGGGATTGATAACGGAAACATGGTAATCATCGGCGAGGTTGTCGGCGACGGCTTCGTAGTAGTTGCCGGTGGCTTCCATGATGATGTAAATGTTTTGGCCGTCTTCGATACTTTGGCCGTTTATCCAATTTTTCAGGCTTTCTATGCCGTCTTGGTTGTTTTGGAACTTCTTATAGGCCGTTTGGCCGTCTATTAATGCGACTGCGTCAAATGTTTCTGCGGATATGTCGAGTCCTACGGTATTTCTCATATTTTTTCCCTTACTATGCAGGCTCTTGGCCTTTGATGCTACTCAAATTAAATATGAAAAAATCCGCCGTCCTTATCTTTCTCCCAATCTTGATGATTCGGGAACTTTCAGGCTCGGCGGATGTTGTCAGGGTTAGCTAGACCGCTGACGTTTTGAGTATATCAGATGTTTCAATCTCTTTGCTTTTCTATTCTTTCTTTTCTAAAATTGCGCTCTGCCGCGCGGCCATTGCTACTTGCTTCCTTTAAAAATCGCGGGATTTAGGTTTCTGCTCTTTAGATAGGTTTTTACGCCGCGCTTTTTAAAGGAATCAAGCAGCTTTTATTTAAAGGCCGTCTGAACTGGTTTCAGACAGCCTTTGTCATTGCGCGGATTCGACTACCGCGCCGCTTTGCGGTGTGAACTTTGCGCCTGCTTCTACATATCCGTCATACATAAGGTTTTGAGGGCTTTGGCCGCCTAGTGATGCGACTTGCACGCCTGCGCTAGTATCCGACGCGGATGGCGCTGTCTGCGCTTGGTTTGAGCTGTGGTCGGACTCTTTGTAGGGATTAAACGGCAGGCCATTATGGGCGTAGTCTTTGCACATTGCCTTAGTGATTTCTTTCAGCGGTGTACCTTGCGATGAATAACAGGTACATCCGCTTTTGCCACCATCAACACAGCCGACGGGGTACTCAAATGTTTTAACCTGTCGGACGCCGTTATAGATGGGTTTACTTTCGGGCTTTTCGGCAAGAACAGGGACAAAATCTTCAGGTTTGAGGTTTTGCCCCTGAATTCCACTTTGCGGCATCATTTCTTTTTGGTTTTCAGGGTCAAGCGGATTTTTGAAACCTGTATCTTCTTTTGCTGCTTCGGCCTTTGCCGTTATTCCTGCTTTTTCTTTATAACCCTGATACATCTTATAGCCCATGAATCCGACCAAACCTAAGATACACGGCAGGATAAACAACATGGCGATTATGATGTAATACCACCTTGATTTGACGTGCGAATGGGCGGTATGCACTTCTGCAGATTTGTAGTATTCAAGAACCTCTTCCCTAATTTTATGCGAACTGGACAAGGCGTTTCTTGATTGCTGTGTCGGGTTTAAAGCTACTTCGTTCCATTCAAGCCTTGTCAGTCCGCCCATTTTGTTTGCAGCTATATGGATATGCTTGTTCACGACTTCGCGCAGATTCACGTCAAGCAGCTTGGGCGATTGTGTGATTAGTATCATGTCGATACCGTAATGGCCGTGAATGTTCAAAAAGGCGACGTTTTCAGGCATTTTTGAACCGCTGGAACGTGTCGGAAACAAATATTGCACTTCGTCATAAATGACAACTGAGCCGATATTCTCTTTCCATTTCAGCCATTCATACATGTCTTCCCAGCTATGACCTTCCGGCGGTTGATGATGGTCTATCAAAAGGCCGTTGATGTTGGAGAAGATTTTACGGCCTTTATAATAGTCATCAAACATAAGCAGTTCGACGGCAAAGGCGGTTTTGCCGATTCTTGGTTTTCCTGTTATCAGGGTAATGGCGGCCATCTTTATCCTTTCTTGCCAAAGCTTAATTTAGACAGAGTTTTAAACGTAACGACAAAAGCGAGCATTCCGAACATGATGTTCAGAACAACGCCGCCACCTGCAATGTAAAAAATTTGGATCGCTCCGGCGGGAACTGCGCCCATACTGCTTATAAACTGATTTTTAAGATTGCTCATAAGGGCATCAAAACCAACATAAGTAATAATAGACACCCCTAAAGCAGTCAGAATGTATTTGACAACATGATTTATCAAATATGGAGCAAGAGCAGCTAAAAATTTCATAAATCCCCCTATGCGTTATTTCTGACAACTCTAGACACGAAGAACGAAGCCACCAGCCAAGCCATAGCGATAATAAAGGGTCTAATCATGGCAGCTAAATTACACGCAGGCTCAAGACTGATTCTGTATTCAGCACCCAATGCCTGAAACGTTACCGGAGCAGGGCATTCGCCATACTCTCTAAAAGTATTGTCAGGTGTGAAGTTCAAATCTATTTGTTCTTCGGGAATCTCTAAATCAGGTTCTTCTTTTTCGGGCAATTCGTCGCAGGCCAAAATATTCGGAAACACTTTACAAAGCAAACCTCCGTCTTCTTTGGGCTTGTCATCCTCTTTAGGTCCTTCATCTTTTTTTGGATCGTCTTTGCTGTCAGGGTCGGGCTTATCGTCGGGTTTTGGATTGTCTTTGCCGCTAGGGCTGTCGTCAGGATCTGGTTTTGGCTTATCGGACGGGCTACCGTCAGGCGTTGGGTCTGGTTGAGAGCCAGGCTTGCCATTTTCTCCCGGTGTAGGTGTTGAGTTGGTTTTAGGAGCTGCAGGGCTGCCCGGTGTGAGGTCGGGACGCGGGGTTGTGATTACCGTTGCGTTTGTTTTGCCGTTTGAATCTTGACCGAAAGTAATGGTAATTTGCACCGGCTTGCCATTTTCGGGAGTGACAGGGCCAATGGTTACAACTGTACCGGCAGGGACTTTGATATTTTCTTTATATTCAGGTTTGCCCGTACCTTCTACAAAAGGGGTAGGATTTCCGTCAATTATAGAAGTGGCAATATTTAAAAATTCATCCTCTTCTAAAATTTTTGTTAAAGCTCTATTTTGAAAATAATAACCATATCGAGATTGTTTACTAGTTTCACAGGCTACTCCATCGAGCCAAAAACAATTTATAAAATAAATACCTGGTTCATTAGGTTTTATGACATTATCAAAATACTTTTTAAATTCTGATTCAACTTGCATTACTAATAATTGTTGAGCTTGTTTTTCACTAACGCCACCTTTACTTAATGCACGCATAACAGATGTATCAACGCCTACACAGGAATCTTTATCAATCGTACATAAAGCATCTTTATAAACTTTTAAATACTCGTTGCTTACATCATTGTATTCATATCCAGCAGATTCAAGAGACGGATTAACGGCCTGATAGGCATCATAAGCATATGAAGCAGCACCAACATAAGGAGCAGCTTTTAAAGCAAGTTTTGCACCTGCTTTTACCAGGCGAAATGCGCCTGAAAGGACGGCTTTTCGAGATACTTGGGCTTCTATCGTTACGGGTACAGTTGAGGCGGAACGGAGACCGGTAGAGGCTTCGCGAACATGAAGTGATTTGTCGAATCTAGACTGATACTCTTGATCAATTCCACCACCAATAATTTTCCAAGGTCTGAAACCATTTTCATTAAATTTTTCAGTCAAAGGATAGGCTAATTTACCGTTTCTAACTTGCAAATCACCAGCAAAAGATTCAAAGCTCAAACCTAATAGAAAAATTATTGTCAAAACCCGTAACATTTATTTCACCATTTCCAATAGTGAAAACTGAATTATCTTTAAATAAAACTTCAAAACATGCCTTATTGAAATTTATTCTATTAAAAAAATTCTGACATTTATCTAAAGAGAATTTTTTCAAATATCCAGTTTCTTCTAAATATGAATAAAATACAAAAGATAAAGGTTTTTCTAAATAGAATTTAGATAATTCATCTAATTCAAATTCAGTTATATAGAAAAAATCCTTTTCATTCTTTTCTAACATAATCCTAACTTTCGTAACGGTTACAGAAAGTCGGGATTATACCCTTTTTGAATATCAAAAAAATATCAGCGATGCCAAACAGACCGCGCCGAATCCGTATAAAAACCAAAAGTCAATCATCTCCACCCCCTTTATTCTCCGTAACTGATTCAATCAACCGTTTTATCATCCTGATACCGAATACAAGCACCAATAAGACTATGAACGGCGCGCCGACCAATACGCCGAATTGTATTTGTTCTGCTATGTCACATTGCGGAAAACTCAAATTGATTTTCTGCTCGTTCAAATACCAGTCTTTGCCGTTTTTGTAAGGTCGGACAAATTTGCCATCCGCCGTTACGGTAGGTAGGACTTGAGACAACACATAATCATGCGCTTCTTCGTTCGATAAAAAGCATTGCAATCCGACGCGATACCCCATGTCCTACCCTTTCAGTTATTTAGCCGTTTTAACCATGCTAAAGGCCATGCGAAAGCCTTGCATCAACACGATAACCGACAAAACGGCAGCACCAATCGCAGATACCATTACGGCAAATTTTGCAATTTCTGCAGCAGCAGTAGTACCAATACCGGACAAATCGACGCCTTCGGCAGCAGCCAGGGCGGAAGCGGTTGTCAGGGCTGTTGCAGCAATAACTTTATTGCCATATTTTTTTGCTACGTTTAAAAGTTTCATAGCGTTTTCCTTTCAATAAAGGTTTATAAAAAAGTGATGCGGTTGTTTTTAGACTGACCGCAAGTCTTTTAACCGTACAGGTACCAAACCGATACAATTAAAACCAGTAGGAAAAAAACCAACCCAACCAAACTTAATTTAAATGATAGGGGTAATTTATTTCTGTTCATAATTATTCCTTGATTGTTGCGGGCTATGTGAAGGTTTGACAGACCGCCCGCCGAGCCTGTTAACTTTTATTCTTCTCTGATATAGAAGCTGAAAACCTGAAAATGTCCGCCAATCTCTTCTAATCCGGCATTGAATGCGTCTTCATAGCTTTCATACTGTCCGGCTTCTTTCAGATTTTGGGTAAATCCGATGTCGCCAAACTGATCGGGGCAGATGAATTCATAGTTTTCCAGTTCCTGAACGATAAATTTTTGCTGATACCTGCTCATATTTCGGCCTTTCTGCCTTAGGCTTTGGGCGCCACGCCTTTCACTTCAAAATCAAGCAGCTTGGGTACTAAGCCTTTGCCGGTAGATTCCATTGAGACGGTTACATTTACGGAACAGGGGAATTTGAGGTTTTTCAGCCGATCGAAATTGTGGCTTTCGCCAAATTTCATGCTGGCAGCGGTAAAGCCTACGCTATTGCCGTTGGCGGGCATGGGGCTGGCGACAAGTACGGTACAGGTGTCGATTTTGTTGCCGTCAATCTCGCCTTTAAACTGTTTAGCGCCCAGGAGCGTGGCGGGGTATGTGGTTACTTGTACTTGATCAAACATGGTTATAGCCTTTCTTTGGTTTTATAAATATTTCCAGTCTTCTAACTGATCTGATATTTGATACTGCTCTTTGTCAAAATCGCGCTCATGCTGTTTCTGCATGTCTTGCGGATACTCGTATTGCACTGCCTGATTTAATTCAAAATCTAAGACTTCGATATTCAGGTCGTTTATGGCTTTTTGCTCTTCATGGATATAAAAAGCGCTGGCTGTGCTGCTGTCGTACTCTTCTGGCTGGAGACCTTTGGGATAGCCTTCAATGCCTTTAGTCAAATCTTTGACGATTTCTTCAGCCGACCAACCGATATCTTTTAAAAAATTGACCCATTTGCCGACTTGCTGCCTTGCGTAAAATTGTTTGTGTTCAAACGTGAGATTGACCTCTTTAACCGTTGAATCCATGCGCTTGGCTTCGCATTTGAATATCTGTTCACAGACGGGATACGCTCCGCCAAGATACGCACCGGCGTGAATCAATATGTCTAATGGTACTTCTATATCTCCGTTTCTGAACTCTGTTTCAAATCGAACCCAAGGGCTTGATTTATCGCCTAACTGCTTGCCTTTTTCATAAATCCGGGTGTATTTGGCGTTGCCGCGTTTGCCGATATAGAAGCTTTTGCCGCTGCCATCTTCGTGTCTCCAAGAAACGCCTTTACATTCGCTTTTCGGGCGGACGTTGTGGCAGTCAAAAAGGCCGTTATCGTGACCGGTTAAAGCCTGCTCGGGCGTGTACTCTCCATTGAAAAAATCATGTGCTACGTCAACCCTTGTTATTTTTGGCCGGACACACTTTTGCAGAAATTCATAAAGCCTGTTTTCCCAACCGGGTTTAGCTGCGGTGCATCCGGTGCCGTTCAACTCTACAAGTATTGTTTCTCTTTGGCCGCCGTAGTGAACTTTGCCGTACTCAACGTTTTTCGGGCCGAGCTGATAACAGGATTGATAGAAGAATTTGCCTTTGTAAGGCAGTTTGGCACTGATGCCGAAGCCTAGAATCTCTTGCAGCAGTTCGCTGTACTTTGTGAGGTACTCTGCGTCTGTTACATAGGCTTTTTGGGTTACTTTGGGTATGGATTCCTCATGTATCGTAAATGTGATCTGGTCGATGAATGCGCCGTCTTCCCTACCGCGTCTTAGCGGAATTTCTATCAAACGGCCTTTTCCGTCGGTTACGTATTGGGAAAAATATTCAAATTCGACTTGATCGGTTTTTTCGGTTTGCTCCCCACTTTGTGGATTAGGTTTTTTTTGCTCCCCCCCTATTAGCCTAGGGGGGGCATTCAACGGCGTGGCCGTTTGCGGCGCGCAAGGCGCGCCCCCACACGCCCCCGCCGTTTCTGCTCTCTCTTCGGCTCTCATGCGTCTGCCTCCCATTGGTTCAAAATAGAACGGACAGCAAGACGGCCATACTCTTCAGCCTGTTTTTCTGTTTTATATTTTTGTTTGGGATTTGTAATAGGAAATGAAACGGTTTCTACAAGCTCATCATCTTTGAAAACGCGGACGATAACGGCTCTTTGTTCTTCAAAACTGTAAAAACTATCTGAATTGACTGTATAAAATGCGATGCACATAAGAAAGCCCCTTCACTGGCTAGAGTTAAAGGGGCTTAAAGTTCTATAAGAAGTGTAAAAAATTGCGCCCCTCGATGGAGCGAAATATATAAGGGAGCTACAACCCGTTTAATCCGTACAAGGAAAAACGAATTATTGTAGCACTGCGAAATGAGAAAGGGAGCTACAACTATTAAAAGAGGCTGCCAACAATATGCCGCATTGTAGCACTGCGAAATGAGAAAGGGAGCTACAACTATGAAGACGAAGAGGAAGCCCTTAAAGCCATTGTAGCACTGCGAAATGAGAAAGGGAGCTAC
>NZ_KV792680.1:90079-104264 GCF_001808255.1 Neisseria sp. HMSC15G01
CACTGCGAAATGAGAAAGGGAGCTACAACTCTGAGACACAACATAATCAGTCGCTGTTTATTGTAGCACTGCGAAATGAGAAAGGGGCCATCCAAATAAAAAAGCACCACCTAAACAGGTAGTGCTTTCATATTAATGTGCTTATTCAGCAGAATCAGCTGCTTTATCAACCAATTCAACCAATGCCAAAGGAGCATTGTCGCCTTTACGGAAACCGTATTTCAGTACACGAACATAGCCGCCGTTACGAGCAGCAAAGCGTGGACCCAATTCGTCAAACAATTTAACTACAACATCACGATCGCGAGTGCGGTCAAAAGCCAAACGACGGTTTGCCAAAGAAGGTTTTTTGCCCAAGGTAATCAAGGGCTCAACTACGCGGCGCAATTCTTTTGCTTTAGGCAAAGTTGTCACGATGGTTTCGTGAGTCAACAAGGAATTCGCCATATTGCGCAGCATCGCAGCACGGTGGCTGCTAGTACGGTTTAATTTGCGGTTGCCATTACGATGACGCATGTCATTATCCTTTAATCTTCAAACTTACGGCTTTTCTAAGCCTACAGGCGGCCAAGCTTCTAATTTAGAACCTAATGTCAGACCTTTAGAGGCCAACACTTCTTTGATCTCATTCAAAGATTTACGACCCAAATTAGGGGTCTTGAGAAGCTCGGTTTCAGTACGTTGAATCAAATCGCCAATATAGTAAATATCTTCAGCTTTCAGACAATTAGCTGAACGTACGGTTAATTCCAAATCATCTACAGGACGCAGCAAGATAGGATCGATAGGAGGCGCTTTTTCTTCAACCTCTTCAACCGGAGTACCTTGCAGATCTGCAAAAATAGACATTTGGTCAATTAAGATACGTGCGGCACTACGTACAGCCTCTTCCGGATCAATAGAACCATTGGTTTCAATATCCAAAACCAATTTATCCAAATCCGTGCGTTGCTCTACGCGTGCAGGTTCAACTTCAAAGCTAACACGACTGATGGGCGAAAAGCTCGCATCCAACTGAATCGCACCAATCTGTTTGTTCTCATCACGCAATACGCGACGGCCTGAAACAGATTGATAACCACGACCTTGCTCTACTTTAATTTCCATGTCAATTTGGCCATTGTCAGCCAAGTGGCAAATAACATGCTCAGGATTGATAATTTCCACATCGTGTGGCAAATCAATATCACCGGCTACAACTGCACCGGCACCTGTTTTTTTCAAAGTCAACTGAACTTGGTTACGACCGTGAAGCTTGAATACGATACCTTTAATGTTCAAGAGAACATCAACAACATCCTCCTGAACACCATCAATAGTAGAGTATTCGTGCAATACGCCGGAAATAACTACTTCAGTTGGGGCAAAGCCATTCATGGATGACAGTAAGATACGACGCAAAGCATTACCTAAAGTATGACCAAAACCACGTTCAAATGGCTGCATAGACACCTTGGCCCGAGTGGAAGACAAAGTATCTACATCGATTTGACGAGGTTTCAAAAATTCGGTTGTGCTATTTTGCATTTAACTGTCCCTCATTGAGCTAGCATTATTTAGAGTAGAACTCTACCACCAGCTGTTCATTAATATCGCCAGACAATTCTGAGCGATCCGGCATATTTTTGAATACGCCTTCCAATTTGTCGGCATCAACAGACACCCAGCTTGGCAAGCCAATTTGAGTAGCCAGGCTCAATGCTTCTTGGATACGTACTTGTTTCTTAGCTTTTTCACGAACAGCTACAACATCACCTGCTTTAACTTGGAAAGAAGGGATATTAACAACTTGACCGTTTACGACGATAGCTTTGTGAGAAACCAATTGACGTGCTTCAGCGCGGGTAGAGCCAAAACCCATACGATAAACGACATTATCCAAACGGGACTCCAGCAATTGCAACAGCAATTCACCGGTAGAACCTTTACGACGATCAGCTTCCGCAAAGTAACGACGGAATTGGCGTTCTAACACGCCATAAATACGACGGATTTTTTGTTTTTCACGCAATTGCAAACCGTAGTCTGACAAACGTGGTTTTTTCGCACCGTGCTGACCAGGTGCAGAATCCATTTTACATTTTGAATCCAAAGAGCGACGTGCACTCTTCAAAAACAGATCCGTACCTTCGCGACGTGCTAATTTACATTTAGGGCCAATATAACGTGCCATGTTTTAAATCACTCCAATATTAAATACGACGTTTTTTAGGCGGACGGCAACCGTTATGAGGCAACGGGGTAACGTCAGTAATGCTGGTAATCTTGAAACCAAGAGCGTTTAAAGCACGTACAGAAGATTCGCGACCAGGGCCAGGGCCTTTAATGCGGACTTCTAAATTTTTAACGCCATACTCTTGGGCAACTTTACCAGCTGCTTCTGCTGCAACTTGTGCTGCAAATGGTGTACTTTTACGAGAACCTTTAAAACCAGCGCCGCCAGAGGTAGCCCAAGACAATGCATTGCCTTGACGGTCAGTGATTGTAATGATGGTATTGTTGAAAGATGCATGAACGTGCACAATACCTTCGCTTACGGTTTTACGTACTTTTTTACGTACACGCGAAGCTGTGTTTGCTTTAGCCATTAATCAAATTCCTTAAAATTTATTTCTTACCGGCAATCGCTTTGCGCGGACCTTTACGGGTACGGGCATTTGTGCGAGTGCGTTGACCACGACAAGGCAAGCCACGACGATGACGGAAGCCACGATAGCAACCCATATCCATCAGTCGTTTAATGCTCATCGTTACTTCACGACGCAAATCACCTTCAACTTCATATTTAGCAACTTGCTCACGCAAAGCGTCTAATTGAGCCTCGTCCAAATCTTTTGCTTTAGTAGTAGGAGCAATATTTGCTGCCTCACAAATCAATTTAGCACGAGTCGCACCAATACCATAAATAGCCTGAAGGCCAATTACGATATGGGCATTATTAGGGATATTTACCCCTGCAATACGAGCCATATTTTTTCCTTTTTAGGGCAAATTATGTCACTATACCACAAAATCAATAGTTAAGAAAACTAGCTTCTTAACCTTGACGTTGTTTGTGACGTGGGTCAGTACAAATTACGCGAACTACACGATTACGACGAATAATCTTGCAATTGCGACAAATTTTCTTTACAGAAGGTTGTACACGCATTTTATTTCCTTTTATCGTTTATCTTGCTCGGAAAACAATCCGAGCACGGGTTAAATCATAAGGAGTTAATTCAACTGTTACCTTATCACCTGGAGAAATACGGATATAGTGCATCCGCATTTTGCCAGATATATGACCAAGTACTACATGATCATTTTCCAGTTTTACTTTAAATGTTGCATTGGGCAAAGTCTCAAGGATTTCACCCTGCATCTGTATGGTATCTTCTTTAGCCATAAGCCTACTTACGTGACAAAGATTTCATATCTGGACGACTCATCAAGTCTTCATACTGACTACTCATTCGATACGAATTGATTTGCGTCCTAAAATCCATTGTAACGACAACCAAAATAAGCAAAGATGTTCCACCTAAATAGAAAGGAACCTTCAATGCTGTCGTTAAAAATTCAGGTATCAGACAGATTGTAGTAATGTACAAAGCACCAAATAATGTCAGTCTCAGTACCACTTTTTCCAAATATCTAGAGGTTTGCTCACCTGGGCGAATACCTGGCACAAATGCACCACTCTTCTTCAAATTTTCAGCCATCTCTTTAGGGCTAAATACTAAAGCAGTATAGAAATAGCAGAAAAAGATGATAGTTGTGGCAAATAATACAATATATAAAGGCTGTCCGTGTTGCAGCATTGCAGCAACCTTATGAAGAACAGAATTCGTACTATTTGAACCAAACCAACCTAAAAGTGTAGATGGAAATAAAATAATACTGGAAGCAAAAATAGGAGGAATAACACCTGCCATATTTAGCTTGAACGGCATATGAATGCTTTGTCCCGGCATCACTCCAGAGCCAAACTGTCTTTTAGCATAATGCACAGGAACTTTACGCTGAGCACTCTCAAAATAAACTACAGCATAGATCAACAGCAAAATACCAATCACAATTGATACCGCCATCAACATACTCATAGAGCCTTGTTCAGTCAAAGTTAACAACCGAACAATACCGGATGGGATACCCGATACAATGCCTGCTGTAATAATTAAAGAAATACCATTACCAATACCACGCTCGGTAATTTGTTCCCCTAACCACATTAGAAACATAGTACCTGTAACCAAACAGACTACTGTAGAAATATGAAACTCAAGCGAACTCGTTACAACAACACCTTGTTGATAAACAAATGTTGCAACACCAAAGCTTTGCAATACAGCCAATAATACCGTCCCATACCTAGTATATTTCGTAATTATTTTCCTACCAGCCTCACCTTCCTTCTTTAAAGCTTTTAAAGAAGGAACAATTTCAGAAGCAAGCTGAACAATAATCGACGATGAAATATAAGGCATGATACCTATTGCAAATATACTAAAGCGCTCCAACGAACCACCCGAGAACATATTTAACATTCCGAATATGCCGTTTGCAGCGCCTTCGTATAACTTAGCTAATGCAACAGCATCTACGCCCGGTACCGGTATATGAGCACCAATACGGAAAACGACCAAAGCACCTAAAAGGAACACCAGACGTTTTTTCAGATCACCAAATTTGGATAATCCTGATAAAGATTGTTGATTAGCCACTGTAGTGCAAGCCTTATTCTTCTACTTTACCACCGGTAGCTTCAATAGCAGCTTTAGCACCTTTAGTAGCTTTTACACCTTTCAAGGTAACCGCTTTTGAGATTTCACCAGAAGCAATAACTTTTACATTAGAAGCAGTTGCAGGAATCAGACCAGCTTGTTTAAGAACCAAGACATCAATCTCGTTAACAGCAATCAGATTCAATTCACTCAAACGAACTTCAGCATTAGCGGCTGCAGTCAAAGATTTGAAACCACGTTTCGGCAGACGACGTTGCAAAGGCATTTGACCGCCTTCAAAACCTACCTTGTGGAAGCCACCAGAACGGCTTTTTTGACCTTTATGACCACGACCACCTGTCTTACCTAAGCCGCTACCAATACCACGGCCTACACGACGACTAGCGTGAGTAGCACCCTCAGCAGGTTGAATAGTATTCAAAAACATATTAAGACTCCACTTTCAACAAGTAGCTGATTTTATTGATCATACCACGGTTTTCAGGGGTATCCAAAACCTCTACAGTATGTTCACGGCGACGCAAACCCAAACCACGAGCACATGCACGATGAGATTCAATTGTACCGATCAGGCTCTTAACCAATGTAACTTTAATCTTTTTTTGCTCAGTCATGGTTAGCTCCCAAAATATCTTCTACTGTCAAGCCACGTTTTGCAGCAATATCAGCAGGGGTATACAGTTTAGACAAACCGTCTAATGTAGCGCGTACAATATTGTAAGGATTAGTAGAACCATGTACTTTAGCTGAAATGTTATGGATACCCATAGCATCAAATACTAAACGCATTGGACCACCAGCTTTCACACCGCTACCTTCTTTAGCAGGTTGCATAAATACCTTAGTAGCACCATGACGACCAATAACCTCATGATGAATAGTACCGTTTTTCAAAGGCACTTTAATCATAGAGCGACGAGCTTGATCCATTGCTTTTTGAACAGCAACTGGTACTTCTTTTGATTTACCTTTGCCCATACCGATGCGACCATCACCATCACCAACAACAGTCAGTGCAGAGAAAGCCATGATACGGCCACCTTTAACTACTTTAGTCACGCGATTAACTGCGACCATCTTTTCAATCAGGCCGTCACCGCGTTCTTCAATTTCATGTTTTGCCATCTGAAAGTCTCCAAATATTAGAAGCTTAAACCATTTTCACGTGCAGCTTCAGCCAAAGCTTTCACACGACCGTGATATTGGAAACCTGAACGGTCAAAAGCAACTTTTTCAACACCCACTGCTTTAGCTTTTTCAGCAATACGCTTACCAACTACAGCTGCTGCTTCAACGTTGCTACCTGATTTCAGGCTACTACGTACTTCAGCTTCCAATGTAGAGGCTTGAGCCAATACTTTATCACCTTCAGCACTAATTACTTGAGCATAAATATGATTATTGCTGCGGAACACACATAATCTTACCATTTTCAAGTCCGCAATACGCGCACGGGTTTTGCGTGCACGACGGAGTCGGGTTGTATGTTTATCCATTAGTGAACCTCAATTATTTTTTCTTGGCTTCTTTCATCACTACTACTTCACCTACATAACGAACACCTTTACCTTTATAAGGCTCAGGAGAACGGAATGCACGAATTTCAGCAGCGACTTGGCCAACCACTTGTTTATCTGCACCAGTCAAAACGATTTCTGTTTGGCTAGGAGTTTGAACGGAAACACCTTCAGGCATTTCATATACGATTGGATGAGAGAAACCCAAAGACAGGTTCAAAACTTTACCTTGAGCTTGGGCACGATAACCCACACCAATCAATTGAAGTTTTTTCTCAAAACCTTCAGAAACACCCTTAACCATGTTATTAACTAATGCACGAGCAGTACCAGACATAGCATTAGCCTGCTTACTGTCATTTTTTGCAGCAAAAGTCAATTTACCATCGTTCAGTTCAATAGCAACATCGGAATGCAAAGGAAAAGACAACTCACCGTTTTTACCTTTGATAACCAATGCATCTGTTCCGAATTTTACTTCTACACCAGTAGGAACAGTCACTGGGTTTTTTGCGACGCGTGACATTTACTTTTCTCCACTAGGCTACGATGCACAACAACTCACCACCAACACCCTCAGAACGGGCTTTGCGATCAGTCATTACACCTTTAGAAGTACTAACAATAGCGACACCCAAACCATTCATTACGCTAGGGATCTCACTTGATGCTTTGTAAATACGCAAACCTGGACGTGAAACACGTTTAATTTGCTCAATCACAGGACGACCTGCATAGTATTTCAATTGAATTTCCAATACCGGTTTTGCATCAGCAGAAACCGCAAAATCCTCGATATAACCTTCTTCTTTCAGAACTTTTGCAATTGCACATTTCAGTTTAGAAGAAGGCATGGCAACTGCTGCTTTATTAGCACGTTGCGCATTGCGAATACGAGTCAACATATCGGAAATAGGATCATGCATACTCATTATTTATACTCCTATTACCAGCTAGCTTTAACAACACCAGGGATCTCGCCACGCATAGCGATTTCACGGATTTTAATACGGCCCAAACCAAATTTACGGAAAGTGCCACGAGGACGACCTGTTAAAGCACAACGACGACGTTGACGTACAGGTGCTGCATTACGAGGAATGGATTGAAATTTCAAACGTGCTTCAAAACGTTCTTCTTCAGTCGCATTAGCATCATTAATAACAGCGAAAATTGCCTCACGTTTAGCTGCAAACTTTTTCGCCAATGCTTGACGTTTCAGCTCACGATTAATAAGTGCTTTCTTAGCCATGATTATCCTTTAAACGGAAACTTGAACAGTGACAACAAAGCTTTCGCTTCTTCATCAGTTTTTGCAGTAGTTGTAATAGTAATATTCAAACCACGCAAAGCATCGATTTTATCGTATTCAATTTCCGGGAAAATAATTTGCTCGCGAACGCCCATATTGTAATTGCCACGACCATCAAATGATTTACCGCTTACACCACGGAAGTCACGTACGCGAGGCAATGCAATAGTAATCAAACGATCTAAAAATTCAAACATTTGATCACGACGCAAAGTTACTTTGCAACCAACTGGATAGTTATCACGGATTTTAAAACCTGCGATAGATTTACGAGCAACAGTAACAACTGGTTTTTGGCCAGCAATTTTCTCTAAATCAGAAACAGCGTGCTCCATAACTTTTTTATCAGCAACAGCTTCACCTACACCCATATTCAAGGTGATTTTTTCAATACGTGGAACTTCCATTACTGATTTGTAACCAAATTGTTTAACCAATTCAGGAACAACTGTATCTTTATAAAACTCTCTCAAACGAGCCATGTTATCTCCTTATGCTCCAATGATAGAGCCATTTGATTTGAAGAAACGAACGCGTTTAACTTTGCCTTCATTTTCAATCAGCTTAATACCAACACGGTCTGCTTTATTAGTTTCCGGATTCAGGATTGCAATATTAGAAATATCCAAAGGCATTTCTTTAGTAATAATACCACCCTCAATACCACGCATTGGATTAGGTTTTTGATGGCGTTTTACAACATTAACACCCTCAACAACAACTTTATCACCCAATACTCGAACTACTTGACCTTGCTTACCTTTATCTTTACCAGTAATCACTACAACCTGATCGCCTTTAATGATTTTATTCATCGCGCTATTCCTTATAATACTTCAGGCGCCAATGAAACGATTTTCATAAATCGCTCAGTACGCAATTCACGGGTTACCGGACCAAAAATACGAGTACCCAGAGGTTCAAGTTTATTATTCAACAACACAGCAGCATTGTTATCGAATTTAATTAACGCACCATCAGGACGACGCACACCCTTAGCAGTACGAACAACTACCGCATTGTATACATCACCTTTTTTGACACGACCACGTGGGGCTGCATCTTTAACTGCAACTTTAATAATATCGCCAACAGAAGCGTAGCGACGCTTAGATCCGCCTAATACTTTGATGCACATTACGCGACGCGCACCAGAGTTATCAGCCACATCTAAGATGGTCTGCATTTGAATCATATTAGTACCTTTAAATTAACCAACTTAATTTACCACTTTCATATAACTCGCACCTTACTTTAAGCTGCTTATTAAATGAAACCATCACGGTTCTAGTAAACCAGTCTTGGATCCCGAAGGGAGAGAAACTTCCATAAGAAGCTGGAAGATAAGAAACGAAGTTTACACGCAAATTAACTTTGCTGCAAGACTTCGTTTCTTATTAAGCTACATTACTGTGTTTTAAATCAAACAGTACGCGCTTTCTCAACCAATTCTTTTACAACCCAAGACTTGGTTTTTGACAAAGGACGAGATTCCTCGATTACCACTACATCACCAATGCCATATTGATTGTTTTCATCATGAGCATGGATTTTAGTTGATAAACGAATAATTTTACCGTACAGAGGATGTTTAACTTTACGCTCAACCAATACTGTAACAGTTTTGTCCATTTTGTCGCTTACCACTTTGCCTTGCAAAGTACGAACATTTTTAGCTTCGCTCATTACTTAGCACCTTTTTCAGTTAAAATGGTTTTAATACGAGCAATATCGCGACGTACACGTTTCAACTCGCTAGATTTACCCAACTGACCGGTTGCATTTTGCATGCGTAAGCCAAACTGAGCTTTCAACAAGTCCAACAAATCAGTGTTTAATTGCTCAATAGATTTGTCTTTCAATTCATTTGCTTTCATTATTGACCCACCTGTCTTACTACAAAGGTTGTAGGAATAGGCAATTTGGCAGCGGCCAATTCAAATGCTTCACGAGCCAAAGACTCAGGAACACCGTCCATTTCGTACAATACTTTGCCTGGTTTAACTTCAGCAATGTAATATTCCACATTACCTTTACCGCCACCCATACGAACTTGGATAGGTTTCTCAGTAATTGGTTTATCAGGGAATACACGAATCCAAATACGACCGCCACGTTTAATATGACGAGTCATAGTACGACGAGCAGCTTCGATTTGGCGGGCAGTCAAACGACCACGGCCTACGGCTTTCAAACCGAACTCACCGAAACTTACTTTGTTACCGCGAGTAGCAATACCGGTATTACGACCTTTTTGTTGCTTGCGATATTTCAGTCTAGTTGGCTGCAGCATTACGTCCACCTGCCTTTCTTTGTTTCTTCTCATGCTCAGGTTTAGAAGATTTAATATTACCTTCTGTATAAACCCAAACTTTCAGACCCAGCACACCATAAGTGGTGTGTGCTTCGCTAGTTGCATAATCTACGTTCGCACGCAAAGTATGCAAAGGCACACGACCTTCACGGTACCATTCGCTACGAGCGATATCTGCACCATTCAAACGGCCTGAAGTCATGATCTTGATGCCTTTAGCACCAGAACGCATTGCATTTTGCATTGCACGTTTCATAGCGCGACGGAATTGAACACGTTTTTCAAGCTGCTGGGCAATACCATCAGCAATGATTTGTGCATCCAATTCAGGACGACGAATCTCTTCAATATTTACATGAACAGGCACACCCATCAAAGCTTGCAAGTCACGCTTCAAGATTTCAATATCCTCACCTTTTTTACCAATAACCACACCTGGACGAGCAGAGTGAATGGTAATACGTGCAGATTTAGCAGGACGCTCGATCACTACGCGACCAACTGAAGCATTAGCCAGTTTTTTACGCAAGTAGTTACGAACATCAATATCTTGTTTCAAAACAGTAGAAAAGTCGGTGCTTTTAGCAAACCATTTTGAAGCCCAGTCTTTAGTTACCGCCAGGCGAAAGCCTGTAGGGTTAATCTTTTGTCCCATAGCTTTTCCTTAGTTGCCCACTGTCACATTAATATGACAAGTTTGTTTCTCGATGCGGTTACCGCGACCTTTGGCACGAGCTTGGAAACGTTTCAAGCTTGGGCCTTTGTCAACAAAGATAGTTACCACTTTCAGTTCGTCAATGTCAGCACCATTGTTGTGCTCGGCATTGGCGATTGCTGATTCCAATACTTTTTTAATCAGCTCAGCACCTTTTTTAGGGCTGAATGCCAAGATATTCAAAGCTTGGGCAACGTCTTTACCACGAATCAAATCAGCCACCAAACGAGCTTTTTGAGCTGAAATACGGGCGTTTTTATGTTGTGCACTTACTCTCATGATTCACCTTATTTCTTTTTAGCCTTTTTATCAGCCAAGTGGCCTTTAAAGGTACGGGTCAATGAGAACTCACCTAATTTATGACCAACCATATTGTCGCTGATGAACACAGGCACGTGAGTGCGACCGTTATGAACAGCGATAGTCAGACCGATAAAATCAGGCAAAATGGTAGAACGACGTGACCAAGTTTTAATTGGGCGTTTGTCGTTGCTTGCACGAGCAGCATCTACTTTTTTCAGCAAATGCAGGTCTACATATGGGCCTTTTTTTAATGAACGAGCCATACTAATTAACCTTTATTTGAGTAACGACGACGAACAATCATGTTATCCGTGCGTTTGTTATTACGAGTACGGTAGCCCTTAGCAGGAGTACCCCATGGGCTAACCGGTTCGCGAGCCTCACCAGTACGGCCTTCACCACCACCATGTGGGTGATCAACAGGGTTCATTACAACACCACGAACGGTCGGACGAATACCACGCCAGCGGTTAGCACCAGCTTTACCGATTTTTTTCAGGCTTTGTTCTTCGTTACCAACTTCACCGATAGTTGCACGGCAATTTACGCTAATTTTGCGTACTTCACCAGAACGCAAACGAACTTGTGCGTAAGCACCTTCTTTTGCAAGCAATACCGCAGAAGCACCAGCAGAACGCGCAATTTGCGCACCTTTACCTGGTTTCATTTCGATACAGTGAATAGTTGTACCAACAGGAATATTGCGGATCGGCAGAGTGTTACCCACTTTGATAGCAGCCTCAGCACCGGAAACCAATACTGCACCTGCTTGAATACCACGAGGAGCAATGATGTAGCGACGCTCACCATCTGCATAGCACAACAGTGCGATAAATGCAGTACGGTTAGGGTCATATTCGATACGCTCTACTTTCGCAGGGATACCGTCTTTGTTACGTTTGAAATCTACAACGCGGTAATGATGTTTATGGCCACCACCTTTATGACGGGTAGTGATATGACCATTGTTGTTACGACCGGCAGTAGAATTTTTCTTTTCCAGCAGAGGTGCATAAGGTGCACCTTTGTGCAAACCTTCTGTTACCACGCGAACCATGCCGCGACGGCCTGCAGAGGTCGGCTTCATTTTAACGATTGCCATTTTGTTTATTCCTTATCTGCAGCTGCAGCAGCGGCTTCCAAATCCAACTCTTGACCGGCAGCCAGGCTTACATAAGCCTTTTTAACATCGCTGCGACGACCTAAAGTACGACCAAAACGTTTAACTTTACCTTTAATGGTAACAGTAGTAACGTCTGCAACTTGAACGCCGAACAGCAGCTCAACAGCCGCTTTAATTTCAGGTTTGGTTGCATTTGCCAAAACTTTAAACGTCATTTGGTTACGTTTTTCAGCCAATACGTTGCTTTTTTCAGAAACGATAGGTGCCAAGATTACTTGAGTCAAACGTTGTTGATTCATACCCATTGCTCCTCTAATTGTGCAACTGCATCTTTAGTGATAACGACTTTTTTGTAACGCAGCAAGCTGTAAGGATCAACTTGTTGAGCTTCCAAAACCAATACGTTAGGCAAGTTGCGTGAAGCCAAGTAAACATTCTCGTCGAGCTGTTTAGTTACAAACAGAACTTGCTCCAAACCCAAGTTTTTCACTTGTTCGGCAAAAACTTTGGTTTTAGGAGTTTCAGCAGTCAATGCTTCGATTGCAAACAAACGTTCATCACGAGCCAGTTGGGATAAAATAGTCGCCATACCGGCACGATACATTTTACGGTTCACTTTTTGAGTGAAGTTTTCGTCAGGTTTGTTTGGGAATGCACGACCACCTTTACGCCACAGCGGAGAAGAAGTCATACCGGAACGAGCACGACCGGTACCTTTTTGGCGCCATGGCTTTTTAGTAGAGTGGTTTACTTCGGCACGAGTTTTTTGAGCACGATTACCAGAACGGGCATTTGCCAAGTAAGCAGTAACCAGTTGGTGAACCAAAGCTTCATTGTATTCACGAGCAAACAAAGCATCAGAAACAGCCAAGCTGCCAGATACTTGTCCTTTAGCGTCAATTACTTTCAATTCCATTACGCACCTACTTTCACGCTAGGACGAACCACGACGTCGCTGTTAACCGAACCCGGAACAGCACCTTTAACCAACAAGAGTTGGCGTTCAACATCAACACGTACAACTTCCAATTTTTGAACAGTTGCTTTAGTGTTACCGTATTGACCTGCCATACGTTTACCAGGGAACACGCGACCAGGGTCTTGTGCCATACCGATAGAACCAGGAACACGGTGAGAACGGGAGTTACCGTGGGAAGTACGTTGAGCACCGAAGTTATGACGTTTGATCGTACCAGAGAAACCTTTACCTTTAGAGGTACCGGTTACATCTACCAATTGACCAACTTCAAACATAGAACCGGTAATTTCATCACCGGCTTTCAATTCAGCCAGTTTTTCTTCAGTCAAAGCAAACTCAACCAAACCGCGACCAGCTTCAACACCTGCTTTAGCAAAGTGACCGGCTTCAGTTTTGTTGACACGATTAGCTTTTTTCTGACCAAAGGTAACTTGTACAGCAGTGTAGCCGTCAGTATCTTTGGATTTCACTTGTGTAACGCGGTTGGCAGACATATCCAAAACGGTTACCGGAACAGAAACACCCTGTTCATCGAACACGCGAGTCATACCAACTTTGCGTCCAACCAGACCTAAAGTCATGATTATTTTCCTTTTAAGTAAAGGGGCGGGCTACGATTGGCCTGCCTTTCAGACAAAGTTAAACTTGATACGGATGTACCAAGTCCGCCATTATAATTGACAAATCAAAGAAATATCAACAAAAATTTCAATTTTACTTCTTAAACCCATCATTTTTTTCGGATGAAGTGTTGCCAAATATCTGAAAATTTTCAGACGGCCTAAGAATTCTATAAAAAACCGAACAGCCAAGCTGTTCGGTTTTTTAGTTCTTATTGAACTTTAATTTCTACATCCACACCTGCTGGAAGATCCAGTTTCATCAGTGCATCAGTAGTTTTGTCAGTCCAATCCACGATGTCCATCAGACGCAAGTGGGTACGGATTTCCAATTGTTCACGAGAAGTTTTGTTCACGTGAGGAGAACGCAAGATGTTGAAACGTTCGATTTTAGTTGGCAAAGGAATCGGACCTTTAACAACAGCGCCAGTACGTTTGGCAGTTTCAACAATTTCTTGCGCAGAACGGTCAATCAGACTGTAATCATAAGCTTTCAGGCGGATACGGATTTTTTGGTTTGCCATTTATCAATATCCCTCAATTAAGCAATTACAGAAGAAACCACACCCGCACCT
>NZ_KV792681.1:0-3372 GCF_001808255.1 Neisseria sp. HMSC15G01
GGGTAAGCGGATTAAATGGTTGATCTTACCTTTGCATGAGAGTGAGACAGACTAGCATCTCATCGGATTATCTGGTTGATGCTTCACCTACTGCTGGTGCATGTTTCCTTCGCTAATCCCAGCAAGACCCCCACACGCCTCAACTTCCCGGTCATCGTTGCAACTCGCTCTCAGTGAAACGAGTTGTTTCTCAAGCGCTTGCAGAGCGGTTATCTGCGACCGCACATGAGAGATGTGATCATCGAGCAAGGCGTTGACGGCGGTACAAGGCTGATGAGGGTCGTCCTGATAGCTCTGTAGTTCGTGAATCTCAGCCAGTGACAGGCCCAGGATTCTGCAGCGACGGATGAAGGCCAGCCCCTCACCATGCTTCTCGGTATAGACACGGTAACCGTTGTCCTGCCGATCAGGCGGCGGCAATAAGCCCTGCTGTTCATAGAAGCGGATCGTCTGTGTTTCGACCCCTACCAACTGCGCCAACTGACCAATGCGCATCAGCCTCCTCCCCAACGGATTCTTTACTCTATTGACCTTATAGTAGCTTTATAGTTTAAAATGGTACCACAACATTGTTCAAGTGGAGTCATATTATGAGCAAATCCTGTGGTGGCGCCTGTGGCGGTGATGCAACGTCCGCAGCGGATACCGATATACAGGCCTCCTCCGAGGCGACAGGGAGATGGGTCAGTGTTTATGCAGTGCCGAAGATGGACTGTCCATCAGAAGAACGAATGATTCGCCTAGCCCTGAACCGCTTTGAGGAGATTCGGGCGCTGTCCTTCGACTTGTCGAACCGCCGGCTGAAGGTCGTGCATGACGGCGAGATCGAGCCCGTCACCTCGAAACTGAAGACCTTGGGGCTAGGCGCCTCGCTTCAGGAAACCGTCGCTGCAAATCCAGAGACCATCAAGGCCGCCGAGTTTTCGGCAGCTTCTGCTAAGCAAGAATCCTGGACCCTGCGCTGGTTGCTCGGCATCAATGCACTTCTGTTCGTAGTGGAAATGACTGCCGGTCTGATCGCCCAGTCCACCGGCCTGATTGGAGAATCCCTGGACAATTTTTCCGATGCGGCGGTGTACGGGCTTGCCCTTTATGCGGTTGGACATAGCGTGAAAATGCAGGTACGTGCCGCGCATCTTGCTGGTGTACTGCAACTGATCTTGGCTGTGGGCGTGCTCGTAGAGGTGGTGAGACGCTTTGTATTCGGTAGTGAGCCTGAATCTCTGGTGATGATGGCTATCGCATTCGTCGCATTGATTGCCAATACCAGTTGTCTGCTGCTCATATCCAAACATCGGGAAGGCGGGGCGCACATGAAGGCAAGCTTGATATTCTCGGCCAACGACGTGGTGATCAACCTGGGGGGCATCACCGCCGGCGCCCTGGTCGCGTGGACCGGTTCCAATTATCCAGATCTGATTATCGGCACCATCACGGGGGTGATTGTACTTAACGGTGCCAGACGCATTTTGGCGTTGAAGGGTTAAATAATGCTCATTATTGGCAAAAAGCTCTCGCCGTATGCCCTATTGTCCATATCGGGCCTGCTGGCAGCGTCTGATCAGGCTGTAAAGTGGCTGGTGCAGCAATCAATGGCCTATGGCGAGTATGTTTCGGTGACCCCGTTCTTTAACTGGGTGCACCTATGGAACACCGGTGCCGCATTCAGTCTTTTTGCGAATGGTGGAGGCTGGCAGCGCTACTTTTTTATCGGAATCGCTGGGTGGTCTCGATTTTTCTGATCAAGCTGATCCTTGAAAATCGTCATAAAGGAGAAGCCATCGCTTACAGTCTTATCCTCGGTGGCGCCATGGGCAACCTGATTGACCGGGTCTTTCGCGGCTATGTTGTGGATTCCTTTGATTTCTATTGGCGAGACTGGCATTGGCCGGCCTTCAACCTGGCTGATATTGCAATTGTCCTCGGTGCCTTACTTTTCGTTTCCAGCAGCTTGTTGGGTAAAAAAGCCAACACCAATGCCGAGTCGGATGGATCTGACTGACACCTACGCCTATACAACACCATGACCGAACTTCCCGACAACATCCTTCACCTGCCGCAATACCAAGTACTGGGCTGCAAATCAACCGACGACGAAATGCACTTCCAGGTGGACGTGCCCGATCCCATCGCCTGCGAGGAATGCGGCGTGCAGGGTGAGTTCGTACGGTTCGGCAAGCGTGACGTTCCCTATCGTGATCTGCCCATCCACGGCAAGCGGGTCACTCTCTGGGTGGTCCGCCGCCGATACACCTGCCGGGCCTGCAAGACAACATTCAGGCCCCAGCTACCGGAGATGGTGGACGGATTCCGTATGACACTGCGGCTGCATGAGTACGTGGAGAAGGAATCCTTCAACCACCCCTACACCTTTGTGGCGGCACAGACCGGCCTGGACGAGAAGACGGTGCGCGACATCTTCAACGCCCGCGCCGAGTTCTTGGGGCGCTGGCACCGCTTCGAGACGCCCCGCATCCTGGGCATTGACGAGCTATACCTGAACAAGCGCTACCGCTGCATTCTGACCAACATTGAGGAGCGAACCCTGCTCGACCTGCTGGCCAACCGCCGCCAGGACGTGGTGACCAACTACCTGATGAAGCTGAAAGACCGGCAGAAGGTCGAGATCGTCAGCATGGACATGTGGAACCCCTACCGGGCAGCGGTCAAGGCTGTACTGCCCCAGGCCCGTATCGTGGTCGATAAGTTCCATGTGGTGCGCATGGCCAACGATGGCCCTAGAGAGAGTGCGCAAGGGCCTCAGAAAGGAGCTGAAACCGTCCCAGAGCCGGACTCTCAAGGGAGACCGGAAAATCCTGCTGAAACGCGCTCACGAAGTCTCAGACCGGGAGCGCCTCATCATGGAGACCTGGACAGGCGCGTTCCCGCAACTGCTGGCCGCCTACGAGCACAAGGAGCGCTTCTACGGCATCTGGGACGCCACCACACGGCTCCAGGCAGAAGCCGCCCTGGACGAGTGGATAGCCACCATCCCGAAGGGCCAAAAGGAAGTCTGGAGCGATCTGGTCAGGGCAGTGGGAAACTGGCGTGAAGAGACCATGACCTACTTCGAGATGGACATGCCCGTCACCAACGCTTACACGGAGTCCATCAACCGACTGGCCAAGGACAAGAACCGTGAAGGGCGCGGTTACTCCTTCGAGGTGATGCGGGCACGAATGCTCTACACCACGAAGCACAAGAAGAAGGCACCGACTGCGAAGGTCTCTCCTTTCTACAAGAAAACCATCGGTTACGGACTGCCGGACTTCGCAGAGGAACTCAACTACGGAGTCGATCTATCAACCATCTGAGGGTGGTATCAGATTGATGGGGTGAAGGTGCCCCATCAACCATTAAATCCGTATACCC
>NZ_KV792682.1:0-636 GCF_001808255.1 Neisseria sp. HMSC15G01
TGGTGGGTGCGGCCGGAGGCAGTCTGAACAGCACAAACGGCGGCAACGGAGCGTTGTTTGATGCGCCGCTGCCTGAAGGCGAATACCAAGATCCCTTCGACTTTATGCGTGCCTACGATTTGGACTTCCCTTACGAATACCTGCAAAACTGGGTGGATTACTACACCGGCCAAACAGATACTTTGGGTTTGCCGCCGCTTGCGAATGACGAATAGAGTTTAGGATTAAGTTGCTGTGTGTTTACATCGCAGGCAGCCTGCCCCCTTTTCTCGTTTTCAGGCTGCCTTTCCCCACCCCCGCACACACTACGGATACCCCCGCCATGAACAAACACCGCCATAAAACCGTCTTCAACCGCACCCGCGGCATCCTGATGGCCGTAGCCGAGACTGCCATCGGGCAGGGCAAAAGTTCCGGCGAGCGCTCAAGCGGAGAAGCCGGTGGCGGTAACGGCAGCCTAAAAACCCATTCAGGCAGATACCTTTGCAAAAAAGCCCTTCCCTCGACAGCCGAAACCTAAACACAGGTTTTCGGCTGTTTTTGTTTCAAATATCCACTGATTCTACTCAAATACCCCCTTAACCCTCCCCGGGTACCTGATTATCAGGCATCCGGGCCGCCTTTTAGGCGGCAACA
>NZ_KV792683.1:0-520 GCF_001808255.1 Neisseria sp. HMSC15G01
GAGTCTTACGACTTGGGTCTGAACTACGAAAACTCTGGCTTCTTCGGTCGCTATGCTGGTTCTTATGCTAAACGTGCTGACTTGACTGCTGATTACTTGAAAGTATTCAACCGCAACAATAATTTGGCTGCTGGTACTTACAAAGATCACCAAGCTCACCGTCTGACTGCTGGTTACGATGCTAACAACCTGATGGTTGCTGTTGTAGGTCAATACGAAGGCTTCAAAGCTGACGTAGCTGGTGCTAAGAAAAACGAACGTACTGAAGTTGGTGCAACTGCTGCTTACCGCTTCGGCAACGTAACTCCTCGTGTTTCTTACGCTCACGGCTTCAAAGCTAAAGAAGAAGGCGTGAAACAAGAGAACAGCGCTTACAACCAAGTTATCGTTGGTGCTGACTACGACTTCTCTAAACGCACTTCTGCCTTGTTGTCAGCCGGTTGGTTGAAAGAAGGTAAAGGCGACAACAAATACGAGAAAACTGCTGGTACTGTTGGCCTGCGTCACAAATTCTAATCTT
>NZ_KV792684.1:0-6851 GCF_001808255.1 Neisseria sp. HMSC15G01
GGCCGGACTTTTTGCGCTCGTGGTTTTCCCAATCTTGGTAGCGGTTCTCGGCAGCATCAACGCGCACCTCGCCGGCGGCGGTAACCAGGGTCTGTTCGTCGCTGATGACTTGGCTGCCGCGGATGCGGGTGTCGCCGCCGGAGGCCGTTCTGACTTCGCGGCCGGTAATCACGCTGCCGGCTGCTTCGTCGTGTTGGCGCCGGTATTGGTCCAGCCGGCTTTTGCTGCCGACCAAACCGCGCTCTTTGCTGTAGGTCGATTCGTCCAGATCCAGGGTGCGGCGGCCTTCGCTGATGTCGATATTGCCGCGGGCGGCCAGCTCTACCCGGCCGCTTTGGTTGTCGATTTGGCCTTGGCGGATGTTCAGGTCTTTGCCGGCGGATACGGTGATGTTGCCAAGCGCTTCGATGCGGCTGCCTGCTTCGGCGCTTTGGTGGACGTGGCGGTGGTTTTTGTCGTTTGCCGCGCCGTAGCTTTCGTGGTTTTCGGTGCGGACGGTGCCGAGTGTGACGCTGCCTTCGCGGGCAATCATTTGGCTGTGGCCGTCGCGGGCGCGGTTGGCCAGGCGGGCGCCGTTCAGTTTGATGTCGTGCCCTGCTTCGAGGCTGAGCAGGCCTTGGCCGTCTTCTGTGCCGCTGACATACAGTCCGGCCACACGGTCAACGGTGGTGCGGCCGTTGTGCGAGTCGCCGCTTTGGGCGGTGCTGCTTTGGAGGGTGATGTTGTCGGCTTTGAGGCTGAGCAGCTGTTCGGCTTCGATGCTGCCGCCGGTGATGTCGATTTGTTGTTGGGCGTCGAGTATGACGTTTTTGCCGCCGATGCGGCCGCTGTTGCTGATGTCGCCGGCGGCCAGATCGACGATGCGCCGACCGGCCAGGGTGCCGCGGTTGTCGATGCGGCCGGCATTCAGCTGCAGGGCGTCGGCGCTGATGAGGCCGCCGGCACTGTTGAGATCGCCGGGGCGGGCGAGTACGTAGACTTTGGGTACGAGTACGCTTTGGCTGCTGCCGTCGGCCAGGGTAACGGTCTGGCTTTCAAGCCAGACGATGTCGCTGGTCAGCCGGGCAACCTGCTCGGGGGACAGGGCGATGCCGGGGGTCAGCTGCTGGGTGCGGGCGAAGCTGATGCCGGCGTCCATCAGGGCTTGGAATTGGGCTTCGTCGTTGGGGTAGCCGTCCAGACGGCGGTAGCCGGTCAGACGGGCAATCTGTTCGTTGATCAGGCGTTGCTCGTAATAGCCGTCGCCCAGCCGTTTGTGGGTGCGGTTGGGATCGGTTTGCAGGGCTTTGAGCATGTAGTCGCTGCCCAGCCAGGTGCGGTAGTCGGCATAGGCGGGATCGGTTTCCACCAGATAGCCGGGGCGGTCGGGACGGACGGTGTACAGGCTGCTTTCGGGCAGGCTGAAGCTGACGTCGGGACTTTTAATGCGCGGAGGGGCAACGGCGGCGGTGGCGGCATCGGCTGCGGCGGCATGGCCGGCAGGAGGGTTCAGGCTGCCTTGGTTTTGCAGAATGTCGCTCAGCTGGTTTTCAAAGTCGTGGGTGCTGACGCTCGGGTTGTTGTAAGCATAACCACCTCTCCAATAGACATGATGCCTGCCTCGGTGGCCATGGCTTCTTTCGAAGGTCGCATGTTCGCTTATGCCGACTTCTTCCAGACGCCGCTGCTCTTGGGTGGCGTGGTTGGCAATCTTGTCTTTGGAAAGCCCCGACAATGTGCCACCGATCAGGATTTTGCTGTCACTGTTACGCCATTCTCCGCCTTCGGCTTTCAGGTCGCCGCCAATCAGGATTTCGCCCGGACGGCTTTCTACGATACGTTGGCGGTAACGGTTCAGGCTGTATTGGTAGCGGCGTACCGCCGATACGTCGGAGCGTTCGAATTTGCGTTCGGTACTGCCGCTTTTCTGTCTGCCCTGCTCGTTGAAACGGAAGACCAGATTGGTTCGGTATTGGCTCATGTTGCCGTCTTCGCCGTCAATGTAGCGTTCGGGCTCGCCGGCAAAGGTGTAGGCAGTTTGGCGGCGGCTGTCGGCCAAATATTCTTCGGTGCGCAAACCGGCGTTCAGGTTGTCCAGTTTTTGAACGGCAATCTGCCCGCCTCCCGCTGCTTCAATCCGCGCGCCGCGGTTTTCCAGTCGCTCGGCCCTGCCTTCGGCCTGATGGCTCTCGTTCAAACGGCCGCCGATATGCAGTGTGCCTTCGCTGCTGATCAGGCTGGAGACGCTGCCGGTTTGTACTTGGCCGTTTTCAATCCGGCCAAAGCCGCTGCCGGTGTTGCTTATGCTGCGCATGCCGATGTCCAGCCGCTCTCGTGCGGCAATCACGGGGGCTTGGTTTTTGCCGTCTGCGCTTGCTTCTTCGCGGTTGTTCAGGCTGCCGCCGCCCAGGGCGAGACGGCTGCCGTAGATGCGGCCGCTGCCGATGTTGTTCAGGCTGTCTGCGGCATCAATACGGGTCAGGCCGTTGCTGTTGATCAGGCCGCGGTTGTCCACGGTGTCGGCGCCAATACGGGTATTGCTGCCGGAAACCAGTTTGCCTTCGGCGCGGTTGTCGATGTGCCGGGCACGGATGTCGAGGGCTGCGCCGCCGGCCAAACGGTGGCGGTTGCGGATGCTGCCGCCGCTTTCGATGCTGAGTGTGCGGCCGGCTTCGATGTCTGCGCTGCTGTCAAAGTCGGCGCTGAGTTTGAGGGCGGCATCACGGCCAGCGGCCAGGGTGCCGCTGCCGTCCAGTACCCGGGCATCCAGTCCGATGTCCTGTCCGGCCAAGATGCTGCCGTCTTGGTTGGTGATGTTGTCGGCGGCCAGTTTCAGGCTGCCGGCAGTGGTGATTTCGCCTTGTTCGTTGTTCAGGCCGTCTGAAAGGCGGATGTCGCTTTGGCTGTTGCTGCGGATGGCGCCTTGGCGGTTGTCGAGTCGGGTGCCATCCAGTTTCAGGCTGCCTGCGGCCAGGGCGCCGCCGCGGTTGTCGCTGTGGCTGCTGTGAATGTCGGCGCTGTGGGCGAGAATGTCGCCTTGGCGGTTGTCGAAACGGCTGCCGTCTGCTTTCAGGCTGCCGAGGGTGAGGCGGCCGCTGTTGGCCAGTTCGCTGTGTACGTTCAGATCGGTGCGGCCGCCCGCTTCGATGGTGCCGCTGTTGTCCAAACGGCCGGAGACGCTGATGCGGCCGTCGGCAGGAGTGGGAACTTGGGTATGGCCGCCGTGACTGTTGCCGCTATTGCCGTTGCCGTTATTGGCGGGCGGCCGCTTGTTGCCGGAGTGGGAACCATTGTTGTTGCCGTTTCCGCCGTTGTTGCCGCTACTGTTTCCACTGTTGCCGTTGTTGTTTTCCGGCAGGCCGATGCGGCCGCTGTTGGCCAGGCGGGCGGTATCGACGGCCAGATCCTGACTGCCGCTTTGGCTGATGCGGCCGCTGTTGTCCAATACGGGGGCGGCAATGTCCAGACGGCCGCCGTCGATTTGACCGCTGTTGTCAATCCGGGCGCTGCGGATGCGGTTTTCTGCGGTGCTGAGAATGCGGCCGCTGTTGTTCAGGCTGCTTTTGCTGTCGATGCTGCTTTGGCCGTGGGCGTAAAGGGTGCCGCTGTTGTCGGCTTGGCCGGCGTTAAGACGCAGGGTGCCGCCGTCTTGGGCGGCGACGGTGCCGCTGTTGGCCAGTCTTCCGTCGGCGCTGAGGGTCACGCCGCCGGCACCGGCGTAAATCTTGCCGGCATTGCGGATGCCGCTGCCGGCATCGGCAGCAATCAGGGTGATTTTGCCGGCATACATGCCGCCCAGGGCGCCGGTGTCGATGGCAAAGACGGGGGCGGATGAAGACGGAGTGCGGGGTGCGGCGGCGTCTTTCAGGCTGCCTGCGGCGTCGGTTTGGCCGGCGGCGGCAATCACTTGGACGTCCTGCCCCCAAATGCCGCCGTCAATCTTGGCGGCACGGCTGAGAATGCGGGTGTAGTCGGCACCGCGCCCGTCAAGACCCTGTGCGCCGATTTCAATACGGCCGCTGCCGATGTCCAAACCGTCGAAACGGCCGTCTGCCAGGATGGGACGGCCGGTGGTCAGGGTGGCACCTGCGCTGTTGATAAAGCCGCCGCCGTCGACGCGGATGCCGGCGGGGTTGGCCATCACCACTTCGGCGCGGCGGCCGGCGATTTCGATATAGCCGTTCAGCCGGCTCGGGTCGCTGCTGTTGATTTGGTTGACGATTACACGGGCTTCGTCGCGGGCGAGAAAGGGGTTGCCCTGTATCCAGCCGGCCTGGCGGGTGGATACGCTTTTATGGCTGTTGTTGAGAATGGTGCCGCGCGTGTCGACATCGAAACGGCGGTATTGGTTGACGGATACGCCGTGGGCGGTGGGGGTTTGGATATTGACCTGCGGTAGTCCGTTGCCGGTTTGCAGGATGACGGGCTGCTGGGATTTGGGGGCGGATTTGTCGGCTTGGATGTCGGCAGCGGCGGCGGGCACAATCAGGGCCGAACCGAAACCGAGCAGCAGGCTGAAAGTCAGCGTGCCCAAATGCAAACGGCAGCCTGAACGGGTTTTTAGGCTGCCGTCACCGCCACCGGTTTCTCCGCCTGAGCGCTCGCCGGGACTTTTGCCCTGCCCGATGGCAGTCTCGGCTACGGCCATCAGGATGCCGCGGGTGCGGTTGAAGACGATTTTATGGCAGTGTTTGTTCATGTTCTTGCGTCCGTGTGGAAATGGGAAACAGGCAGCCCAAATGCAGGCGGTGCCCGTGTTTTCTCCGGTTAAAACGAATAGTTTAGGTTGAAGCCGAAAACGGCGGTACGTTTGCTAAAGCCTTGCGGTTTTTTAATCGGTTTGCCGACAAACAGGTCGTAATTCAGGCTGCCGCCTGCTTTGAACTGGCCGCGCAGGCCGGCGGCGGCGCCGATTAGGGTTTGGCCGAGCAGGTATTGCGCCGAGTCGCCGGAAACATGGCCGCCGTCTAGCGCCAGATAAAACTGGTGGGCAGCCTGAAAATACCAGCCGGCTTCGTTGCGCCAGTACCAGCCGCGCTCGGCCGACAGTGAGCTTTCGCCGTCGAAGCCGCGCACGGTGTAGCGACCGCCGATGGCGATTTTGTCCAAAGGCGTCAGCGGGGTTTTATTCCACTGGGCATGCAGGGCGGTGTCATATACGAAGTGCTGCCGGCCGATTTGGAAGGGGTGGTTATAGCTGATGTCGGCAGTGATCACCTTCATTCTCGAAGTGCCTTCATCAAACACCTCTTCAGGGGCGGCAATGGCATCGGCCATGCCGGTGCCGCGCTTGTAGCCAAGGCCGATATCCAAAGTGCTGCGGCCGATGTATTCCTTGTGTTTTAGGCTCAACTGCCAACCGGCGGTTTTACGGCGCTGTACTTCGACTTCGGCATCATCGATAAAACTTTGGTTTTCTTTCTGCCACAGTTTGAAGCCGATATGGCTCTTGCGCCGCGCATCACGGTACAGCAGGCGGGTAAATCCGATGTCGCTGCCACGGCTTTTGCCGTTGTAGTCGTACACTTCATTGATACCCGCCACGGCTTGGTGGTAGCGGTAGTAGTTGTGGTTCCAGCTCCACAGCCAGTTGCCCGCAGGAACGGAATAGTGAAAGGCGTAGCTTTGGGTGCCGCCGGCGGTTTTTTTGCCCTCGGAGTCGGTATGGGTGTCGGTATGGCCCAGATGGCGGCCGTAGGACAGATAAAACAGATCGCTTAAGCCGAAAGGGTTGTCGGCAGAGAAAGTCAGGCTGCCTTGGTATTTGCCGGTGGTTTTGCTGCCGGAGTCGTCCACACCGAGCGACAGGCGGTAGGGCAGCAGCCGCTGCCGCCAGGCAACAATGATGTCGCTTTCATCGGGTGCATCGGCGGGAACGATTTGAATATCGGCTTCCGCGGTGGGTACGCGCTTGAGATTTTCCAGCCCCTGCTCGATACGGCGCAGATTCAGAATATCGCCGCCTTTCAACGGAATTTCGTTTTGAAAGGCGGCAATGCGCGCGGCACGGGTTTGGTCGTTGTGCGAAGTATCAGTGCGAACCGAGCGCACTTTGCCGGACAAAACGGTTAATTCCAAAGTTCCGCTGTTTAAATCCTGCGGTGCGGCCAAAATACGGGTAGTGGTATAGCCGCGGCCGATAACGGCGTTTTGTGCCGCAACCATAATGCGGTTGATGCCTTGCGCACCCAAACATTGTCCGGATTGGAAGCCGGTTTCTTTCAAGGCTTTTTTAAGTGCAAACTGAAAACGGCCGGCAGCATCGCCGGTCAGGGTAACGGTATGAATGGGGAAACAGGGGGATTCGGCCGATTCGGCTGCAGACGGAGTAAGCGTACTTTGCCGCGTATCTTCCAAACGCACATCGACTTCGCGCTGCAGCTGCTGCTCCTGCTGCCGGCGTCGCATTTCCTGACGTCTGAATTCGCTTTCTTCAATGGTATCGGCAAGTGCAGCCTGAAAAGAAAAGGCTGCCAAAATAGCTAAACTCAGATGGGTGTGTATGGCGGACATAATGTTAAACCCAGTATATTTTTACTTGAAAATAAACTCACTAAATTTTACAAAATCATTGATAAAATGTCAATGTCTTAACTTTATCTATAGATATCTGGCGCTGTTTACAGTATCTGAAGATTTCAAGAATGATACTGTGAAGCCTTATGGCAGCCTGAAAGGGTTGCGGTGTTTGAGATGTTGCCGGCGTATTTTTCTTAAGCTGTTGTGTAAAACACTGTTAGAGACCTTTGCAAAAAAGCCCTTCCCTCGACAACCGAAACCCAAACACAGGTTTTCGGCTGTTTCTCTCCCCTAATACCTCCTGATTTTACCCAAATGACCCCTTAATCCTCCCCGGATACCTGATAATCAGG
>NZ_KV792685.1:0-4667 GCF_001808255.1 Neisseria sp. HMSC15G01
CTGCAAAAATCTCGCATTAAACTGCAAAAATCTCTCATTTAAACTGCGAAAAAAACCGCTGTAACCCTTGACTGGCAAGGCATACAGCGTTTATCCACAAGTCCATAAAAAGGTTTAAAAAGATTTAAAAATGATGAAAAACCAGAAAGCCCCAAATTTCTGGGGATAACCTTCGGGCCATTTCGCGCTTGCGCAGCTCATGACCCGGCTTCGCTGTTTGATGTGCCTACGGCATGATGAGTTCGCCATAAGGCGAACCTGCGGGGGCTTTGCCCCCACACCCCCAGTCTCGCCGCCGACGGCTCGGGAGCAGGGCGCGGCGTACCGCCTTCTCCTGCCCCTAGCCTTTAGCGTTGGGTCGCTTCCACCCTGTCAAGGTCAAGCCGCTTACGCGGTCGCTACGCGAACCTTGACAGGCTTCCAGCTCCGAAGATGGGGGAAAATACAGATATTTATACAAAAAAACAGTGCTATACTTACACAAAACCTTGGAGATTTAATTATGTCTTATGCAATTGCTTTTGACCTAGATACAACTGTTTTACAGAATCTTTATCCTAATCCTTCTTGGCAAAACGCTTATGGCGACGTTCAAACGTACACTAGTTAGTCTTGGTTTCACCCATCAACAAGGCAGTGTATATTTTGGTGGAGAAACGATTACCGCGGTTTCTTGTGTTTTGGCCGCTCAAAAGTTGTCATCAACCTTTGCTTGGTTCAAACCTGCAGTTTCCGATATACGCATGCTGCGAATTGAAGAGATGAATGATCTAGCTCCAGCCCTTTAAGAGAACAGCAAAACCACCCCACAGGGTGGTTTTGCTGTTCTAGTAGCTTCTAAAAATCAATTGCATGAACTATATGCGCTTACGCGGTCGATACCAAACCTTTACGACTCCCATCTCCAAAGCAGTGATAGATGCGCGTAACACCTTAAATTTGCGTTTTCCTGCGTTTTATATGCTTGCCTATGGGGTAGGGTAGGATAGGGGTAGAAATTCAATCTGAGCGCAAATTTGGGGCGTTTCTGACGGTTTTATTTCGGATTACTGCCTGATAAAAACAGCGGTTTGAAGACCGCAAGTGCGTTTTTTTGAAGACAAAATGATATTTGCATGACATCTTATCGTACAAAGCTATGCTTGAAATTACAAAAACCCCTTATCGTACAAAACAGCCATTTTTTAGGTCAGATTACAAAGAAAAAGACCGCCGAAGCGGTCTTTAGGGTTAAGAATAAAATTCGGGCAAAGCCCAAAATTTTCGGAAATGAAACTTTCGCTTTTGACGGCGTACTGTCTCTTTCCCCCTCTCAACTAGGGATTTTTATATCCGAATCCGCCAAGATTCAGACTATTCAACTCCGCCAAGAGTTAAATAATTATTTTGCCGGTGTGATTTGGCAAAATACCCCGAATTTCCGAGGCTTTTCAGCCCCTAGGAACTAGAGCTTTTCTGCTCTAGTTCCTCCAACGCCCCCGGCCAAGGGGGTTTACTGCTACTACACATTGAGATTTGTTGCTTGCCTGTTCCTTTCGTACTTCCTTCCCTAGACGTTGAACTCGCCATCAGGAAGGGGCATTACTGCTTTTCCTACTCAGACACTCTCCCAGTCTTTTACCCAATTTCTGCCTTGCCACAGGTCAGTTTTAGGGGCAGTCAGACCTTCCCAAGTTAGTTTACCGCTACTACATCCTTCCTAGCCGTCGTCTCACATGAATATCCATAGCTTACGCCTACCCGATTTCTCGGTTTCAGGGGGTAAAGAATCCAAAAACCCTCCCCTACTAGATACCCTGCTTCACAGACTCATTCAATCCGCGGCAATGCTTTTCAGCATTTTCAGAGGATTCAGCACAGCGCCATTCGACTTTACGTTTCGGCTACCGTTACACGTTTGAGCTATACATCGACCTTCGGTTTCTCGAAGTGCCGTCTAACCAAGATTTCTCCCGTCAAACTCACGTCATTTCGGACGTGCGAAGCCATCGTGTGCTGCAAGTGTCGCGCCCTTTCGGTACGCCCCACTGACTGGACTGGATACCAGTTTTTGCAAGTAAACAGGACGATTCTCTCTCACAAGAGCCGCCGTTTCCTTGTCGCCCATGCTTTGAGATTTCCCTCGATTGGGTCGAACAGGGGGATTTCACCCCTGAGCGCCCTTCGTAGTCGTACCAGCACCATTACGAGCATACGACTTCGGCAAACTCGACAGTTTGGCAAACTGTCTTGATCTCAATCGTTGGGGGCTAGCCAACGTGTAGTAAATCAGGTTGGCTAGACCTTCGGACAAGCTTATTAGATTTGTTTTTTATGGCTCAGTCAACCGATTTGATTATAGATTGGATTCTTAATAGATTTGATAGCTTCTGATTTAAAAAAAAGTTTCTGGATGACTTGTATTTCAAGTCCTTCCGATTTGATATACAGGAACCTAATTCCTGTGTATCATTTTCACACCTTTTTTGTTGAACCCAGTTTTTGAGGGGGGACGGAACAGATGGATGCCGTCACGAAAATTACGGTCAAATTTGGACAAAAAAATCCTTTCAGAAAAAAAAGCGCAAAAAACGCAGACAAATAATATAGCGGAGTAGGACATGACTAAAACCCAATATCCTGATTATTTTGTTTTCACAAACCGATCGTCCATGATGCAACGCATACAGGATGCCGTAGAGAACGGTTATTTATACTTTGTACAGGGAACTGTTAAGCATGAAAAAGCTGTTTGTGTATTGGATAAGCTGATAGAACGGTACAAAACCAATCAAACACCAACTCAAAGGCTCAGAGCCTATGAAAAAGGCGAAAGCCTCGTTCAACTTTTTGCATATATCAGCCCACCAGAACCGGAGAAAGGGCTGGATTTTTATCTGCTTCACCGTCCTGCCCAGGGACAGAAATGTCCGACAATATCCTCAGAACCGTGGAAAACAGCCACAAATAGACAAACACGGATTGAATCAAGAGGCTATGAGCTGGTAAGAGTGCCAAACGAGAGAACACATAAAAGCAGTAAAACGCCTTTGAAGCCATATCGATGGACTTGGCGTTATAACGCTGAAAGACTGGAACAGTTTTGAGCAAAAATTAAAACGTTGCGCGCTTAGAAATTCAGAGGAAGAGTATCGTTCCCTTTTCGATACCCTGAAAAAGACGCTTGGTTTTTCAGGAAGCAGGGAACAAGCAAAGACTATGCTGATACGGTTAGAGATGAATTGGAGAAGGATCAGCAGTCAAGAACCGCCAATTTGCTTTGATGGAAAGTTACCGACAGCTAGAAGAATGAAGAATATCGGCGTAATGCTTGCCGAATTACCATCTTGAAACAATTAATTTCTAAATATTTGCCACCATCTGCGACGTGGTTTGATCGATTTAGTCTCTTCTGTTGAGGCTTTGTTTTCCAGTAAAAGCATTGCTTGTTTCAGGCTACCTAAATGGTCTTTCAGTGCTGCATTTTCAGCTTCCAACGCCGCTAAACGGACGCGCATATCTGCGACATCCTGCGACATTGTCTCATTTTTACCTGCGACATCCTGCGACATTGTCGCACTTCCAACTGCGACATTTGTCACAGGTAAAAATGCGCCATATACCCTTAGAAGCTCCGAAGTATCTAGCTTTTGGCCATTGTCGCACTTGCTCAATTTGCCTGCGACAATGTCGCGCTGAAGGGTGCGACGGCTTTTACCAACCAGTCGCGCAGCTTCACTAATGGATACGAGTGCCATTTTTACTCCAACGCATTCAGAGTTTTATTTCTAGGTATGGGAGCTGTTTCTTGGTTGAAAAGCCTACCTTGTGGATTTCGTTGAAATTTGAACAGTAGTGTAGCTACTTTACGTCCACGTTTTCGGACTTCCCACTCGATTAACCAACCGTCTTTTTCTGTTAGTTCCTTAATTGCCGGCTCAATAACCCATCTTCTCAAATCACTGAAATTTTTTCTGTGGCTTTCGGTTGCTTCCATAGCGTGCCAAAATTCTTCAATGGACATTGAAAGCCACCCTGAACCGTCTGTCTTGTCTTTCATCTGCTCAAAGAGTTCAAGTAGCCGCCAAGAATAAATTGATCGCAAAGCGGCAGCTTGTTGTAGCTGGTACTTTGTGAACTCTCTTTCTAGCTCAAACAAGAAAGGGAAAACATACTCAGAGAATTTGAATTTAACGTAGCCTTCTTCTTTGAAATATTTATACCCCTGCACCCATACACATGACAGCGTGCCGATATGTTTGCCGTCCTTAACTTGCCACGATAAAGAGCGTTTCATTAAAGAATTGACAGCATTTTTTAATTCTCGATATGCCGTACTCATGTTTACATCGTAAGTGTCAGCATATTCTTGCGCCGTTAATTTAATTTCGCCATTTACGCCCCCTAACTTCGCAATTCCAGCCATCAAAATCCGTTTTTCCACCAAATTCAAAGTTTGAGCGGAGCGCGTAATATAATTTGAAATCACAACATTGCAATTAGCTAAGCTATCATTTTCCGTAACCAAATTTCCCATAATGAGAGAACCTTGCCGTATTTAAGAGATTATTTTTATTATCGCATAATTCAAAATAAGAGAAAATATAAATTATCGCAAATGCGGTAATGTTCTCTCATTTAAATTGTGGATAGCACTGCAAAAATCTCGCATTAAACTGCAAAAATCT
>NZ_KV792686.1:0-17642 GCF_001808255.1 Neisseria sp. HMSC15G01
AAGGGAAGCTGTACGGACGGTGAGGAGATATTTAAGGGCAATGATGCGGAGTGTCGTCCTTTTACGGGGTAGAAATATGATCGAAAGGGAGGAAGCGGATAAAGAAAAAGGACGTGCTCAGGCACGTCCTTTCGGGAGAGGGGTTATTCGCTCCAGCTGACCCAGCCCAGCATCCAAGTAACGAGAATCAGACCACCAAATACAATACGGTAGTAGGCAAAAGGCACATAGTTTTTACTGGAGACAAATTTCAGCAAAGCTTTTACTGCCAATAAACCGGCGATAAATGCTGCGATAAAGCCGATGGCAATTTGTCCGACATCTTGCAAGGTAAAGAGTTTGTAATTTTTTAAGATGTCGTAACCTGTTGCCGCAATCATCATTGGTACAGCAAGGAAAAATGAAAATTCGGTAGCCGTTTTACGTTCCAGTCCCCACAACATACCTCCCATAATCGTACTGCCTGAACGTGATGTACCAGGGATAAGGGCGCAAATTTGGGCGCATCCTACAACAAATGCGTCGATTGGACGCATATCGTCTACATGATTGACTTTGGGTTTAGCTGTTGTTTGGCGTTTTTCAACCCATAAAATGAAGAAACCACCGAGTACCAGCATGGTAGCAACGGTAATTGGGTTGAAAAGGTGTAATTTGATTTGTTTGCTGAACAAGAGGCCAACAACCGCAGCAGGTATGAAGGCAATAAATAAATTCAGTACAAAGCGATTGGCTGTCCGTTCTTTACCGAGTCCTTTTATGATATGGGTGAATCGTTGGCGGTATTCGAATACGACAGCTAAAACTGCACCGAGTTGAATAGCAATTTCAAATACTTTTCCGTTGCTCTGAAAGTTCATTAAGTCACCGAATACAATCAAGTGACCGGTACTGGAAATAGGGAGAAACTCGGTTAAACCTTCGATAATACCGAGAATAAGTGCTTTAAATAAAATCAGAATGTCCATAAGTTTTCAGACGGCCTTGAGGCCGTCTTTCTTTTGTTGAATAGTTAAAGTGGTTTTGAGGATTGTTCGCGGCGGACTTTGATGATGAGCTCGTCTATGGTTTTCATACCGACTTTCCAGTCGGTACCGTTGAAATTGACTTTGTATTTACCACCGACGATGACAGTTGGTGTGTTTTCAATTCGATAAGTTTCCGTCAATTGCTGCATTTTTGCAGCAGCCGATGCGGCAGCAGGATTATTGTAGGCTTGAAGCAGTTTTTTACTGTCAAAACCCGTCTGTTTACCCACCCATGAGAGGAATACATTGGTATCGGCCAGGTTGATTTTTTGTTCGTAAACTGCTTTGAAGATGACTGGATTGGCTTGATATTTCAAACCTGAAAGATTGACGGCTGCGGCTACTTTGGCCAAACCCAACATTTCAGGCATCCAAACGACGTGTTCTGTCCGTAAGGAAACATCTTTGGCAAAGGTTTTGCTGTGTTGCAACAAAACCGGATCGAGATGGTAACAATGGACGCAGAAGTAGCCGAAAAATTCTAGCACTTCAATTTTTCCGGCTTGCTGCTGCGGAATAGGGCGACTGAGGACAGTATAGTCCACGCCTTCGGTAGCAGCCTGTGCACTCAGACTGAGCAGGCTCAGGCTGAGTGCGGTAATAGTTTGTTTCATACGCTGCTTCATCAGTGATTCCATTATTTGCTAGAACGAATCAAGCTGTTGATATTATGGCCTTGCAGGTTTTTTTGCAGTTTTACAGCAGCTTCCTGCGGCATGGTATTACTTTGAACTCGGTAAATGGTTTTGTCGCCGTTTTGCGATTCAACCACTTTGGAAGAAACACCTAAAATAGCCAATTTGGCACGTTGTGAGTCTGCGCTGGAACGGTCTGCATATGAACCAAGTTGCAGGAATACCTTTTTACCGCTGTTGGCAGCTGCTTCGGCTTTTTCTGCTGACTGTTTACTTGCAGCGTTGCTGCTTTCTTTTGTTGAAGAGGCATTTGCTGCTTTACGTGCTTTTTCGATACTGCCGCTGTTGAGGATTTGCTCAGGTGTCGGCTTGTTTTGTTTTTTGGCTTCGGCTGCTTTTTTTTCAGCCAATTTGCGCTCGGCACGCTCTTTTTGTTTGTCGGTAAGTTGGTCGGCCGCTTTTTTGTCTTTTGCAGTTTTATTAGCAGCTTCTTTTTCAGCTTTGGCTTTTTCTGCGCGTTTTTTTTCTAATTCGGCTTTTTTCTCGGCCAGTTTTTTCTTGGCGGCTTCTTTTTCTGCTTCCGCTTTTGCAGATTTTTCTTTGGCTTCACGTTCGGCTTTGTCGGCGGCAGTTTTGTCTGCTCTTTCTTTGGCTTCGCGTTCAGCTTTATCGGCGGCGGCTTTTTCAGCTTTTTCTTTGGCTTCACGTTCTGCTTGTTCGGCTTTTTTCTGAGCTTCTTTTTCCGCTTGAGCTTTTTCTTCAGCTTCTTTGGCAGCTTTTTCAGCCTCTTCTTTAGCTTTTGCTTCTTTTTCTGCTTTGGCTTTTTCTTCATCTGCTTGGGTAGATGAAGTGTCTGTAGCTGGGCGTTTCTCTGCTTTGTCCTGAGGTTTCAGGATTTCAGGTTCTTCGCTTTGTTTAGGCTGAGTCAGCTCTTTGAAAACGTTTTGGTTGCCTTGGTTCAAGAAGAACAAAATACCGGCAATAATACCTGTTGCCAGTATTAGGCCGAAAAAGAAACCGGACAAGCCTTTACCATATTGTGTAGATTTTTTCATGACTTACCTTGTAATAATGTGTTCAGACGGCCTGAAAGGAGACTGTCTGAGTTGGATTCGATATTTTATCAATAACCGTTATAGACGGCAAAATCCTGATGCTTTGTTTACTCTAGTTTTACTTAAACATAAAGATTCAGGCCGTCTGAAAAGTTAAAGAGGGCGACGGAAGCCGATGGCTTTCATCACATGGGTTTTGCTGACTTCTTCGTCGCCAGCCAAATCGGCCAGCGTACGGGCGACGCGCATGATGCGGTGGAAGCTTCGAGCGGAAAGGGACAGTTTTTCGAGCATGGTTCCCAAAGCTTCTTGCGCTTCTTTTTGGATGCGGGCTTTACCATCGAGCTCGCTGACACTCAATTCGGCATTAACTTTGCCTTGTCGGCCGTATTGGATTTTGCGCGCGGCGGTAACTCGTTCCAATACGGTGGCACTGGATTCGCCTGCTTCTTGTTGCATTAACTCGGCAGCGGAAAGGCTGGGTACTTCGATGGTTAAATCAATACGGTCGAGCAATGGCCCTGAAATTTTGTTGCGGTAGCGGGCAACGCTTTCAGGCGTGCAGCGGCAAGGTTTGGACGGATGGCCAAGATAGCCACAAGGGCAGGGGTTCATGGCGGCGACAAGTTGGAACTTGGCCGGATAAACTGCTTGGCGTGCGGCGCGGGAAATATGGATTTCGCCGTTTTCCAAAGGTTCGCGCAACACTTCTAATACTTTACGGTCAAACTCGGGTAATTCGTCTAAAAACAACACACCGTGATGCGCCAATGAGATTTCGCCCGGACGTGGGTCTGAACCACCGCCTACCATGGCTGCCGAGCTGGCGCTGTGATGAGGGCTACGGAAAGGACGGTTGCTGTCGAGTTGCTGTTGATGGTTGGGCAGGAGCGAACGCAATGCCCATACTTCGACCAATTCGTCTTCGGTCAAAGGAGGAAGGATACCGGGCAAACGTTGCGAAAGCATGGATTTGCCCGTTCCCGGCGGTCCCATCATCAACAAGCTGTGTCCGCCTGCCGCTGCGATTTCCAAGGCAAGGCGAGCGGTATGCTGGCCTTTGACATCGGCTAAATCAGGAATTTTACTTTGTTCAGACGGCCTTTGCGTCAGCTTGCATTCAGTTTGTGTCAGCGGTTCGATACCGTTTAAATGTGCGGCCACTTCGCCTAAAGAACGCGCACCATAAACCGCGATACCGCGCATGACGGCAGCCTGTTCGGCATTTTCTTGCGGCAAGACGAACGAACGGCCTGCCTGCATTCCCTGCCATGCCATGGCCAGCGCGCCACGCACGGGACGCAGCAGGCCGGACAGTGCCAATTCTCCGGCAAACTCATATTGCACGAGCTTTTCATGATTGATTTGTCCCGATGCGGCAAGAATGCCTAAGGCAATCGGCAAATCGAAACGGCCGGATTCTTTTGGGAGGTCGGCCGGTGCGAGGTTGACGGTAATTTTCTTGGCGGGAAAGTCGAAGCCGCTTTGGATGATGGCGGCACGTACACGGTCGCGGCTTTCTTTGACTTCAGTATCGGGCAAACCGACGATATTGAAATGTGGCAAGCCGTTGGCAAGGTGGGCTTCCACTTCGACCAACGGCGCATTCATGCCGCTTAAGGCGCGGCTGTAAATCAAAGCAAGCGACATGTTTCAGACGGCCTTATTCGGCAGCTTCGGTTTGTTGTTTGATTTCGGCAACAGCTTCTTCAGCAGCGGCTTCGGCAGCTTTCAAAGCCGCTTCTTCAGGCTCTTGAGCGGCTTCGAGTTTGGCCAAACGGGCTTCCAATTCGGCCAGTTTGGTACGGGTTTTAATCAAAACCTGTTGTTGGATGTCGAATTCTTCGCGGGTCACCAAATCCATGCGGTTGAACGCGCTGCCGAGCATGGCTTTAACGTTTTTCTCCATGTCTTTGGCAGGGCTGTTGGCGATGGTTTCGCTTATTTTAGAGCTGACTTCTTCGAAAAGTTGTTTGCCGAACATAATCCGTATCCTTTATTCAGAATGTATATAGAAATTCAAGTGGCTATTGTATAAGGAAAAAGGCCGTCTGAAAACGTTTTGCTTTTCAGACGGCCTCAAATGCGGAAGTTTACACGCCTGCGGCTGCTTTCAATGCGGCTGCTTTGTCGGTCCGCTCCCAAGTAAATTCAGGCTCCTCGCGGCCGAAGTGGCCGTAGGCGGCGGATTTTCCGTAAATTGGGCGCAGCAGGTCGAGCATTTGGACGATGCCTTTAGGGCGCAGGTCGAAATGTTCGCGAACCAGAGCGATCAGTTTTTCTTCGCTGATTTTGCCGGTACCGAAGGTATCGATGGAAATCGAAGTCGGTTCGGCAACGCCGATGGCGTAGGAAACTTGGATTTGGCATTGGGTTGCCAAACCGGCAGCTACAATGTTTTTCGCAACATAGCGGCAGGCGTAAGCGGCGGAACGGTCCACTTTGGACGGGTCTTTGCCGGAGAATGCGCCGCCGCCGTGCGGAGCTGCGCCGCCGTAGGTATCGACGATGATTTTGCGGCCGGTCAAACCGCAGTCGCCTTGCGGGCCACCGATAACGAAGCGGCCGGTCGGGTTGATCAGGTATTTGGTTTCGTCGGTCAGCAGTTCAGACGGCAGAACCGGTTTGATGATGTGTTCGATAACAGCGTTTTTCAGCTCTTCGTAACTGATAGACGGATCGTGTTGGGTAGACAGGACGACGGTGTCGATGCGTTTTACTTTGCCGGTTTCGCTGTCGTAAACCACGGTCAGTTGGGCTTTGGCATCAGGACGCAGCCAAGGCAGGCGGCCGTCTTTGCGCAATTCGCTTTGGCGTTGCATCAGGCGGTGGCTGTAATAGATGGCAAACGGCATCAGGGTAGGGGTTTCGTCGCAGGCATAGCCGAACATCAAACCTTGGTCACCCGCGCCTTGGTTCAAGTCGATGCCTTCGCCTTCGTTCACGCCTTGGGCGATGTCCGGAGATTGTTGGTCGTAGTACACGCCGACTGCGCAGCCGTTGGCATCAAAGCCCAGCTCGGAGGAGTTGTAGCCGATGCGTTTGATGGTTTCGCGGGCGACTTTGATGTAGTCCACTTGGGCGGTAGTGGTGATTTCGCCTGCCAATACGCACAAGCCTGTGTTGACCAAGGTTTCCGCGGCGACACGCGCTTTGGGGTCTTGCGCCAAGATGGCATCCAAAATCGCATCGGATACTTGGTCGGCAACTTTATCCGGATGGCCTTCGGATACCGATTCGGAAGTAAACAGATATTCGCTCATTGCTATTCTTTCATTAAAAACAGGCTGCTGTGTTTTCAGACGGCCTTTTATTTCGGACAGCGGAAATCATAACAAAAACTCCGCTTTTTCTCTATACAAGTGAGAAACATTCGCACTTGTCTGCTGTTTCGGAATCCTGTTGCGCGTTTCTTACAGGCAAAAAAATTCCCGCATTAAGCGGGTTTGGATTGCTCTGGCGAGCCACATCGGTTTTTCAACCGTCCACCTTACCTTTCCGTTTGAAAAGCAGGTTGGCATGGAATTCCCAACTCTTAATGCAGCGCGGATAGTAGCAGAAAAGCAGGTGTGCCGCAATATATTTGCCCGAAGTCTGTTTTGTTCAGACGGCCTGTTTCGTTTACAATCTGTCCACTTCATTTTGGTAAAACCTTATGCAAACGCTTGTTACCTTTGTTTTTAAATTTCTGGCCGCGCTGCCTTTGGTTTGGTTGCACAAATTAGGCAACCTGCTCGGTGGTTTGGGTTTCCGCGTGTTGTCGAAAGATCGTCGAAGGGTATTCGAGAACATGAAACTTGCCGGATTGAACCCGACGGACGAGGCGGTGAAAAAAGTTTTCCGTGAAACGGCAAAAGGCGGCTTGGAATTGCCGGTGGCGTTTTTCAGACGGCCTGAGGAAATTGAAAACCTGTTTGTCAGCGTCAACGGTTGGGAACATGTTCAGACGGCCTTGAGCGCGGGCGAGGGTTTGCTGTTTATCACGCCGCACATCGGCAGCTATGATTTGGCGGGCCGCTACATCAGCCAGCAACTGCCGTTTCCGCTGACGGCGATGTACAAGCCGCCGAAAATCAAGGCTTTTGATGCGGTGATGCAGGCGGGGCGCGTGCGCGGCAAAGGCAAGACTGCGCCGACCAGTATTCAGGGCGTCAAACAAATCATCAAAGCGCTGCGCGGCGGCGAAGCAACCATTGTGTTGCCGGACCATGTACCGTCTCCGGAAGAAGGCGGCGACGGCGTCTGGGTGGACTTTTTCGGAAAACCTGCCTATACCATGACGTTGGCGGGCAAGCTGGCGCAAGTCAAAGGCGTGAAGGCTTTGTTTTTCTGCGGCGAGCGTCTGCCTGACGGGAAAGGCTTTGTCTTGCACATCGAGCCTTTGCGTGGGGAGTTGAACGGCGATAAGGAGAACGATGCGCGCGTGATCAATGAAAATACCGAGTATTGGATACGCCGTTTTCCGGAACAATATTTGTTTATGTACAACCGCTACAAACATCCCGAAGGTGCGCCTTTCCCTCCGCTGGAAGTATAGGTTTACCAAATACAAAACCTGCTTGGACTCAAGCAGGTTTTGTATTTGGTCGGAATGAGAGGATTCGAACCTCCGACCCCTTCGTCCCGAACGAAGTGCGCTACCGGGCTGCGCTACATTCCGAATGTGGGGAATTATAGGATAGGAGAAGTCGGTTTGTACAGGGGGTCGATAAATAATTAATAATTGGCTGCCGATGGATTTGTTTTAGGCCGTCTGAAGCGATGTGTTTCAGACGGCTTGTGTTTTTGTTTGCCGCTTCTGCTGAAGCATTTGTCCTAATGGCATTATAATGTGGGCAATTGTTTTTTTAGATTGTCTGCTATGTTTTATCTTTATCAGTCTGACCGTTTGGAATCGCTTGCCGAAATGTGCGCGCATATTCATCAGACCTTGCCCTTGGATTCTGTATTGGCGCAGGAAGAAGTGGTGGTGCAGAGCCAGGGGATGCGGCGATATCTGAATGTGTTTTTTGCGCGCAAACTCGGCGTGGCGGCGAATTTGAAGTTCAGCCTGCCTGCCGGTTTGGCGTGGCAGCTGATGCGTAAATTGGTTCCCGATGTGCCGCCGCTCAGCCCGTTTTCGCCTGAGGTCATGCGTTGGCGTTTGCTGGATTTGTTCCGCAGCGAAGCGTTTCAGACGGCCCCGGAATACGAAAACGTGCGCTTGAAGCTGGAAAGTTATTTGCACAGCTCGGCATCGGCGGATTATCAGCTTGCCGGACAAATGGCGGATATTTTCGACCAATATTTGGTGTACCGGCCGGATTGGATTGATGCGTGGCAGGCTGGGAAGCTGCTGGGTTTGGGCGATGATGAGGATTGGCAGGCGCGGCTGTGGCGTTATTTGGACGATGGCAGCCAATCTGCGCCGCACCGCGTGGCCTTGTGGGAAAAGCTGTTGGCGCAGTTGGATAAATCGGTCTTGCCGCAAAGGTTGTTTGTATTCGGCATTTCGACAATGGCGCCGATGTATCTGCAACTGCTGCACCAAATTTCCAAGCATTGCGATGTGTTTGTGTTTGCGCTCAACCCGAGCAGCCAGTATTGGGGCGAGGTCATCGACGAGGCGCAGATTTTGAAAAGGGGCGATGAGGCGGATTTGTCGCAGGCAGGGCATCCGCTGTTGGCTTCTTTGGGCAAGCAGGGACGCGATTTCTTTGATTTTCTGTCGGAAGTGGAAACCGAGCAGGATATTCAGGTTTATGAAGAGGGAAAAGACGATACCTTGTTGCATTGCCTGCAAAACGATATCCAAAACTTGATCATGCCGTCTGAACGCTTATATCAACAGGAAGAAAGCGAGGCAGGCGCGCAGCAGGCTTGGGTTCAAGTCCACGATGCGGACGGCAATCCGGTGTGTGTCGAGCCGGACAAGCTGTTGAACGATGGCTCGGTCAAAATCGTTGCGGCCCACAGTCCTTTACGCGAATTGCAGATTTTGAAAGAAGAGCTGTCGCTGGTATTGCAAAATAATCCCGACTGGCAGCCGCATGATATTGCCGTTTTGACGCCGAACATCGAGCCCTACAGCCCGTTTATCGAAGCCGTTTTTGGACAGGAGCATGCAGGCAGCCAGGCTTTGCCGTATTCGATTTCGGATGTGAAACTCAGCCGCCGTCAGCCGTTGCTGTATGCTTTGGCGCAAACTTTGGACTTACTGGAGAGCCGGTTTGAAGTGGACAAGGTTTTGCCTTTGCTGGAAAGCCGGTTGGTACTGCAACGCTTCGGTTTGAGCGAGGAAGATGTGCCGCTGCTGCATGAGACTGTTGCTGGATTGAATGTACATTGGGGTTTGGACCAAACCATGCGCGAGGGAAAAGACAACCTCTTTACTTGGCAACAGGCGGTAGAGCGTTTGGCCTTGGGCTGGATGCTGCCCGAAGGCGGCAACGGCATGTGGCAGGGCGTGAGCGCTTGGCATAGCAACGTCAACCAGTTGGATGTGTTCAGCGGTTTTGCCGAATTTATCCGTACTTTGGCCGATATGGCGGCGCAATGGCAAGAGCCTGCCAATGTGGAAAGCTGGGTGCAGCGTTGCCGCGATTTGCTGGAGAAACTGTTTACTCCGGATACGGACGACCAATACGCCAAGCAGCAGTTTGAGCAGTCTTTGGCGAAATGGCAGGAAGAAGCGCAGTTGGCCGAATTTGACGGATTGTTGCTGTGTAAACCCGTTATCCGCCATATCCGCCGCTTTTTGGACAGCGAAAGCCAAGCCGGATTTTTGAGCGGCGGCATCACTTTTTGCAGTATGGTGCCGATGCGCAGCCTGCCGTTTAAAATGGTTTGCCTGTTGGGTCTGAATGACGGCGATTTTCCGCGCAATACCAAAGCGGTGGTGTTCGATCTGATTGCCAAACATCCGAAAAAAGGCGACCGCGCCCGCCGCGACGACGACCGTTATCTCTTCCTCGAAGCCTTAATCAGCGCACGTGAAATGCTGTATTTGTCTTATATCGGCCGCGATATACGCAATGATGCCGAGTTCGCGCCGTCTTCGTTAATCAGCGAGCTGCTGGATACCATTGCCGCCATGACGGGGAAAAGCGGGCGCGAGTTGTCGGAGAAATGGGTGAAACATCATCCGTTGCAGGCGTTCTCACGCCGTTATTTCCAAAAGGACGCGCTTTCAGACGGCCTCTTCAGTACGCGCCAAGATTACGCCGATGCGTTGAACCAACCGCAAGCGGAAGCGCAGCCGTTTTTCCTTGAGGCCTTAAGTCAGGAAGAGCCGGGCAAAACCATTCACCAGGGCGAGCTCATCAGTTTTTGGCGCAACCCTGTCAAAGTTTGGCTGAAGAAAAATTTAAGCTGGGATCAGCCGTATCTGGACGGCGCATGGGAATCTGCCGAACCGTTTGAGCCGCAACATGAGGGTCGGATTGCCGATGCTTATTTGGATGCGCGGCGCAAAGGTGAAGATTTTGAAGATACGGCCATTCGGCTGAATGCAGAAAGTCTGATGCCGGTAGGCGAGTTAGGCGGTTTGTGGCAGAAGCAGTATCAGATATCTGCGAAAAACGTAGATGCAGAGCTGATACGCAGTGACAAAAGGCCGTCTGAACCTTATGAGGCATATTTTGACGACTTGGTGTTACAAGGCACCATCGGCAATCTTTACGAATGCGGCCGCATTGTGTTCCTAAACCAAAAAGACAATGCACCCAACCGCATTGCCCGTTTATTGGAACATTTGATTTTTTGTGCCGTCGCCCCTAAATCCGTTGCAAACCGACAAACCTATATTGTCAGCTTGGGGCAGACCGAAACCTATGCCGCCATCGAGCAACAAACAGCAAAAGAACTTTTGAAAAAATGGTTGGTATATTTCCGAATCGGACAAAATACCCCCTTGCCGTTTTTTGCCAAAACCAGCCTTGCCGCAGCGGAGGAGTACAACAAGAAAGAGGATTGGGATGCTGCCTTGAGAAAAGCCCATGAGGTTTTTAACGGCAACAAAATGAGTAAAGGGCAGAAAGAATATACCGAAGTGAAGCTGGTGTTTGGTCATTCGGAAGAATCGCCTCTTGATGAGCCGCTATTTGAAAACCTTGTCGTCAATCTGCTTGTGCCGCTTTTGACCGGCGTGGCAGGGAAAACCGATACAACAGAACAGGAGTAAAGCATGGCTACTTATGCAGAATATTTGGATTTTGATACCGAAGAAGACAAATTGAAACAGCAGCAACTCTATCAGGCGACCGAGCTGTCGGCGCAAACGGTAGCGGCGGTCAAAAAGATCAGCCGTCCGCAAAACTGGCTGCTTGCCGCTGCACCATATTGCCCTGATTGCCGCGTGTTTGTGCCGTTTATTCAGAAAATAGCGGAGTTGAATCCCAATATCCGCGTCAACTATATTGCCCGCAACGATTTTGATGACAGCAGCCGTTTTGAGAATCCGCGCCAACAGGAAATCGTCCGCGCCAATCAAAAAATCCCTGCGCTGTTTTTGATGGGGCATGAAGAGGCTGGGCCTGTGTTTAAAGAGTTTCCGCAAGTGGTGTTGAACCAAATTGCGGCAGATGAAACCCGTCGCACAGAATTGCGCGATGCGTACCGTGCCGGCGAATTTAATGCCGATATTGAGGCTCAGATTGTAGCGGCGTTGGCATGGGCAGAGCAGCGTTGTTGAGCAAATAGTGCTGGTGTGTGCGCCTATGTTTTGAACTGTTTTGATATTTTGCTTCGTAATAAAAAGGCCGTCTGAAAAGATTTCAGACGGCCTTTTTTGATGCTTAACGCTTTATCAAATCTCGATTTTATTCGGCGTAAAGGTTTGCCATTTATTGCAGGCAGGACAGTGCCAGAAGAAGACTTGAGATTTGAAGTGGCAGTTGCGGCAGCGGTACATGACACTTTTTTGCAGCTGGCGGCCGATAATGGAACGAATCATATCGGTATCGGCTTTCCACTCTGGATTCATATTGCTGAGTTTCAATCCAAGCAGGCGGTACACGCCGTTGAGATCGGGTTTTTGGCGGACGAGTTCGACAGCGATTTGCGCCGCTTCGTTTTCGCCCTTGAGCAGCAAGGCTTTCTCGTAAATGACGTTGATCAGGTCAAGATCGGGGAAGGTCTGCATATAGCCGATAAGGCGGTTGAGGCCTTCTTCCTGTTTGCCTTGCGCGGCATAGGCTTCATAGAGTTTCTCGCCCACCATGCTCAAATAGGCGTGGTTTTGCTGCTCAATGGCGGAATACGCTTCCACTGCGGCAGGGAAATTGCCCTGACGGTATTCGATGTCGCCGAGGATGATGTTGGCGCGTGTACATTTTTTGTTGGCTTCGAGTGCTTTGCCGATGTTGTAGCGTGCGGCATCGAAGTTGGATTTGAACAGCGCGGCTTGGGCGATTTCGCAATAGAACTGGGCGATTTCAAACTGGTAGGTCTGTTCGTCATGGCTCAAGAGCTGCGCCATTTCGATGGCTTTTTCCCAGTCTCGGTCTTGTTGGTAGATGCTCAAAAGGTGTTGGCGGGCTTCGCGTGCCATATCGCCTTCCTGCAAACCGAGGAAGATTTGTTCGGCACGGTCTACCAAGCCTGCGCTTTGGTAGTTTTGCGCCAATTCAAAAAGCACGCGTGCGCGTTTTTCGTTGACTGTGTCGGGCGAATCGAGCAGGGCGCGGTGCATATTGATGGCTTTATCGTTTTCGCCGCGTTGGCGGTAGAGTTTGCCCAAAGTCAGGTTTAAGTCGTATGACTGCGGCTGCTGGTCAATCACTTCCGCCAATTCACGCGCGGCACGGCCGCTGTTGCGGTCAACGAGGGCATCAAGGCTTTTGTAAAACCCTGCCGGTATGCTTTTGGCCTGTTTCAGGACGGTCTTCATATCGACGCGCGCGGCAAACCAGCCCATAGCGAAGAAAACGGGGAGGAGGACGATGGGCAGTAAGATGACCCACAATTCATTGTCCATGGTATTCCTTTATTGATTGGTGGCGTTACGCTTTAGGAGTGGTTTCGGAAGTCGTTGCCGGTGTTTCGGTTTTGACCGGGGTCAGGTCTTTTTCGGAAAGGTGGGTGTGTTTTTTCACTTCGGCGCGCAGACGGTTGTTTTCGCTGCGCAGGGACAACAGACGGCCGAAGAGGGCAAACATACCGAACACGATGCCGATAATAAATGCACCGAAAAGCACGACAATCAGCGGCAGATTGATGTTTTGGCCAGGCAGGTAGAAGAAGGATACGGAGTGGGTATTGGAGATGGCCAGCAGGAGGAAAACAAGAAGAATCAGGATTTTGATGATGGTAGAGATGAGTTTCATGGGTTACTCCGGGTTGGCTGCGGTTGGGGCAGGCCGTCTGAAAAATGGTATCAGTTTAAACGATTTGCCGGATTTCGGATAGGACGGCATGTTTCAGACGGCAGGGGGACGGTGTCTTTATGCTGACGGGTACTTGTCAAACCTATATTGAAAGGCGTATTGTTCAGTCTTTAATTAATTTATTTTGCACATCAGAATAAGAAAGGCAATCATCATGAGCAGACCAGTTCCAGCCGTATTCGGCAGCGTTTTTCACGCTGAAATGCCCGTTATCGCTTATCGTGAAGGTAAATGGCAACCGGTAGAATGGCAATCTTCCAAAGACCTGACACTCGCCCCCGGCGCACATGCTTTGCATTACGGCAGCGAATGTTTTGAAGGTTTGAAGGCATTCCGTCAGGCAAACGGCAAAATCGTGATGTTCCGCCCGACCGCTAACATCGCGCGTATGCAGCAAAGCGCAGATATTCTGCACCTGCCGCGTCCTAAGACAGAGGCTTATTTGAATGCTTTGATCGAATTGGTCAAACGTTCCGCCGAGGAAATCCCTGATGCGCCTGCCGCTTTGTACCTGCGTCCGACTTTGATCGGTACCGACCCTGTGATCGGTAAAGCCGGTTCTCCTTCTGAAACTGCTTTGCTGTACATTCTGGCTTCTCCTGTAGGCGACTATTTCAAAGCCGGTTCGCCCGTTAAAATCTTGGTGGAAACCGAACATATCCGTTGCGCCCCACACATGGGTCGTGTGAAATGCGGCGGCAACTACGCTTCCGCCATGCCTTGGGTGTTGAAAGCCAAAGCAGAGCACGGTGCAAACCAAGTGCTGTTCTGTCCGAATGGCGATGTTCAGGAAACCGGCGCGTCTAACTTTATCCTGATTAACGGCGATGAAATCATTACCAAACCGTTGACCGACGAATTCTTGCACGGCGTTACCCGCGATTCCGTACTGACTGTTGCCAAAGATTTGGGCTACACCGTTACCGAGCGCAACTTTACTGTCGACGAGCTGAAAACTGCGATTGAGAATGGTGCGGAAGCGATTTTGACCGGTACGGCTGCGGTTATTTCTCCGGTAACTTCTTTCGTGATTGACGGCAAAGAAATCGAAGTGAAGAGCCAAGAGCGCGGTTATGCAATCCGTAAGGCGATTACCGACATTCAATACGGTTTGGCAGAAGACAAACACGGCTGGTTGGTCGAAGTTTGTTAAATAGAACGCATTTAATAAAAAAAGGCCGTCTGAAATATTTTTTCAGACGGCCTTTTTTATTGGATTTTAGAGAGGGAAGACAAATAATAAAATGCTAAATTTTACAAACAAACGGTAGCATTTTAAGATAATCGGTATATAATGCGCAATTATGTTGTAAAAATACACATTGAAAATATCGAATTTTATTGATTTTTCGATGAAGTTAAAAACATTTATAGATATTTATTTTGTATATTTTGTAAATTTAGTTAAATGGGGAATGCTAAAAACATATTGTGTTAGAATTCCCCTCCTTTTTGGCTTCGCGGGATTAACTCTGTCACGCCAAAAAAGAAAACAATGCAAGATAAAACCATTTTTATTTTGCTATAAAAATCAAAAATAACTTAACTTTGGATGAACTAATCAATTAAAAAGGGACTCTGATACATTTTCCGTCAAAAATAACCGGACACATGGTACGCGGACAGATTGCCTATAAAAGCCATCCAAGGGTTCTGTCCAAACACCATTACCGTTTTCAATCAGAAAATCGGCAGAAGGGGAAACGCTGCCGATTTTCTCAAAGTGGCCAGCTTCAGTTTGGCCTTTATACAGGCAATTGCTGTTACGACAGAATCCGTCTTACCTCTTTATTCATCGAACTTTTTTGTTGCACGCTTGTGCGGTGGGAAAGGACGATATTTGATACAAGGAAATACGCTGATTATGTCACATAAACTTGCCCCTCTTGGCCGTACCCATATCCGTCAAGGCTCCTCAACTCCTGAAACCACTTCCGAATCATCTTCTCCTCTAAAAGAATGGATACACACCCAAAATTTTGGGGGAAGTCCGTCTGTTTTTCCTGAACCCAAGCAATTAAGCGGTAAAAATACTGTAACGAGAGATGCGGTTCATGTGGCTGAGGCGGCAAGATTAAACAGTACCTCATCATCTTCAGACGGCGTTGTAACAAAAATGCGTGTCGTACGGGCCAGTGTTGCTTCTGCAAGTAGCGTTTCCGGTAAAAATACCATTGCGTCTAAAGTAATGGACAAACAGGTTGTTTCAAAAGAGCCGGTAAACAAACCGGTTAATCAATCAATGGAAAAAATTCTGGCTGAAAAGCAAAAAAAATACGAAGAGGCTAAAGCAAAAAAAATAGCCGAAGCCGCCACAGCCAAAGCAAACGCCGTCGAGCATGCAAAAGAAGCGCATAAAGCAGCAGTCGAAAAAGCGATTGCAGAGCGTAAAGCCAAACAAGACGCTGCCCGCAAAGAAAAAGAGGCAGAAGACAGAATTGCCGAAGGAAAAAAAACAGTCGAAATTGTGCATAAAAAGATTTTGAACGATTCAGACGGCCATAACAAAGTCGTGAGTGTTTCTTCAGGCAAACAAACAGCCATGAGTCACGATAGCCACCTCAGTTCAGTCAAAGAAAACAAAATTGACGATCATGCCGAAAGCAGGGCCGGTGTCTCTGGAAAATACCGCGTGTATCAATCTAAAGAGTACGGTAATTATGTTCGCGTGAATGATTTTGGTGCCGATGCGCAGGGTAAAAAAGACAGCCTTCAGGCATTTAAAGCGGCTTTAGAAGCGGCTCATAAAGAAAAAGCCATGGTCTTCTTGGATGGTACCTACTATATTTCCAACCAGATTGTGATGGATAAAACCGTTTCCGGCGCACGCGGTTTGTTTGGTTCGGGGATGGGTAAAACCAAAGTAACGTTTGATAAGGTGCAGACAGGCGTGTTCAATCCGAACACCAACCATGATGACATTCGCCAATTTGCCGGTATCTTGATCGATGGACAAAACAATAAAACCATTGCCAACTTGTCGGTTCAATATACCAACCCTGATTTTTACCGCAAAGGCTTAAGCTATTTTGGCAAGGTAAACGGCATTTTGGTGAACGATGCGGACAATACTTTAATCAGTAAAGTAGAGGTTTCCGGTGCCAATCGTGCTGGTGTGATGTTCACGTCGACCGCTTCTTTGGAAAAGGAAAAAGGTCATAAGCTGACCTTTAAAGAGCGCGTACAAAGCGGCGAAATTGATGAAAAATATGAAGCGCTGCCTTTGGGTGAAAACAACCGTATTGTTGATTCGTATCTGCACCACAACCGCGTTGCCGGTGCGCTGATCGGTTTCCAACAAAACTTTATCGGCGAGGGCAACCGTTTGGATTGGAACGGCCACGAAGCGGACGGCGGTACCGGCTACGGTATGGCTGTGGTTGCGGGCAGCTACAATTACGGTGTCACATACCGTAAAAACACGACCAACCACAACTACCGCAAAGGCTTGGATGTGCATGATGGTACAGGCATTGTCATTGAAGACAATGTGTTAACAGGTGACCGGCTGTATGGTATTGCTGCTTACAACCGCCAGTTTTCTATGGATAAAGTCAAAATTACCGGCAATACCATTATCCAAGACCCGAGCTTCCGTTTGAATGTTGATGATGACTTGGGCAAGTACTATCACATGTATTCAGGGATTCAGGTGCAAACCAATACCCAATACAAAGATTTGCACTCGGCTAACAAAGGCTATTTCGATATCAGCAATAATGTCATTAAAAATCTGACGGTTTATCAAAACAATATTCAGACTTACGCGATTGAGTTCCGTAACCATGAAAGCAAAATGGATTACACGCTCAATATGGCAAATAACAAGATCAGCGGCGAATCCACCAAATATCTGATTGCCGTCATCAACGATACCTACGACCGCGTTTTATCTAAAAACGGCATTGGCAGCGGTACTATTACCATTAGCGGCAATGATGCCGATATCGGCAAGATTATGAAAGGCGCAGTACCGGTTTATGTGGAAGAACACCATGGCAATGTCGCTATGCATGGTGCGGTGACAATTCACAACAACAAAATTTCCGTGCGTGAAAAATCTGACGGCTATGTCGAATTTGCTTATTTGAAAAGCAATGCCAAAGAGTACAACATCACTAATAACACATTGAAACTTGGTGGTGCCCTAGATGATGTTTTGGTAGACGTATACAGTACCAACCCTAAGGGCAAGGCATCTTTAAATGTAGCCAACAATAAAATCATGACGGACATCAAAGACGAACTGTATGATTCATGGCTGCGCTTTGAAAATAACATCAAAACGTATTCAGAAGGCAATAGCCATAATGGTGCAGCACTGACAAAGGTGAATACGACCGGCAGTAAAGTTGCCTTGAGCGATATCTTGTCAGAAGCCAACTATATTGTCGCAACAACTAAAGATGCTGTGTATCACCATACTAAGAATGTGTATACATCAGGAGTGGAAGAGCATCATACAACGACAGGGATTTTGTAAGCTGTTGAAGCTGTAATCTTTATGGTCTAAATATCGATAAATAAAAAAAGGCCGTCTGAAAATTTTCAGACGGCCTT
>NZ_KV792686.1:17662-121914 GCF_001808255.1 Neisseria sp. HMSC15G01
GCCGTCTGAAAATTTTCAGACGGCCTTTTCATCTAACTCACATTATTTAGCCAGTTCGGCACGCAGTTTGTGGGTTACGTTCATCATCACTTGGAGTTGTTCCAGAGTTTCTTTCCAGCCACGGGTTTTCAGGCCGCAGTCTGGGTTAACCCATAGACGTTCAACCGGTACAACCTCGATGGCTTTGCGCAACAGGTGCTCAACTTCAGCTTCAGTCGGTACGCGTGGGCTGTGGATGTCATAAACACCTGGACCGATGTCGTTCGGGTATTTGAATTCGCCGAATGCAGTCAAGAGCTCCATATCGGAACGTGAAGTTTCAATGGTGATGACGTCAGCGTCCATAGCGGCGATGGCAGGCAGGATGTCGTTGAACTCAGAGTAGCACATATGAGTGTGGATTTGGGTGCTGTCTTCGCAACCGGTAGAGGACAGGCGGAAAGATTCACCGGCCCAGTTCAGGTAGGCATCCCAATCGGCACGTTTCAAAGGCAGACCTTCGCGGATGGCAGGTTCGTCAATTTGGATGACTTTGATACCGGCTTTTTCCAGATCCAATACTTCGTCGTTCAGAGCCAGTGCGATTTGTTTGCACACGGTAGCGCGAGGAATATCGTTGCGGACGAAAGACCATTGCAGAATGGTTACAGGGCCGGTCAGCATACCTTTCATCGGGCGTTTGGTCAGGCTTTGAGCGTAAGTAGACCAAGCAACAGTCATGGCTTCAGGACGGCTTACGTCACCGAAGATGATAGGTGGTTTAACGCAGCGTGAGCCGTAGCTTTGTACCCAGCCGTATTGGGTGAACGCAAAACCGCTCAACAATTCGCCGAAGTATTCAACCATGTCGTTACGCTCGGCTTCGCCGTGTACCAGTACGTCCAAGTCCAGTTTTTCTTGCTCTTCAACCACCAAAGCGATTTCTTTTTTCATCGCGGCTTCGTAATCGGCAGCAGACAGTTCGCCTTTTTTGAAGGCTGCACGTGCTTGGCGGATTTCGGTAGTTTGTGGGAAAGAACCGATGTTGGTAGTCGGCAGCAGAGGCAGGTTCAACCATGCTTGTTGCGCTTTGATACGGTCGGCAAATGGAGATTTGCGTTGGTCTGCGTTGGCAGGCAAATCGGCCAGGCGTTTGGCAACGTCTGCACGGTGGATTTCACTGCTGTTGGCACGGGAGTCGGCAGCAGCTTGGCTGGCGGCGAGTTCTTCGGCAACAGAATCACGACCTTCGTTTAATGCAGCTTTCAGAACGCGCAATTCTTGAGTTTTTTGCAGGGTGAATGCCAACCAAGAGTACAGATCAGGTTTATTGGCTTTCAGTTTTTCTTCAACTGACAAGTCAAATGGAGTGTGCAGCAGAGAGCAAGAGCTGGAGATCCACAAACGGTCGCCCAGTTTGGCTTGCAGAGGCTCAACAGTTTCCAAAACTTTGTTCAGGTTGGCGCGCCAAATGTTGCGGCCGTCGATAACGCCGGCAGACAGAACTTTGTCGTAGTCGGCAAATGCGTCCAGTTGCTCAGGGGCGCGTACCAAGTCGATGTGCAGGCCGTCAACAGGCAGGGATTTCAGCAAAGCAGCGTGTTCGGCAACAGAACCGAAGTAAGTGCTCAACAGGATTTTGGCGCTTACTTTGCTCAAAGTAGCGTAAACGTCTTTGTATGCTTCTACCCATTCTTTAGGCAGGTCAACAGTCAAAGCTGGCTCGTCGATTTGAATCCACTCGGCACCGGCTTCAACCAAAGCAGTCAGGATTTCAACGTAAACAGGCAACAGTTTAGGCAACAGGCTCAGACGGTCGAATTCAACGGCGCCTTTTTCTTTACCCACCCACAGGAAAGTCAACGGACCAACAACGGTCGGTTTGGCTTTCAGGCCCAAAGCTTGGGCTTCTTGCAGCTGTTGAACGTAGTGTTTGGCGTTGGCTTTGAATTCGGTATCGGCGTGGAATTCAGGCACCAAGTAGTGGTAGTTGGTGTCGAACCATTTGGTCATTTCGATAGCGAATTGGTCTTTGTTACCACGCGCCAGTTGGAAGAATTGTTCCAAAGACAGGTTTTGGCTGTCGAAGCCGAAGCGGGCAGGGATGGCACCGGTAGCAACTTGCAGGTCGAGGATGTGGTCGTAGAAAGTGAAATCGCCTACGGCAACGTAATCGGTGTTGGCAGCAGCTTGGTGTTTCCAGTTTTTCTCGCGCAAGTCTTTAGCAACAGCCAGCAATTCTTGCTCGCTGATTTCTTTGCGCCAGTATTTTTCTTGTGCGAATTTCAATTCGCGGAAGGCACCGACGCGCGGGAAGCCTGAAAAATGTAATGTTGTCATGTTAACTCTCCTAGTTGGAATTTTGAATCAGGCCGGTATGGCCTGAATGTTCGATATTGTAAATCAGAATGGTGAGGCCGTCTGTTTTATTAACGGGGGCGTACACCCAAAATATGGCAGATGGCGTAAGTCAGTTCGCTGCGGTTGAGGGTGTAGAAGTGGAAGTCTTTGACACCTTCGCGAGAGAGGACTTTGACCATGTCGATGGCGATGCTGGCGGCAACAAGGTTGCGTGTGCCTTGGTCGTCATCCAAACCTTCGTACATTTTAGACAGCCAGCTTGGAATTTTGACGTTGGTCACTTGGGCCATTTTGGTCAATTGTTTGAAATTGGTTACAGGCAGGATGCCGGGAACGATTTCAACGTCGATGCCCATCATCACGCAACGGTCGCGGAAGCGCAGATAGCTTTCCACGTCAAAGAAGAATTGGGTGATAACGTGGTTTGCGCCCGCATCGATTTTACGTTTCAGATTGATCAAGTCGGCTTGGGCGGATTTGGCTTCAGGGTGAACCTCTGGATAGGCCGCTACGGAAATATCAAAGTCGGCCACGGAGCGCAACAGTTTGACCAAATCTTCGGCATAGAAAGGTTTTTTCTCGTAGCCGGGCGGCTCGTCGCCACGCAGGGCGACAATGCGGCGGATACCGCTGTCCCAATAATCTTTGGCGATTTGGCGCAACTCGTCAGGGCTGGCGTCGATACCGGTCAGGTGGGGGGCTGCGTCAAGGCCGGTTTCTTGTTTGATGCGTTTAACGATACTGTGTGTGCGGTCGCGTTCGCCGGAGTTTGCACCGTAAGTTACGGAAACGAATTTCGGATGCAAGGTTTGCAGGCGATGGATGGAATCCCATAGCATGGTTTCCATTTGTTCGTTTTTCGGCGGGAAAAATTCGAACGAAACATTGATGTCGCCTTTCAAATCAGAAAGGCTGTTGTTTAAAGCGGCGATTTCTCGAGCGTGATTCATGGTTATGCACCTTCTGCATATCTTTTATTTGTTGTCAGACTGCATAATAAATTTGAGGTCAGTATGAGTCAATTTCGAAATTTTCCAAAATTGTATGAATAGATTTAATAAAGACCTCAGGCCGTCTGAAAAATAGCCTGAGGTCTTGTTTGATAGGGAAGGGAAGAAAGCTTATTCTGCTTCATCTATCCATGCTTGTTGCACGGCTTCGAGAATGCGCTCGCCGCAACGCGCCGGATCATCGTCAAATCCAGGCAAAGCCATAATCAGATCACGCAGTTGGGTAAAGCGTACGGTTTTCGGGTCGATGCTGTCACCGTGTAAGTCGTAGAGTTCTTCGGCGATGCGTTGGGTATCTGTCCATTTCATGATGTGTTCCTTTATTGGGTTTGGGCTAATAGTAATTATTTTAATCAAGAAGAAGTCGGACTGCCAGAATGTTTTACTGCAGATGCGGATATAAATAATGCGGGTATTTTTTAACAAAATAGCATATTTGCGTTAAAATACGGCACGACACTTAAAAACTACGGCACATTCGCTTTGAATTTGCCGTTTTATATATTTTATTCCGTTTTGAATGATGGTTTGCGCATGAATAATTTACATTATCTCAATGCAACCAAATCATTTGGAACGGCTCTTAATACGAAATCCATCGCTTAAAAATAAAAGGAAAAAAAGATGAATAACGCACTCAACGCCAAGCTATCCAAACTAATTTACGCGCTTGCTTCAGATGATCCGGAGTATCTGTCTAAAGCAGGCGCATTTGACCGTTTGCTGCTGTTGGTTCGCGAACTTTATCGGATGCTGGACGAAACAGAAGGTTTGAAGCAGCTGGTGTTCCGTCTGTATTACGGCAAGCACTATGGCTTAATTAAACTGGATGCCGCTTCGCCCAATGACGATGCAGGCGCGTTGAGGTTGAAACGTTGGATGGTTTATTCGCGGATCGCAGAGCGTATCGAAAAGTGCGGCAAGCATTTGTCGGTCGTGCTTGAAGATGCGGCGTTGGAAAATGGCGTGGACAAATCTCATTATATAGATGAAGCCAATGCCATTATCGAGCGTTTCGGTTTGGTAAGGGATGAGGCTGCGCTTTCAGCCATCGAGGCAGAGGAAGCGTTAAAGGCAGAGGCTGAACTGCCGACAGTAAATAAATCTCAGAATGCTGCTCCCCGTTATAACGGCAATATGCATCAAATCAGAATGCAAGAAAAAATTGAAAATTACTCCGCTACGCAGAAAGTGGCCTCCATGCAGATTTCGCGTATGCGTTTTATTTTCCCTCATATCAAATAATTTGCTGCATAACCAAAAGGCCGTCTGAAAACCATGAATTTGTGGTTTCAGACGGCCTTTTCATTAAACCTCGTTTTAATGGTCTTCGCGAGCGTGGTTGATTGTATATTTAGGAATTTCTACGACCAAATCTTCATCGGCAACGACTGCCTGACAGCTCAAGCGTGAATCAGCTTCCAAACCCCATGCTTGGTCGAGCAGGTCTTCTTCCAATTCGGTCGGTTCTTCCAGGCTGTCAAAACCTTTGCGGATAATCACGTGGCAGGTGGTGCAGGCGCAGGATTTTTCGCAGGCATGATCGACTTCGATGTCATGGTCGAGCAGTACGTCAAGGACGGTTTGGCCTTCCGGCGCGTCTTCGATAACCGCGCCTTCAGGGCATAATGTCGCGTGTGGGAGTACGGTAATTTTTGGCATTTTTATTGTCTCGGTTGTTTAAGAGTGGTTGTGGTTAAAGTGGTTTCAGACGGCCTTGGATATTCAATATTCAGGCCGTCTGAAAAATGGGTTTATAACATGATGCCTTTACTTCTTAAATTTTCCAAACACTCGTCCAGATAAGCATCATCATGTTCGGCATAAATCGGCGAAGTAGCTGTTTCAGCCGCGTGTGAATGGTATGGGGCAGCGACTTTGCCGCGATATAGCGGGTCTTTCCATAAAGCATCCGGTTTGTAACCGCGCTTTTCCATCTCATCCATAATCAACGCGTGATATAGATAGAGTTTGTAGGGCGAATGGGTAAAAACGTAATTAACCGTCGCATGCGGCCTGCCCCAGCCCGCTCCGCGTAAAGCGGCGCATTCGCGGTGTTGCCCCAAAAGCTGGGCACGGGGGAGTAGGGGGATAAGGGTTTGGTGCCAGAGTCTCATTGTGATTAAAATAATTTTAAATATTCTGTGTAAGCTTTCTCTAAATTTTCTTTTGAATAGGTAGTATAAATATGAAGACCTTCTTCAATTTCAGTAGTTAGCTTTGAACCACTTGTCCCAAAGTATTCGTCTTTATATAAACGGACTTTGGAATTTTTGGGTTTATATGCATTTTCTGAAGAGATGAGATTTCTTAATATGGAAGGATTTTGTTGGTGCTTTTCCTTGATAAAGTCGATAAATGCACTTCTGTTTACTTCAAAGATTTTTTCTTGATGATGTTCTTCGACGGTTTTTTCAAAACCTAACTCTGCTATTTCATTTTTAGGAAATACAATTTCGCCTCTTAATGAGAGAAAAAGCCTTTTCGCAAGATTTTCATCAATTGCAAAAAGCTCAGTTTCTCCTATTTGGCTTTTGCCGAAAATTTCATGAAGTAAGGTTTCTTTTTCTTTATAGTTGTCGGTTTTAATGGCTAGAATGCGTTCTAACCCGGCAACGTTTGCGTAGCCGTTGTTTTCCAAATGGCGCATTCTAGTTTCAAAATTATTTTCGTCAGTAATACCAATTTTATATACGCCTTTGATGACGGTTTTCATCAGGAAGACAATGCCTGCTTTTTCCATTGTTGTCCTTTATTTTTATTTCTGTATGAAGATATCTTTTCAGACGGCCTTTTTATCAAAGGCCGCCTGAAACCATTTGCCGTCAAATATTATCAACGCTTTGTCCTGTCAATGCGCGTTGGATGTTGCGGTTCATGCGTTTGGCGGCGAAGTTGTCGGTGCTGTGGCTGAGCTTGGTGACGGCGGCACGGATGTCTTCGGCTTTGCCGTCTTTCAGACGGCCTTGCAAGTTGGCGATGTCTTGTTGAATCTGTTGCAATTCTTCGGCTTCCAACAAATCTCTGTCTAACTCAAGGGCTGCGTTGACAGCGTCGGTTAAGCTTTCGGCTTCGACTACGGCTTCGGCGCGTGCGCGTGCGGCCATGTCTTCGGCAGCGTTGCTCATGCTGTCTTTGAGCATTTGGGTAATGGTGCCGTCGTCCAAGCCGTAGGAAGGTTTGACTTCGATTTGCGCCTGTACGCCGGTGCTTTGTTCTTGTGCGGAAACGGACAGCAAACCGTCGGCATCAACTTGGAAGGTCACGCGGATACGCGCTGCGCCTGCTGCCATGGGCGGAATACCGCGCAGGGTAAATTTGGCAAGGCTGCGGCAGTCGGAAACGAGTTCGCGCTCGCCTTGAACGACGTGTATCGTCATGGCAGTTTGACCGTCTTTGAAAGTGGTAAAGTCCTGCGCACGCGCGGTAGGAATGGTAGAGTTGCGAGGAATGATTTTCTCGGCAAGACCGCCGTAGGTTTCCAGACCAAGCGATAAAGGTGTAACGTCAAGCAGTAGCCATTCGCCGTCGGTTTTGTTGCCGGCAAGGACGTTTGCTTGTATGGCGGCACCGAGTGCAACCACTTCGTCAGGATTGAGGTTGTTCAGCGGGGTTTGGCCAAAGAATGTGGCAACTGCTTGTTGAACGTGCAACATGCGGGTAGAGCCGCCAACCATAATCACGCCTTTGACATCTGCCTTGGTTACGCCTGCGTCTTTCAAAGCCTGTTTGACGGGCTCGATGGTTTTTTGTACCAGATTTTGGGTCAGATTGTGAAACTCTTGGCGGGTAATGACGGTATGAACTTTATGGCCGTCTGAAAGTGTGGTTTCGATGACGGCTTCGGTTTGAGTGGTCAGTTTTTCTTTGGCGGTACGGACAAGGGAAAGCAGAAGTTGGCTGTCTTGTTCGTTGAGTTTGGAAAGGTCGTTTTGTTCGAGCAGGTAGCAGAACAAACGATGGTCGAAGTCATCGCCGCCCAATGCGCTGTTGCCGCCGGTGGCTTTAACTTCAAACAATCCTTTGGTCAGTTGCAATACTGATACGTCGAATGTACCACCGCCCAGGTCGTAAACGACAAACGTGCCTTCTGAAGCGTTGTCCAGTCCGTAGGCGATTGCGGCGGCGGTCGGCTCGTTGAGGAGGCGCAATACATTCAAGCCTGCCAAGCGTGCGGCATCTTTGGTGGCTTGACGTTGGGCATCGTCGAAATAGGCAGGTACGGTAATGACGGCACCGACCAAATCGCCGCCTAATGTTTCTTCGGCACGCGATTTAAGGGCTTTGAGGATTTCAGCCGATACTTCGATAGGCGTTTTTGCACCTTGACGGGTGTTTAACTCGACCACGCGCTCATTGGGTGTAAATCGATAGGGCAGGTATTGCGCCTCTTGTGCGAGGTCGGTAAGGGTGCGGCCGATCAGGCGTTTGGCGGAGCTGACTGTATTTAGCGGATCGGTTTTTTGGGCAGAAAGGGCGTTTTTGCCGACTTCAACTTCGCCATCCAAATAACGGACAACCGAAGGCAGGGTGGCGCGGCCGTCTGAATCAGGCAGGCAGACTGCGCTGCCGCTGCGGACTGTGGCAACCAAGCTGTTGGTTGTGCCTAAATCAATGCCTACGGCGAGGCGGTGTTGATGGGGGGCGGCGGACATGCCGGGTTCTGAAATCTGCAAAAGAGCCATGATTGTGTGCCTTCTGATGCTGTATTTATTAGGATGGGGCAGATTTTAGCAGATTTTTGGCAGATAGTTGAGTGGTTTGCTAGGAAATAACCATAAGGCCTATTGTTGTTTTTTAATTGAAAAGAAAGTGGATTTTGAATCCGGACTTGTATTTTTTAAGAAATGCGGATAAAATTCAGCCTCTTTGCCTTGCCTTTTACTTCGCATGGTGAAAGGCTGTTTTTAATCATCCATAAGGAGATAACATGCGTCATTACGAGATCGTGTTTATCGTTCATCCTGATCAAAGCGAGCAAGTGCCTGCTATGGTTGAGCGTTACAAAACCATGATTACTGAAGCCAGCGGTAAAATCCACCGTTTGGAAGACTGGGGCCGTCGTCAATTGGCTTACCCAATCAACAAAATCCACAAAGCACATTATGTTTTGATGTATATCGAAACTACTCCTGAAGTGGTTGAAGAGCTGGAAACTGCTTTCCGCTTCAATGATGCCGTACTGCGTCACCTGACCATCAAAACAAAACACGCTGTAACTGAAGCTTCTCCAATGTTGGGCGGCGAAAAAGCAAAAAATTTGCTGAACGGTGCAGCTGAAGAAGTTGCAGCAGCCGAATAAGATTGAACAATCTGATTAAGCTTACCGCCCGTATCTTACAGGTTCAGCCTTTGAGATACACGCCGGCAGGAATTCCTGTTTTAGATGTTGTGTTACAACATGAATCTTGGCAGGAAGAAAACGGACAGAAATGTCTGGTCAAATTTGAAATTCCCGCGCGGATTTTAGGTAAGCAGGCTGAGGAATGGCAGTATCGGCAAGATGCTATCATCGAGTCGGAAGGATTTTTGGCGCAACGCAGCCAACGCTTCCCCAAGCCGGTACTACGCATACAGAACATTAAAGAATATAAAGGTTAAACGACAATGGCTCGTCAATCATTCAAACGTAGAAAATTCTGCCGCTTTACGGCTGAAAAAATCCAAGAAGTTGATTACAAACAAGTTGATTTGTTGAAAGACTTCATCTCTGAAAACGGCAAAATCATCCCTGCCCGCATTACTGGTACTAAAGCACACTACCAACGTCAGTTGGCTACTGCTGTGAAACGTGCCCGTTTCCTGGCTCTGTTGCCTTACACCGATCAACACAAATAATTTTGGAGTTTAAATCATGCAAATTATTCTGTTAGAAAAAATCGGCGGTCTGGGTAACTTGGGTGACATCGTAACCGTTAAAAACGGTTACGCACGCAACTTCCTGATCCCTGCCGGTAAAGCAAAACGTGCAACCGAAGCCAACATGAAAGAATTCGAAGCACGCCGCGCTGAATTGGAAGCCAAACAAGCTGAAATCTTGGCTGATGCTAAAGCACGTCAAGAAAAACTGGAAGGCCAAACCATTACTGTTGCTCAAAAAGCCGGTGTTGATGGTCGTCTGTTCGGCTCTGTTACCAATGCTGACATCGCTGAAGCAATTGTTGCTGCCGGTATCCAAGCTGCTAAAGCAAACGTACGTCTGCCTAACGGCCCATTGAAAGCTGTTGGCGAATACGAAGTTGAAGTGGCTCTGCACACTGACGCTGTTGCTAAAATTACCGTTGCTGTTGTTGCAGCCGCTGAGTAATTGATTCATTCAAGGCCGTCTGAAAATCAAGGGTTTCCTTGGATTTCAGACGGCCTTGTCTATGTGCTTGAGTCGAAGCAAATAGGTACCGAGTTTCTATATTTTTTGGCTGATTAAAAAGATGGCAGTTGGCATAGAGAGATGATGTGTTGGACGAATATTCTTTCGTATTCGGATTTATCATAGTATTTAATAAAGAGATTATTTATGAATAAAATCAAAATCTTTGGGATGGGTCTGGCTGCTTTGGCTCTAGCTTCATGTAGTACCCCGCAAAAGCCTGCTGTCGATACAGCGAAACCTGTTGAGCCTGTTTCTTCTGCAAAACGCCCTGTATTTGATGCAGCGGCTGAATCTGTTGCCAGCAGCGGTTTTAATGAGAACGTCAATGTTCAGCAGTTTATCCAATATGAAGTAAAAAACCGCCGTTTCAGTGCGGAAGAGTTGCGCAATTTCTTTAATGGCGTGGTGTATAAAGGCAACATTATTACCATTATGTACCGCCCAAGCACTTCGCGTCCTTGGTATGAATTCCGCACCGGTAACTCTGGTGCAGCCAAATTTAACGGCGGCAGACAATTCTATGCGGCAAACCGTGCCGTAATCGATGATGTGGCACGCAAATACGGCGTACCTGCCGAATTGATTGTGGCGATTCTCGGTATCGAAACCAATTACGGCAAAAATACGGGTAGCTTCCGCGTTGCCGATGCCTTGAGTACATTGGCCTTTGATTATCCACGCCGTGCCGAGTTCTTCCAAAACGAGTTGAGCGAACTTTTGCAGATGGCAAAAGAAGAAAAAGAAAATATCTTTGACTTCAAAGGCAGCTATGCCGGTGCGATGGGTATGCCGCAATTTATGCCTTCAAGCTACCGTAAATGGGCGGTGGACTATGATGGTGATGGTCATCGCGATATTTGGAATAATGTCGGCGATGTGGCGGCTTCTGTCGCCAATTATATGAAACAGCATGGCTGGCAGACCGGCGGTAAGATGGTTGTGCCGGTAAGTCTGACGATTACTCCGCACTTGCAGGCGATTATCGATGAGAAAACTGCCTTGACGCGCACTGTCGCAGATTTCAAAGCTTTGGGTGTCGTGCCTCAAGCTGCTGTTGCGGATAATGAAAAGGCTGTATTGTATGCTTTGGAAACCAGCCCGGGCGTATTTGAATACTATTTGGGCCTGAATAACTTCTACACTGTATGGCAATACAACCACAGCCGCATGTATGTAACAGCGGTACGCGATATTGCGAATGCAATCAATAACAATGGCCTGTAAGCCATAAGAAAACCACCCATTTGGGTGGTTTTTAAGTATTTGGGGCTTTTACAGAACATTTTAAGCCATCAGTTTGATTTTCATGGCGTAACGTTTTTTGCTGTGCCCTGAAACAAACTGTCCGCCTTTTGCAGGGGATAAAAACGCATTGCCTTCTGCGGTTGGTTCTGCACAAGTATATTGGCCGTTTCTATCGCTCCAGAGGGCATACACAGGCAGATTGTGGGTGCGGATATCCAGTTTCAAGCCGTTAAATGCAACGTGTGCATCCTGGTCGGAGGAAACAAATTCGGTATGGGAGATATAGTCGGCATCGTATGGCGCGCCGTTGAAATCAAATTGTGTACCTGCGGCGGTAAAGTAGGGGTGGAATCCCGGAGACGTGCGGACGGGCGATTCGCCGTAATTGCAGACAGTTAGGATGGCGATGGCTTCATTTTCGTTAGGCAGACTGTAATCAAGCAACCATTCGACGTGTTCATAGCCTTTTTCTGTGCTGATTAATTTCAAGCCGATATCCGATTCATTTTGATGGCGGATTTCCCAGTCTGAAGTTCTGCCGAAACCATGTTGAGCTAGATGATTTTTGCTGTCCGGTCCGAATTGGGGTAAGCAGACGTGCATGCCGCCGCGTAATTTTGTATCATCGCCCACGTGGACGCTGGTTTTCGGAAACAAGACTTCCCGTCCTTTTAGAATCAGGGAGTCAATATATCCGCCCATTGTATTGACTTGCATAGTGGCTGATTGGTTGCGTAGTATGATTTCAGGCATAATGATTTTAGCTTCAAATTGTTTATCATTTGTGTGGCATTCTAACATTGCGATGACATGCTGTCGCTGCCAGCTTGATAGAAAATCCTTAATAAAAATCAAAAAAATGCTAGAATATATGCCATTTTCTGAGGCCGTCTGAAGAGCGGATAATTCTTTTCAGACGGCCTTCCGATTTATTTCCCGTAGAGAAACAACATGGCTTATCAAGTTCTTGCACGAAAATGGCGTCCGAAAACCTTTGCCGATTTGGTCGGTCAGGAACACGTCGTCAAAGCCCTGCGCAACGCGCTGGACGAAGGCCGTCTGCACCATGCCTATCTGCTGACAGGGACGCGCGGTGTGGGCAAGACCACGATTGCCAGGATTTTGGCCAAGAGCTTGAACTGCGAAAATGCCGTGCATGGCGAGCCGTGCGGTCAGTGTGAAAGCTGTACGCAAATCGACAGCGGCCGTTATGTGGACTTATTGGAAATCGACGCGGCATCGAATACCGGCATCGATAATATCCGCGAAGTATTGGAAAATGCGCAATACGCACCGACTGCGGGTAAATACAAAGTCTATATCATCGACGAAGTGCATATGCTTTCCAAAAGCGCGTTCAATGCCATGCTGAAGACTTTGGAAGAACCGCCTGAACACGTTAAATTCATTTTGGCGACCACCGATCCGCACAAAGTCCCCATTACCGTATTGAGCCGCTGTTTGCAGTTTGTTTTGCGCAACATGACAATCCAGCAGGTTGCCGAGCATTTGGCACATGTTTTGGACCGTGAAAACGTTCCTTATCAGCCGCAGGCCTTGCAGCTTTTAGGACGCGCCGCCGCCGGCTCGATGCGCGATGCGTTGAGCCTTTTGGATCAGGCGATTGCCATGGGTTCGGGTAAAGTGGCCGAACAAGATGTCCGCCAAATGATCGGAGCGGTCGATAAACAATACTTGTTTGAATTGCTTGAAGGAATCATCAATCAAAACGGTGAGGCCTTGCTGGAAAAAGCTCAGGAAATGTCCGCCAGAGCGATTGGTTTTGATAGCGCATTGGCAGAATTGGCCATGCTGTTGCAACGTTTGGCTTTGATTCAAACTATTCCTTCCGCCTTGGCAAATGACGACCCTGAACGTGAAACCTTGCTTCGTTTAAGTCAAGCCTTGAGTGGCGAGCAGATTCAGCTTTATTATCAATGTGCTATTCATGGCAAACAGGATTTGCCGCTGGCTCCGGATGAGTATGCTGGTTTTGTCATGACGCTTTTGCGCATGCTTGCATTTGCGCCGTTGGCCGCTTCGGGTTGCGATACGCAAAGTCAGATTGAACACACGGATTTGCATTCCGACCATCAGAAAGCTGAGGCTGAAAAAAAGCCTTTTCAGCTGCCGAAATCTGAGCCGATAGCAGCACCGGCGGTTGAGGAAGAGGCTGTTTTTGCCAAGCAGGATACCGTTGAAAAGCCGTCTGAAGAAACCGTTCAGTCTGTTCGGCAACAACAGACGGATGTACCGCCTTGGGAGGAAATGCCGAGCCAAGTATCGACTGAGCCGCCTCAAACTCAAACGGCGCAGATGCAAGAAACTGCGGAGCCATTGCCTGTTGCAAAAGTTCAGACGGCCCCTGAGCCGGAAACATATCCGCACATGGATGAGGAAATTCCGCCTCCGTATTTTGATGAAGCATATGTATATGAAGATTCACACCGTGCTGATGTGATGGAAGTACCGCAGCCGGTTGCGTCTGCTGAGTCTGAAGAAGAGGAGGGAGATGAAGAAGAGCTTCAGTTCGCTCCTTTGCCTGAGTTTAAAACAGAGAATTGGCACAGCATTATCGAACGCTTCGCCCGTAAATTAGGCGCGGCGCAGATGTTGGCGCAAAATGCGGCATGGACGAATTATGATGCGGAAGCAGGATTAATCATGCTGTCGTTGACGGATGAGGCCAAAGCCACTGCCAATAAAGAGCGCTTGGATAAAATCTGCCAGACGTTGAGCGAGGCCTATCATCTTGGCAATTTAAGGCTGCAAACCGAGCCTTGGCAAGATGATAAAGGCTGGGAAACGCCGGTGATGCGCCGCAAACGTATTCAAGAAGAAGGGCGGCAGCAGGCGCAAGATTTGCTGGAAGCGGATACGACGGCGCAGAAAATCTTGCAAACCTTTGAGGCGCAATGGCTGCCGGATTCTTTAGAGTTGGCAGGACATTCTTAACATACTGATATACAAGGCCGTCTGAAAGGCAATAGCGTTTTCAGACGGCATGAGTAAAACCCATTTATTCAAACCCATAGGAGTAAAACATGTTTGGAAAAGCCGGATTAGGCGGCCTGATGAAACAGGCCCAACAAATGCAGGAAAACATGAAAAAGGCACAAGCCAAGCTGGCTGAAACCGAAGTTGAAGGTGAGGCAGGCAATGGTTTGGTGAAAGTCGTGATGACCTGTTCCCACGTTGTCCGCAAACTTGAAATCAGCCCTGATTTGATTCAAGAGGCTGCTGACGATAAAGAAATGCTGGAAGATTTGGTATTGGCCGCCATCAATGCCGCTTCTGAAAAAGCCGAAGAAACCACCAACAAAACCATGGGCGCATTCACCCAAGGCCTGCCTGCAGGCATGGGAGATTTCTTCCGCTAAACCCGCGCCGCAAAGCAAACAAAGGTCGTCTGAAACACCAAAAATCAGTTTCAGACGGCCTTTGGATTATCTGTTCTGCAGATTGAAATCAACATATCGGCAGTTATTCCGCTTATTGCATTCAAATCAGCTCAATCAATATTAAAACCAACCGATACACTAAACAAAATGAAACCGTCCCTTCCCATCCGCTCACTTCTTTTAAGCTGTATACTCGCCGCAGCAAGCGCAAACAGCCTTGCCGCTGAAACTGTCATTACTTCTCCGGATAAGCAGTTCAGCGTCAGAAAAATCTGCAACCACAAAACCCAAGAATGCTCTTTCTTTGCAGGCAAAAAAGCCATCGAAAAAAATCTCCCTGAAGACAGGATAAGCCATGAATGGCTTGGCAATACTTTCGCATTAAGAATCAGCTTCGGGTCGTATGATTCCTACACCACCTTCGCCGACCGCACCCATAAGCCCCATACGCTTTCCTCCGTCATTGCCGCCGACGGCAAAACGCAATGCGCAGTGACCGCAGATAATAAAGGCGTTTCTTTCTATTCGTTATTTCATGAAAAACCGGTCAAATTCATTGCCGCAAACGACAAAAAATTCGGCTTCACCCGAGATGTTGCCACGCTGGAATCCGTTGTCAAAGCAGAATTCAAAGGCAAGAAAGTCCACATGACGTATATGAACAAAGCCGAACGCAATGTCTCGGTCGTTTTGGACAATCCGTGTGTGAAATGATGTGTCAAGTTTAAGGCCGTCTGAAAAGACGCTGTCCATTTCAAAACGAAACAGCCCGAAACCTGACTGAAAAAGGTTTCGGGCTGTTTGCATTTGTTCGCCAGACGAAGCGGGTAAGGCGTAAGGCGTGCCAGTTTTGGGGATAGAGACCTTTGCAAAGGTTTCATGAGGGTTCAGGGCTTTTTTGGAAAAGAACAATCGTTCCTTATTGATGTAAAAAAGCCTGAACAGAAGTTCAGGCTTTTAAAATTTGGCTCCCCGACCTGGGCTCGAACCAGGGACCTGCGGATTAACAGTCCGTCGCTCTACCGACTGAGCTATCGGGGAATGGGGCGTATTATAATGGCTGGAAAAAATGTGTCAATCCATATTTTCAAGAAAATGGTGCAAAATATTTCAAATGTTTGAATGTTAAAAATATTTTGTAATCAAGTTTCACAGGCTTCCAGCCGTTTCAGACGGCCTTTAGTATTTGGCGTTAACCAATTTGCCGTTTTGGAATACTTGCTGCTGCATCAGGGTGCCGTTGTAGGCGTAAGTGGTCAGCGAGCCGTTGCTTGGTGTGGCGCGGAACTGCATCAGCTGGTTGCGGCTGAGGACATAGGGGTCCGTGCGTTTTTGGCTGTTGTCGCTGTAAAAGTCTTGGACGACGTATTCGTTGTTGCGTTTGCTGATCAGTTGACGATGGAAGCCGCCTTTGACTGCGCTGTTGCTGGGCGTACCGTGTGCATCAAAATAGGTCACGATTTGTTCTTCTGAGATACGGATGCCGTCTGAATCCGTGCCTTTGGTGGTTTTGGTTTTGTCCAATCCGACAGGGATGTTGATGGATGTACCCAGGCCGACATGGCGGCCGATGCCGGTACCGACGCCTAAGCCGACGGAAACGCCGGGTGTGCCGACTGTACATGCGCTGAGTGAAGCGGCCAAAAGGGCAGGTAAGAGAACTTTTTTCATAATGTGTATCCTTGTAATAAGAAATGTTTGTAATGTTGGAAGTATAGTATTTTTGCGGGGTGGCTGGTGTTAGTATTGGTAAAAGGGCGCAAGGCCGTCTGAAAAACAAGATAGAAACGGATATATCATTCTGGTGTAGAATGTGCCGGAATAATGATTTAATAAGAATGTGAATGAATAATGAAAACTTTAAAATTTACGAAGATGCACGGCTTGGGCAATGATTTTATGGTGGTCAATGCCATCAATCAGGACTTTGATCCGTTGGCTGCGCCGCTTGCCCAATGGGCAGACCGCTATCGCGGCGTGGGTTTTGATCAGTTTTTGGTAGTGGAGAAGCCTTCTTCTGATGCGGTCGATTTTCGGTACCGCATTTTCAATGCTGATGGTCGGGAAGTAGAGCAGTGCGGCAATGGCGCGCGTTGTTTTGCGCGTTTTGTCGCGGATAAGGGGTTGACGGATAAAACGGAAATTTTGGTTGAAACGACCAAAGGGATTATTGTGCCGAAGCTGTTGGATAACGGTTTGGTTACCGTCAATATGGGTAAACCGCGTTTCATGCCGTCTGAAATTCCGTTTGTGCCTGCACATGGTGAAAATGAAGATGCGCTGACGCATATTGTCTTGGTCGGTTTGGAATCTGTACCGGTAAGCTGTGTGAATATGGGTAATCCGCATGCGGTAATTTTGGTTGATAATGTTGAAACCGCACCGGTGGAGCATTGGGGCGGCGCTATTGAATCGCACGAGCAGTTTCCTGAACGGGTCAATGTCGGCTTTTTGCAGGTTGAAGATGAGTTGTCAGTCCGCCTGCGCGTGTTTGAACGCGGGGTGGGGGAAACTCAGGCTTGCGGCACTGGAGCGTGTGCGGCCGTGGTGGCAGGCGTGCGCAATGGCTTGCTGAAAGCGGGTGCGCCTGTGCGTGTTACTCTGCCTGGGGGCGAACTGTTTATCAGTTGGGAAGAAGGCGGCGATGTGCAAATGACCGGCCCTGCTGAAACCGTTTTTGAAGGCGAGTTGCAGTATTCATGATGGTTTCTTTGGATTTTTGGTTTGCCGTCGCGTATGCTGCGGTATCGTTGGCATTTATTTTTCGCGCACAGCGGTTTCAATGGCTTTGGGCTACGGTGTTGTTGTGGCTGGGGATTTCGGCACTGGGCGCACGCTTGTTGCCTGGAATGTGGGGCTTTACGCATACAGGCCCTTTGTTCATCCCTCATTTTTATCTGACAATCGCCAGTATTTTCTTCTTTATCGATGACTGCAGTAAAACGGAAGACAAAAAGTTTTGGTCGGCAGGCGAATATGCCGGTTTGACCTTATTTGCAGTTTCCAATGTCGTCATGACTTTGGCTTTTGTTTTCTTGGCAGGCGTGGTTTATTTCATCTTGCCGCTGGCAGGCTCGGTTTTTGCATGGGTGGCCTTACTGAAAATTTATGCTTTGAAACCCATTTATTGGTTTGTCTTGCAGGGCGTGTTGATGCTGGTGTTTTATCTGCACCGTGTGGTTGTTTGCAAGCAGTCTGCCTCTCTTTTCAGTATGCGGCAGATGTGGGCAGGCTGGATGGTTGCCGTCGTGATGCAGGCTGTGGTTGCCGTTACATTGATTTTTGAGCGCAGTGGATATTGACCGCGCTTGAACCAAAAGTTATAAAGAAAGAAATTTTCGATATTGGTTTTTTAGACGGCCTGAGTTTAATATGCAGGCTGTATTACATCTAAATCAGGAGCAGGAAATGAAAATTGCAAATAATATTACCGAGCTGATCGGCAACACACCTCTGGTGAAACTGAACCGCCTGACCGAAGGTTTAAAAGCGCAAATCGCCGTTAAACTTGAATTCTTTAATCCAGGCAGCAGCGTGAAAGACCGTATTGCCGAAGCCATGATTGAAGCGGCCGAGCAAGCCGGTAAAATCAATAAAGATACCGTTATCGTCGAGGCAACCAGTGGCAATACCGGTATCGGTTTGGCCATGGTGTGCGCGGCCCGCGGTTATAAATTGGCCATCACCATGCCTGAAAGCATGAGTAAAGAACGCAAAATGCTGCTGCGTGCGTTTGGTGCAGAATTGATTTTGACTCCTGCTGCCGAAGGCATGGCAGGCGCTATTGCCAAAGCCCAATCTTTAGTGGACGAACATCCGGGCACTTATTTCATGCCGCGCCAATTTGATAACGAGGCCAATCCTGAAGTTCACCGCAAAACCACTGCCGAAGAGATTTGGCGCGATACAGACGGTAAAGTAGATATTTTCGTGGCCGGTGTGGGTACTGGCGGCACGATTACCGGCGTGGGCGAAGTGTTGAAAAAATACAAACCCGAAGTTCAAATCGTGGCTGTCGAGCCTGAAGCTTCTCCGGTATTGAGTGGTGGCGAAAAAGGCCCACATCCGATTCAAGGTTTGGGCGCAGGCTTTATCCCCAGCGTTTTGAATACGACTGTTTACGACAGCATTGTCAAAGTACCTAACGAAGCAGCGTTTGAAACTGCACGCGCTATGGCTGAAAAAGAAGGCATTTTGGTAGGTATTTCTTCAGGTGCCGCGGTATGGAGCGCATTGCAACTGGCCAAAAAACCTGAAAACGAAGGCAAGCTGATTGTTGTCTTGTTGCCATCGTATGGCGAACGCTATCTTTCTACGCCTCTGTTTGCCGATTTGGCATAATATAGGATTGTTGTTAAAAGGCCGTTTTCAGACGGCCTTTTTTGCGTATGGGCTTGAGATATCGTATGAAATCTGTTGTAATTCAGTTAATCTGTTTTGAATACCGTTATTCAAAAGTTGGTTTCTTCAACGAATCATGCTTATAATGCGCATTATGAAAAAATACATTCTTCCTATCCTTGCTGTAGCGGCACTTGCCGGTTGTGAATCGATTTATGTTCCGACTTTGAAAGAAGTGCCAGTTCGACCAACCAACGTCAAAAAGCCTAAGGCTGATTCACAAGTTTCAGCTACCGGTTATCATTTGGCTCCTTCGCATTGGGCAGATGTTTCCAAGATTCATGATGAAGCACGTCGCTTGAGTACCCAAGTGAGCCAAGGTAGTCTGACCAAAGTTCAGGCTGCACAATATTTGAACCGCTTCCGTATCCAACAAGTGGGACGCAACTCTGTCGATGACAGTATGTACGAAGTTTATCTGCGTTCTGCCGTTGACAGCCAACGTGGTGAAATTACTACCGAGCAATCCAAACAGTACATCCAAGGTGCTTTGCGCGGTTGGCAACAGCGTTGGAAAAACATGGATACCAAGCCAAGCAATCCTGCGTTTACCAATTTCCTGATGGAAGTTATGGGTATGCAGCCTTTGAAATAAAAAAGTCATAAACTGAGAAGGCCGTCTGAATATTCAGACGGCCTTCTTTTTGTATTTATATATGTGTAGTCGAATTGTATCCAATTAAGAACCAAACAACTTGTCAGCCGCTTGACGGGCTTTTTCTTGAATATCTTCGGTCAGATAGTTTTTCATCTGAGAATAAACCAGCGCAATGACGGCAATGTCATCGCTGAAGCCAAATGGAATCAGAAGGTCGGGAATGCTGTCGATAGGGCTGAGGAAATAAACCAGTGCGCCGACAATAATCATTTTAGCCCGTTTGGGCGTGTGTTCGGATTCCCAAAGGTAATAAAGTACATAAAGCTGTCGGACGACAGGTTTGCCCAGGCGGCCGGCAAAGCGTCCGAGTTTTTTCATAAAACCGGATGTGTCCAAGTTTCGACGGCGGAAGGAGGGGATGTAGTCTTCCGGATCGGGTGTGTTTTGATGAGGGGAGTGTGTCATGATGCAGCTTCCTTATAAGGTATGGAAACATTGTTGGTGTTGTGCTGTATTTTAGTCCATCTAGGGATAGATGAAATGTCTTTGAATGTATAACTATGTAAGAGTAGTAGTAATAATGCAATAGTAATAAGTTAAAAATGGCTTATGCCTTTGTAAAGATTAGGTATCAAGAGTGAGAATTTATCTCGCAATAGATACGATTCTCAAATCATAATGATGTTATTGTAAGTGCTTTGATGGGGAGATGGCTTAATTGCAGGAAAGTAACAAAAAAGGCTAGCCACGCAAAAAAAAAATCTAAGAATGATTGTTTGATTTTATTAGTCTTTTGGTAAAAATCATTAGAGCATTCATAAATTGCACTGTTCAAAATGAGATAAAACAGGTAAATTATGGTTTATGTAGCTTATTGTAGTGCTGAGCTATAGGTTTTGAGCTGATAATAAATCTAGAGGAACTGACCATGTCCGCCAAATCACGCCCGGTATTTTTGGAAATTCCGAATATCCGATTGCCCATACCGGGGATTGTATCTATTCTTCACCGTATCAGCGGCGTCGGCTTATTTGTGATGCTGCCTGTTCTCTTGTATTTCTTCTCTGGAACGCTGGATCGCGAAGCGTCGTTTGAAGCATATCGTTCTGCTATTTCCAATCCGTTTGTGAAGCTGATCCTTATCGGTCTGTTGTGGGCATATCTGCACCACTTTTTTGCCGGTATCCGCTTTCTGTTTTTGGATGTGCATAAAGGCCTGGAATTAAATACTGCCCGTACTACTGCTAAAGTTGTATTTGCTTCTGCTTTGATTCTGACCGTCGTTTTGGGAGCTTTGTTATGGTAGAACGTAAATTGACAGGTGCGCATTACGGTTTGCGCGATTGGGCAATGCAACGTGCAACTGCGGTCATCATGCTGGTGTACACCGTGGTTCTTTTGGTTGTTTTGTTTACGTTGCCTAAAGAATATTCGGCATGGCAGGCATTTTTTGATCAAACTTGGGTGAAGGTGTTTACCCAAGTGAGCTTCTTGGCCGTATTCCTGCATGCATGGGTAGGTATCCGTGATTTGTGGATGGACTACATTAAGCCTTTCGGCGTGCGTTTGTTTTTACAAGTTGCCACCATCGTTTGGTTGGTAGGCTGCTTGGTGTATTCAGTTAAAGTAATTTGGGGGTAAATATGGGTTTTCCTGTTCGCAAGTTTGATGCCGTGATTGTTGGCGGTGGTGGTGCAGGTTTACGCGCAGCCCTCCAATTGTCTAAATCCGGCCTGAATTGTGCTGTTTTGTCTAAAGTCTTCCCAACCCGTTCTCATACTGTAGCGGCTCAAGGTGGTATTTCTGCTTCATTGGGTAATGTGCAGGAAGACCGTTGGGATTGGCATATGTACGATACCGTAAAAGGTTCCGACTGGTTGGGCGACCAAGATGCGATTGAGTTTATGTGTCGCGCAGCGCCTGAAGCTGTAATTGAGTTGGAACACATGGGTATGCCTTTTGACCGTGTGGAAAGTGGCAAAATCTACCAACGTCCTTTCGGTGGTCATACTGCAGAACACGGTAAACGCGCGGTAGAACGTGCATGTGCTGTTGCTGACCGTACCGGTCATGCGATGTTGCATACTTTGTACCAACAAAACGTCCGTGCCAATACACAATTCTTTGTGGAATGGACAGCGCAAGATTTGATTCGTGATGAAAACGGCGACGTAGTCGGTGTAACCGCCATGGAAATGGAAACCGGCGAAGTTTATATTTTCCACGCTAAAGCTGTGATGTTTGCTACCGGTGGTGGCGGTCGTATTTATGCTTCTTCTACCAATGCTTATATGAATACCGGTGACGGTTTGGGTATTTGTGCCCGTGCAGGTATTCCGTTGGAAGACATGGAATTCTGGCAATTCCACCCGACTGGTGTAGCCGGTGCCGGTGTATTGATTACTGAGGGTGTGCGTGGTGAGGGCGGTATTCTGTTGAATGCCGACGGCGAACGCTTTATGGAACGTTACGCACCAACCGTAAAAGACTTGGCTTCCCGTGACGTGGTTTCCCGTGCGATGGCGATGGAAATTTACGAAGGTCGCGGCTGTGGTAAAAACAAAGACCATGTATTGCTGAAAATCGACCATATCGGTGCAGAAAAAATTATGGAAAAACTGCCGGGCATCCGCGAGATTTCCATTCAGTTTGCCGGTATTGACCCGATTAAAGACCCGATTCCTGTTGTGCCGACTACCCACTATATGATGGGCGGTATTCCGACTAACTACCATGGCGAAGTTGTTGTTCCGCAAGGTGAAGATTATGAAGTGCCTGTAAAAGGTCTGTATGCGGCAGGTGAGTGCGCATGTGCTTCCGTACACGGTGCGAACCGCTTGGGTACCAACTCCCTGTTGGACTTGGTGGTATTCGGTAAAGCTGCCGGCGACAGCATGATTAAATTCATCAAAGAGCAAAGCGACTGGAAACCTCTGCCTGCTAATGCCGGTGAATTGACCCGCCAACGTATCGAGCGTTTGGATAATCAAACTGGCGGCGAAAACGTTGATGCATTGCGTCGCGAACTGCAACGCTCCGTACAACTGCACGCCGGTGTGTTCCGTACCGATGAGATTCTGAGCAAAGGCGTTCGAGAAATCATGGAGATTGCCGAGCGCGTGAAACGTACTGAAATCAAAGACAAGAGCAAAGTGTGGAATACCGCGCGTATCGAAGCTTTGGAATTGGATAATTTGATTGAAGTAGCGAAAGCGACTTTGGTGTCCGCCGAAGCGCGTAAAGAATCGCGTGGCGCACACGCTTCAGACGACCATCCTGAGCGCGATGACGAAAACTGGATGAAACATACCCTGTATCATTCAGATACCAATACTTTGTCTTACAAACCGGTACATACCAAGCCTTTGAGCGTGGAATACATCAAACCGGCCAAACGCGTTTATTGATGAGTTTTCAGACGGCCTTTATCTTAAAGGCCGTCTGAAACCTAACCATACCCACATTGAACTGCTTGAATTCATAATACAAAATCATTGGGCAGTTTATGAGAAAAGGAACACTTCTCATGGAAAAAATGAGTTTTGAAATTTACCGTTATAACCCGGACGTTGATGCCAAACCTTATATGCAACGTTACGAGTTGGAATTGGAACCAACGGACGTTAAACTTTTGGACGCTTTGGTGCGTCTGAAAGCCCAAGACGATACATTGTCTTTCCGCCGTTCTTGCCGCGAAGGTATTTGCGGTTCTGACGGTATGAACATCAACGGCAAAAACGGCTTGGCATGTCTGACCGATCTGCGTGGTTTGAAACAGCCGGTTAAAATCCGCCCTCTGCCAGGTCTGCCTGTTATCCGCGACCTGATTGTGGATATGACCCAATTCTTCAAACAATATCACTCCATCAAACCTTACGTTGTCAACGATAACCCTATCGATGCGGACAAAGAGCGTCTGCAAACTCAGGAAGAGCGTAAAGAGTTGGACGGTTTGTACGAATGTATTTTGTGTGCTTGCTGCTCGACTGCCTGCCCGTCATTCTGGTGGAACCCTGATAAATTCGTTGGTCCGTCTGGTTTGCTGAATGCTTACCGTTTCATTGCGGATAGCCGTGATACCATTACTAACGAGCGTTTGGATAATCTGAACGACCCATACCGTTTGTTCCGTTGCCACACCATTATGAACTGCGTAGACGTATGTCCTAAACACTTGAATCCGACCCGAGCCATCGGTAAGATTAAAGAGATTATGTTGAAACGAGCCGTTTAAGAAATGATGGTTTTTGACGATATTGCCAAACGGAAAATCCGTTTTCAAACCCGCCGGGGATTATTGGAATTAGATTTAATCTTCGGCAGGTTCATGGAAAAAGAATTCGAGCACCTGAGTGATCAGGAGTTGTCCGAATTTTCCGAAATCCTCGAATTTCAAGACCAAGAGTTGCTTGCCTTGATTAACGGACATTCGGCGACGGACAAGAAACACCTGATTCCCATGCTTGAAAAAATCAGACAGGCATGACGTGTTATAGAGCTTGTTTGCGATGCCAATCCGAACAAGCTCTTTCCATACGGAGGCCGTCTGAAAAAAAGGACCGTGCCGCTTGGGCGGCAACGAAAGCCCCAACTTACAAAGGAGTTTAAGAATGTCTAAATCAGTCAAGCTCACCACCCCAAATCAAGAGACCTTGGAACTGCCAGTATTGGAAGCAAGTATCGGCCATGATGTGGTTGATATTCGTGCTTTGACAAAAAATACAGGTCTGTTTTCCTTCGACCCCGGATTCGTGTCAACTGCAAGTTGCGAATCCAAAATCACTTATATTGATGGCGATGAAGGTCTGTTGTATTACCGTGGTTATCCTATCGAGCAGTTGGCCGAAAAATCCGATTACTTGGAAGTTTGCTACCTGTTGATTTACGGCGAACTGCCTACCCCTGAACAGAAAAAAGAATTTGATGCTACAGTCAGCCACCATACTATGGTGCATGAACAGTTGACTTGGTTCTTCCGCGGTTTCCGTCGCGATGCGCACCCGATGGCGATGATGGTGGGTGTGGTTGGCGCTTTGTCTGCTTTCTATCAAGACAGCTTGGATATTACCAATCCTGAACACCGCAAAATCGCGATTTACCGCTTAATCTCCAAAATTCCGACCATTGCGGCAATGTGTTACCGTTATTCCAACGGTTTGCCGTTCAATTATCCAAAAAATAACCTTTCCTATGCTGAAAACTTCTTGCACATGATGTTTGCGACACCATGTGAAGAATACAAACCTAATCCAGTATTGGCTCGCGCGCTCGACCGCATCTTTATTTTGCATGCCGACCACGAGCAAAACGCTTCTACTTCGACTGTACGTTTGGCCGACTCTTCTGGTGCAAATCCATTTGCCTGTATCGCTGCCGGTATCGCCTGTCTGTGGGGTGCTTCACACGGCGGTGCAAACGAAGCTGTGTTGAAGATGCTGGACGAAATCGGCGATGTATCTAATGTTGCCGCATACATGGAAGGTGTGAAACAACGCAAATACCGTCTGATGGGCTTCGGTCACCGCGTATACCGCAATATGGATCCACGAGCCAACATCATGCGCGAAACCTGTTATGAAGTCTTGAAAGAATTGGGCTTGGAAGACAGTCCTAAATTCAAGCTGGCGATGGAATTGGAACAAATTGCACTGAAAGATCCATTCTTTGTTGAACGCAAGCTGTATCCAAACGTCGATTTCTACTCCGGCATCGTCTTGTCCGCATTGGGCATTCCAACTGAAATGTTTACCGTTATCTTCGCATTGTCGCGCAGTGTAGGTTGGATTTCTCATTGGCATGAAATGATTAGCGATCCGGCACTGAAAATCGGTCGCCCACGTCAACTTTATACCGGTGCAGAACGTCGCGATTACGTTTCGGTAGATAAACGCTAATAGACAATACATTAATATATTGTTGAAAAGTCGTTTGAAAAAATCGAATTGCCGTTTTCAATGAGGTTGGTCGTAATTAATTAAGTTGATAGCAGGTAATTTGATTTGAAATAGGGTAGAATAAAGTGTCATTTCAGACGGCCTGAATTCCGTTCGGAGAACACGGGATTCTACCCTTTGTTTATATTTTAAAGAAAAGAGCTCACGCCATGATGGACGAAAAACTCAATTTCTCTTATCTGTTTGGTTCTAATGCGCCATACATCGAGGAGTTGTATGAAAAGTTTCTGGATAATCCGGAATCTGTCGATGAAAAGTGGAAACAGTACTTTACCGATTTGAGTAAACAGCCGGGCGCAGTCGCTGTCGATGTTGCCCATACACCGATTCGTGAATCATTTGCCACTTTGGCTAAAAAGAAAATTGCCGCAGCCGTCGCAGGCGGTTTGGATGAGGCAATGATGAAAAAGCAAGTCAGCGTTTTGCGACTGATTTCTGCCTATCGTATCCAAGGCGTGGGTGCAGCCCAACTTGATCCGCTCAAACGTATTCCTCCTCAAAATATCGAAGCTCTCGATCCTAAATTCCACGGTCTGTCAGATGCCGATATGGCGCTTCAGTTCAATATGGGCGAGGGCGATTTTTCCGGTCAGAGCAAACTGCCTCTGTCCCAAATCATCAGCAACCTCAAACAAACCTACTGCGGCCATATTGCGGTAGAGTATATCTACATCCCAAATACCGAAGAGCGCCGCTGGGTTCGCAATTATTTTGAAAGCGTACTGTCTACGCCAAGCTACAACGTTGAACAAAAACGCCGTATCTTGAAAGAAATGACTGCTGCCGAAACTCTGGAACGCTACCTGCATACCAAATATGTCGGTCAAAAACGCTTTGGTGTAGAAGGCGGTGAAAGCGCGATTGCCGGTTTGAATTACCTGATTCAAAACGCTGGTAAAGACGGCGTGGAAGAAGTCATCATCGGTATGGCACACCGTGGCCGTCTGAATGTTTTGGTTAACATTTTGGGTAAAAAACCGGCTGATCTGTTTGCTGAATTTGAAGGCCGTGCCGAAATCAAATTGCCTAGCGGCGACGTGAAATACCACATGGGCTTCAGCTCCGACATTGCTACGCCACACGGCCCGATGCACGTTTCTTTGGCATTCAACCCGTCACACTTGGAAATCGTTAACCCGGTAGTGGAAGGTTCTGCACGCGCCAAACAAAAACGTTTGGGCGAAAACGGCCGCGATAAAGTCTTGCCAGTATTGATTCACGGTGACTCCGCATTTATCGGTTTGGGTGTTAACCAAGCAACATTCAACCTGTCTAAAACACGCGGTTATACCACCGGCGGTACTGTTCACATCGTGATCAACAACCAAATCGGCTTTACGACTTCCGATACCCGCGATACCCGTTCTACCGTACACTGTACCGATATCGCGAAAATGGTTTCCGCTCCGGTTATCCATGTGAACGGCGATGATCCTGAACGCGTTTGCTTTGCCATCCAAGCTGCCTTGGATTACCGCAAAAAATTCCATAAAGATATTGTGGTCGACGTTGTCTGCTACCGTAAATGGGGTCACAACGAGGGCGATGATCCGACCCTGACCCAACCGATGATGTACAAAAAAGTATCGCAACACCCAGGTGCGCGTGCTTTGTACACCGAGCAACTGATTGCCGAAGGCGTGGTAACTCAAGCTGAGGCTGACGGCTACATCCAAGCTTACCGTGATGCTTTGGACAAAGGCGAACATGTTGAACAAACAACTTTGAGCAACTTCCAACGCACACAAATCGACTGGAGCAAATACCAAGGTAAAGATTGGCGCGAAAAAATCGAAACCGGTTTGCCTGCCGCCGACATTGAGCGTCTTACTGAGAAATTCACCGCTGTACCGGAAGGCTTTGCCCTGCATCCGACTGCAAAACGTGTGATCGAAGCGCGTAAAGCCATGGCATCCGGCAAACAAGCCATCGACTGGGGTATGGCCGAAACCCTCGCATACGCAAGCCTGCTGACCAAAGGTCATGGCGTGCGTATCTCCGGTGAGGACTCCGGCCGCGGTACATTCTCACACCGTCATGCAGTATTGCACGATCAAAAACGCGAAAAATGGGACGACGGTACTTATGTTCCTCTGCGCAACATGGGCGAAGGCTTGGGCGAGTTCCTGGTTATCGACTCTATCTTGAACGAAGAAGCCGTGATGGCGTTCGAGTACGGCTTTGCCTGCTCCGCTCCTGACAAGCTGACCATTTGGGAAGCTCAATTCGGTGACTTCGCCAACGGCGCGCAAGTGACTATTGACCAATTCCTGTCTTCAGGCGAAACCAAATGGGGTCGTTTGTGCGGTCTGACCACCATCCTGCCGCACGGTTACGACGGTCAAGGCCCTGAGCACTCTTCTGCACGCGTAGAACGTTGGTTGCAACTGTGTTCAGAGAACAATATGCAAGTCATCATGCCGTCTGAAGCATCGCAAATGTTCCACCTCTTGCAACGTCAAGTCTTGGGTTCATACCGCAAACCGCTGGTGATTTTCATGTCCAAACGCCTGTTGCGCTTCAAAGGTGCAATGAGCCCGCTGGAAAACTTCACCGAAGGTTCGACTTTCCGTCCGGTTATCGGTGATACCGCCGAACGCGCAAGCAACGACAGCGTGAAACGCGTGGTATTGTGTGCCGGTCAGGTTTACTATGACTTGGAAGCAGGCCGTACCGAGCGTAAACTGGAAGATGATGTTGCTATCGTCCGCGTTGAGCAGCTGTATCCGTTCCCATATGAAGAGGTTAAAGCTGAACTGGCGAAATATCCGAATGCAAAATCTGTGGTTTGGGCGCAAGAAGAGCCGAAAAACCAAGGCGCGTTCTACCAAATCCGCCACCGCATCGAAGACGTTATCAGCGAAGAGCAAAAACTGTCTTATGCCGGTCGTCCAAGCAGTGCATCGCCTGCAGTGGGCTACTCAAGCAAACATATTGCTCAATTGAAACAATTGGTTGAAGACGCTTTGGCGTTGTAAACCAAGTAGCATTCCGTCTGAGGCTGCTCAGGCGGAATGCCCATATGCAGAATTAAAAACACACAACAGGCCGTCTGAAAGGGCCATTGGAGACACAAAATGATTATTGATGTAAAAGTACCTATGCTGTCTGAAAGCGTATCTGAAGGCACGCTCTTGGAATGGAAGAAAAAAGTTGGCGAAGCAGTTGCCCGTGACGAAATCCTGATCGATATCGAAACTGACAAAGTGGTTTTGGAAGTACCTTCTCCACAAGCCGGCGTATTGGTTGAAATCGTAGCGCAAGACGGTGAAACCGTTGTTGCCGACCAAGTTTTGGCACGCATCGATACAGCTGCTACTGCCGCTGCTGAAGCACCAGCCGCCGCGCCTGCCGAAGCTGCCCCAGCCGCTGCTCCTGCTGCTGCACAAAACAACGCCGCTATGCCTGCCGCCGCCAAACTGGCTGCCGAGACCGGTGTTGACGTGAACGCATTGCAAGGTTCTGGCCGTGACGGTCGCGTATTGAAAGAAGACGTACAAAATGCCGCTGCCAAACCTGCAGCAGCCGCAGCCCCTGCCGTTGCACTTCCTGCCGGCGCACGTCCTGAAGAACGCGTACCAATGAGCCGTCTGCGTGCCCGTGTTGCAGAACGCCTCTTGGCTTCTCAACAAGAAAACGCCATTCTGACTACATTCAACGAAGTCAACATGAAACCAATCATGGACTTGCGTGCGAAGTACAAAGAAAAATTCGAGAAAGAACACGGCGTGAAATTGGGCTTTATGTCCTTCTTCGTTAAAGCCGCTGTTGCCGCCCTGAAAAAATATCCGGTTGTGAATGCTTCTGTTGACGGCAAAGACATCGTTTACCACGGCTACTTCGACATCGGTATCGCAATTGGCAGCCCACGCGGTTTGGTTGTACCAATCCTGCGCGATGCCGACCAAATGAGCATTGCCGACATCGAACAAGCAATTGTTGATTACGCGAAAAAAGCTAAAGACGGCAAAATCGCTATCGAAGATCTGACCGGCGGTACATTCAGTATTACCAACGGCGGTACTTTCGGGTGTATGATGTCTACCCCGATCATCAACCCGCCTCAATCTGCGATTTTGGGTATGCACGCCACTAAAGAACGTGCCGTGGTTGAAAACGGCCAAGTTGTTGTCCGTCCAATGATGTATCTGGCTCTGTCTTACGACCACCGTATTATTGACGGCCGTGAAGCTGTATTGACCTTGGTAGCCATTAAAGACGCGTTGGAAGACCCAGCTCGCCTGTTGTTGGATCTGTAATCGTTTCAGACGGCCTTTTATTTGTTAATGAAAAGGCCGTCTGAATTTTTATTTAGATGTAGCGTAATGTAGTATCGTGCTACAATAGGCTCAACGAACGATTGAGGCCGTCTGAAACATTTGATTCGAATGAATCGGCAGATATGGACTTTCAGACGGCCTTTTCTTAAAACCATCAAAACGCAGTCATTCAAAATAAAAAAGAAACAAAAAGTATCGTTTTTATTTTGAGATACTGCAAAAGCAAAGGATGACACGATGTCTCAATATGATGTAGTAGTGATTGGTGCAGGCCCGGGCGGATACGTTGCCGCCATCCGTGCCGCGCAACTCGGTTTCAAAACCGCTTGCGTTGACGCAGGCGTTAACAAAGCAGGCAATGCCCCTGCATTGGGCGGTACTTGCTTGAACGTAGGTTGTATCCCTTCTAAAGCCCTGTTGCAATCCAGCGAACATTTCCACGCTGCGCAACACGAGTTTGCCGAACACGGTATCACTGTCGGCGACGTAAAATTCGACGCGGCCAAAATGATTGAGCGCAAAGATGCCATCGTAACCAAACTGACCGGCGGCGTGAAATTCCTGTTCCAAAAAAACAAAGTAACCAGCCTGTTCGGTACTGCTTCCTTTGCCGGTAAAAATGGCGATGCTTACCAAATCGAAGTCGATAACAAAGGCGAGAAAACCGTTATCGAAGCCAAACACGTCATCGTAGCCACCGGTTCCGTACCGCGTCCGCTGCCACAAGTCGCTATCGACAACGTGAATGTATTGGACAACGAAGGTGCATTGAACCTGACTGAAGTACCTGCCAAACTCGGCGTGATCGGTTCCGGCGTGATTGGTTTGGAAATGGGTTCCGTATGGAACCGCGTGGGTGCAGAAGTTACCATTCTTGAAGCCGCGCCGACCTTCCTGGCTGCCGCAGACCAACAAATCGCCAAAGAAGCCTTCAAATACTTTACTAAAGAGCAAGGTTTGAGCATCGAATTGGGCGTGAAAATCGGCGACATCAAATCCGAAGGCAAAGGCGTTTCCGTTGCTTACGAAACTGCTGCCGGCGAAGCCAAAACTGAAGTATTCGACAAACTGATCGTTGCCATCGGCCGTATTCCAAACACCAAAGGCCTGAACGCGGAAGCCGTAGGCTTGGAAAAAGACGAGCGCGGCTTTATCAAAGTAGATGGCGAATGCCGTACCAACCTGCCTAACGTATGGGCAATCGGCGACGTGGTCCGCGGCCCGATGTTGGCACACAAAGCCAGCGACGAAGGCGTTGCCGTTGCTGAGCGCATTGCCGGTCAAAAACCGCATATCGACTTCAACAACGTACCATTCGTGATTTACACCGATCCTGAAATCGCTTGGGTGGGTAAAACCGAAGAGCAGCTCAAAGCCGAAGGCGTGGAGTACAAAAAAGGTACTTCAGGTTTCGGTGCAAACGGTCGCGCATTGGCAATGGGCAAAGCCAAAGGTACGGTTAAAGTGTTGGCAGATGCCAAAACCGACCGTATCTTGGGCGTACACATGATCGGCCCGGTTGTCAGCGAATTGGTTACCGAAGGCGTGACTGCGCTCGAATTCTTCGCCAGCAGCGAAGACATCGCCCGCATTATCCATGCCCACCCAACCTTGTCCGAAGTGGTTCACGAAGCTGCATTGGCGGCTGACAAACGCGCTTTGCACGGTTGATAGACATTAAGGCCGTCTGAAACTTTTCAGACGGCCTTAAGGCCTCCGACAAATTGAATGTTTCGAGAGCTCCGTTTTCTGATTTATAATTCCGTCAGACAAACACACAGCATTTACATTCATTATGAACAAAGAAATAGTCGGTATTTTCTTTATACCGATGGGCATCATCAGCATGTGTATGGCCGCATTGTGGCAGATGTATGTGATGATGACCGAAACTTATACGCTCAACCGTTTCAAAGATAAAGAATTGGTTTGGCGCGTGGCATTGTTGTTTATCAGTTTCAGCCTTGCTGTTTATCTGCTCTGCCCGAATTCGCGTAAAAAAGGCATCGTCTTTTTTATTCTCGGGGGAGGCGGTGCAACCATGTATCTGCTGGCACGGATGTGGTTGCCCTTCAGTAAATAGTAGGGCCGTCTGAAAATATGGGATTGGCCGCAGGGCGATTCCTAAAACCCACTCACCTTAAGGAGAAATCCATGAATTTACACGAGTATCAGGCTAAAGAACTGCTGGCTAGCTACGGTTTGCCCGTACAAGGCGGTATTTTGGCACATAACGGCGAAGAAGCCGCTGTAGCTTACGACAAATTGGGCGGCAAATTCGCTGTTGTCAAAGCACAAGTACACGCCGGCGGCCGCGGTAAAGCGGGCGGCGTAAAAGTCGTTAAAAGCCGCGAAGAAGCTAAAGAAGTGGCTGAAAGCCTGATTGGCACCAACTTGGTAACTTACCAAACCGATGCCAACGGACAACCTGTCAACAGCGTTTTGGTTTGCGAAGACATGTATCCTGTTCAAACCGAGCTGTACTTGGGCGCAGTGGTTGACCGTTCTACCCGCCGCGTTACATTCATGGCTTCTACCGAAGGCGGCGTGGAAATTGAAAAAGTTGCTGCCGAAACTCCTGAAAAAATTTTCAAAGTAACCGTTGATCCGCTGGTCGGCCTGCAACCTTGCCAAGCTCGCGAAGTTGCCTTCCAACTGGGCTTGAAAGACAAACAAATCAACGAGTTCGTCAAACTGATGACCGGCGCGTACAAAGCGTTTATCGAAAACGACTTCGCCCTGTTTGAAGTAAACCCACTGGCAGTTCGCGAAAACGGCGCACTGGCCTGCGTGGACGGCAAAATCGGTATCGACAGCAACGCGCTCTACCGCCTGCCAAAAATCGCTGAATTGCGCGACAAATCTCAAGAAAACGAACGTGAGCTGAAAGCTTCTGAATTTGACCTGAACTATGTTGCCCTGGAAGGCAACATCGGTTGTATGGTTAATGGTGCCGGTTTGGCGATGGCCACTATGGACATCATCAAACTGAAAGGTGGCCAACCTGCCAACTTCTTAGACGTTGGTGGCGGCGCAACCAAAGACCGCGTGGTTGAAGCGTTCAAACTGATTTTGGAAGACAAATCCGTTAAAGGCGTATTGATCAACATCTTCGGTGGTATCGTACGTTGCGACATGATTGCGGAAGCCATCGTGGCAGCCGTTAAAGAAATCAACGTCAACGTTCCTGTCGTTGTTCGTTTGGAAGGTAACAACGCCGAACTCGGCGCGAAAATCCTGAATGAATCAGGTCTGAAACTGACTTCTGCAGACGGCCTGAATGACGCAGCCGAAAAAATTGTTGCAGCCGTAAACGCCTAAGGAGAAAAGAATGAGCGTATTGATTAATAAAGACACCAAAGTATTGGTTCAAGGTTTCACCGGTAAAAACGGTACTTTCCACTCCGAACAAGCTCTGGCTTACGGCACTAAAGTTGTCGGCGGCGTTACCCCGGGCAAAGGCGGTCAAACCCACCTGAACCTGCCTGTATTCAACACCATGAAAGAAGCCGTTAAAGAAACCGGCGCTGACGCATCTGTAATTTACGTTCCAGCTCCGTTTGTTTTGGATTCTATCGTTGAAGCCGTTGATTCAGGCGTAGGCTTGGTCGTTGTGATTACCGAAGGCGTGCCTACTTTGGACATGCTCAAAGCCAAACGTTACTTGGAAACCAACGGCAACGGCACCCGCTTGGTCGGCCCAAACTGCCCGGGCGTGATTACTCCGGGTGAGTGCAAAATCGGTATTATGCCGGGCCACATTCACACTCCGGGCCGCATCGGCATCATTTCCCGTTCCGGTACATTGACTTACGAAGCCGTGGCACAAACCACCAAACTGGGCTTGGGTCAATCAACCTGTATCGGTATCGGCGGCGACCCGATTCCTGGCATGAACCAAATCGACGCACTGAAACTCTTCCAAGAAGACCCAGATACCGACGCCATCATCATGATCGGTGAAATCGGCGGTACTGCGGAAGAAGAAGCAGCCGAATACATCCAATCCAACGTAACCAAACCCGTTGTCGGCTACATCGCAGGTGTTACCGCGCCTAAAGGCAAACGCATGGGCCACGCCGGTGCGATTATCTCCGGCGGTAAAGGTACTGCCGAAGAAAAATTTGCCGCTTTCGAAAAAGCCGGTATCGCCTACACCCGCAGCCCTGCCGAGTTGGGCACTACTATGCTGGAAGTGTTGAAAGCAAAAGGTTTGGCATAAGACTTAAGTCTTTAAGCTGAAATGAAAAGGCCGTCTGAAGTTTTCAGACGGCCTTTTTTAAATTTCATCGGGTTGTTTTTACATATTTGATACTTAATTTGATTGGAATTAATGTGATAACCGGAGATAAATGTTTATAATTGATTAACAGATAAACAGTCTGTAGCCATATCAACCTATCTCAAGGAGAAAAACATGAAAAAACACGATTTTGAAACGCGTCGCGAGGCTTTGCTGAAAGACATCCGAGAAGTGATGGATGATGTGGAAGAGTTGTACCGCGACGGTGTGGAAGCCGGTTCGGAAGAGGGCGGCAAAGCCCGGGCCAAATTGGAAGAGAAATTGGCCGCGGCCAAAGAGCGTTTGAGCCGTTTTGAAGAAGAGGCCGGCGAACGTTTGCGCCATCATGCCGAGCGTGCGCGTGAGAAATACGAGCAGTTTGAAGAAGCGGCCCAGGAGCGTCTTAAAGAAGGCAAAGAGCGTTTTGCCGAATTTGAAGCTGATGCGGGCGAGCGTTTGAAACGCGGTGCCAAACACGCTGATGAAGTGGTGCATGAAAAACCATACTATGCGATGGGTTTTGCCGCATTGGCCGGTTTGGTTGTCGGTGTGTTGTTGAACCGCCGTTAATGTGAATATGTTAAGGCCGTCTGAACAGGCGTACACATGAAATCTTGGATTTCATTGCGCCGTGCAGACGGCCTTAGCCTTATGTTTCCTGAGAAAAAGGATAATCGAGATGGGGATTCGCCAACGTTTTGAACATGGCAAGGCTTTGTTGAATCAGGGCGCGGATTTGCTGTTGCTGCGTTTGCAGGTATTGAGCTTGGATTTGACACGTCAGGCTGAGAATGTGTTCCGTTTAGCGATATGGCTGGTGTTGTCCGGCGCGCTGTTGATGGTGGGCTTGGTCGGTTTGCTGTTTGGCTTGAACCGCATGCTGTCGGATGTGGCCGCTTTGTGGGTATTTTTCGGCATTTTCTTTGTAAGCCTGCTGATTATTGCCGTATTGTTCCGCAAAGTATCGGCGGACTATCGGGAGCAGGGCAGTCGTGTGGCTGAAACCTTGCAGGATATTCGATCGGATATTGCGTATTTGCGCGGTGAGGGTGAGATAGATAAGGATGCGGACGATGAAGCAACAGGAGTATGAAGAAGAGCGTGAGCTGCTGCTTTTAGAGGCTAAGCTGGTGCGGCTGCGGATTGAAGCGGAAAATTTGAAACTGCGTAAAGTGGAAGAAAGCAAAACACGACAGGGCAATCAGTTGATTAAGCTCGCAGATGTGGCGTATCAGTTGAGCCAAACGCGTTTGCTGTCTCAACGCTCTTTGTTCTCTACATCGCGCCGTCGGCATTGGATTTGGCTGGTATTGGCGGTCATACTGGGCTTGTCGAGATAATCGAGGGAAGAGGTTTGGTCAAAATGATATTTGCGCCGAGTTGTTGTCTCGTGTGAGCCGCTTGTTGAGGACGCTGCGTCATTGTGTTGCCGAAACTGAAACTTTATCTATGTTGAGTATTTTTTACAAAAGACACCGGCCGTCTGAACATTTCAGACGGCCTCAATGTTTGGAGTTTCAGATATAATGGCGGCAATTTTGAAATTATTAAATGAAGGATAAGTGATGAACCGTTTGTATCCCCCCCCGATTATCGCCCGTGAGGGCTGGCCGATTATCGGCGGCGGTTTGGCTTTGAGCCTGCTGGTGTCGATGTGCTGCGGCTGGTGGTCTTTGCCGTTTTGGGTGTTTACTGTATTTGCTTTGCAGTTTTTCCGTGACCCTGCGCGTGAGATTCCGCAAAATCCTGAAGCGGTGTTGAGCCCGGTTGACGGCCGTATCGTGGTGGTTGAGCGTGCACGCGATCCGTATCGTGATGTCGATGCTTTGAAAATCAGTATTTTTATGAACGTGTTCAACGTGCATTCGCAAAAATCGCCTGCTGATTGTACGGTAACGAAAGTGGTCTATAACAAAGGCAAATTCGTGAATGCGGATTTGGATAAGGCCAGCATGGAAAATGAACGTAATGCGGTTTTGGCGATTACGGCTTCTGGTCGTGAAATTACTTTTGTTCAAGTGGCCGGTTTGGTGGCGCGCCGTATTTTGTGCTACACCCAAGCCGGTGCGAAACTGTCCCGTGGCGAACGCTATGGCTTTATCCGCTTTGGTTCGCGCGTGGATATGTATCTGCCTGTCGATGCGCAGGCGCAAGTGGCGATTGGCGATAAAGTTACCGGCGTCAGCACTGTATTGGCGCGTTTGCCGCTGACTGCGCCGCAAACTGAATCTGAGCCTAAAGCCGCAGCTCCACAAGCCGCGCCTGCTTCTCAAGCAGCCCCGGTTGAAACAGTGGCAAACCCATCTACCGAACAGCAGCAAATCGAAGCAGCGGCGGCTAAGATTCAAGCGGCTGCGCAAGATGTGTTGAAAGATTAATAGTCAGTTTTAAATGATTGGTTAAAACAAGAAAAAGGTTTTCAGACGGCCGTCTGAAAACCTTTTTTGTTTGTCTATCTGATTTTAAAACTTCACGTTCACACCGCCGGTAAAGCTGCGGCCCATTTGCGGCGTATCAGAGAGGAAGCTGCTGTGGGCGTAAACGGATTGGTTGAGCAGATTGTCGGCTTTGACGTACCAATTCCACTCGCCATAGCGCGTATTGCGGCGGTAGTTTGCGCCGAGGTTGAGCATATGGTGTCCGGGTGTGCGCGTTTCGTAGCGGGCGAGTTTGTTTTGGGCGAACACGCGGTAGTAGTCCAAATTGGCATCGATGCGGTCGGTCAGCGCGGCTTTTAGGTGGACACCGAGGCGCGCAGCCGGAACGCGGGGGGCGTTTTGGTCGTCCTGTGCGATGAAAGGACGGTTGCCGTAGGCATCTTCCCTGCCGGGCAGCGATGGCAGGTTTTTCAGACGACCTCTGACGTAGTCGCCGGAAAGTCCGATGCGGTAGCGCGGCGTGGGCTTGAAGTAGATTTCGCCTTCCGCGCCGTAGAAGTCGGCGCCGGATTGGTTGTAGCGCACGAGCTTCATTTCGCTGTCGTCTTCGATAGATTTAGGGCCGCGTCCGTCGTTTAAGGTTTGGGCGTAGATGTAGTTGCCGAAACGGTTGCGGTAGAGTGCCAGATTGTATTGCCAGCGGTCGCCTTCGTAGCCCAGCGCGAGTTCGATGTTGTTGGAACGCTCTTTGTTGAGGTGTTTGTTGCCGACTTCAAAAGTGTTGGTGGCGACGTGTTTGCCGTGTGCGTACAGCTCTTGCGTTGACGGCAGGCGTTCCTGATGCGAGGCGGTCAGGCTGAGTTTGTGTTGTGGCGTGAAATACCAGTTGCCTGAAAGCGCGAACGAGCGGGCGGTTTGGCGGTGCGCGCCGAGGTCGGGCAGGGGCTGGTTGTAGTAGTTTTCCCGATCAATCAGGGCTTTGTCGTATTGGATGGAGGCTTTTTGTTTTTCCACGCGTACGCCGCCTTCAAGCGAGAAGTTGTCCCAGTTTGCCTGTTCTACGCCGAAAAAGCTGTAATGGCGGACATTGTTGTCAATCAGCATCGGTTGTTGGACGGTTTCGGGAATGGCGGAGAGCGCGCTGGATTTTTGTCCCAAATATTGCACACCCCAGCTGCCTTTCAGACGGCCTATGGGTTGGTGGCGCAATTCGATGCGGGCGTTGTGTGTTTTGTTGTTGAAGAAGTTTTCTACTGCATCGCCTGCTTTTTCGTCGTGGTGGTAGTCATTGCGGTTCAGATGTACGCGCAGGGCTTCAAAACCGGGCAGAGGCTGCTTCCATTCGGCGCGGAGTTCGTAGCGTTTGTTGCGCAGGTCTATCCACGGTTTGCCGTTGTGGGCATGGGTGTGTGCATCATCGTCGTCGTGGAAGCCGCAGCTCAAACCCGGATTGTCGTAATCGACGTCTTCTTCGGTCAATAAGTGCGGATAAAGCTGCAAATAGCGTTTGTTAATCAAGCTCTTTTGCCAGATGATGTCGGCGTGGCAGTCGTCGTAGAGATGGCTGTGGGCAGGCAGGCCGTAGCGGTCGCGACGGTCGCTGTACGCCACGCCGAGGAAACCTTTATCCCCAACCCAAGACAGGCCGATGCTGCCGGTTTTTGAATCGGCATGGCTGTCGGGCAGTCGTTTCAGACGGCCTTCTTCTTTTTGATAGCGTGGTACGGCGTAATCGCCCGATTTGCGGTACAAGCCTTCGGTATGCAGCACGAAGTTGTTGCCCAGTCCGATATTGATGCCTGCGGATGTCAGTTTTTCCAAATTGCCGCTGCTCAAACGCAATCCGGTTTCGCCCGATACGCCGTTTTCAGGCATTTTTTCGGGGATTTTGCCATCGGCAACATCGACCAAACCGGCTACATTGCCCGAGCTGTACAAGAGCGTAACCGGGCCGCGCAGGATTTCGACCTGTTGCGACAAGGCGCTGTCCACCATCAAGGCATGGTCGGGCGAGAAGTCCGCCATGTCGCCCGTTTCGCCGTGATGGTTCAAAACTTTAATCCGTCTGCCTGTTTGACCGCGAATAACGGGAGCGGACGCGCCGCCGCCGTATTGCGAGGCATGAATGCCCGGTACGCCGTCTAAAGCATCGCCCAAGTTGACGGCTTTTTGGCGCAAGGTATCGCCGGAGATGATTTTGTCGGAGGCGGTCGAAGTGTGCAACAGCCCCGAAGTGGCGCGCGGACGGCTTTTGCCGACAACGGTAACCTCGTCCAAGTCCACCGACTGATCGGTTTCATGCGCTTGGGAGAGAATGGGGGTGCTGATTAAAAGAATAGATAAAACAATGGGTTTGAGTGTGGTTTGTGTCATTTTAGTTTCTCATCATATTTCGAAAGGCTGTTATTATATAACATTTCATCATTAATATAACAAGAATTTAAGAAGTAAATCGCATTTGATGCTGAAAAACAGTCAAGCCAAAGCTCATACAAACAGTGAAAAACCAAAGGTCGTCTGAAGCCCAATATCTTGAAAATGATAAAAAAGATGGAAACAACGGCGGCGCACCATCCCCCCGTTTGCTTGGAACGAATCATGCTGCCTAAACAGCAAAAAAGGTCGTCTGAAAACGTAATATGGTTTTCAGACGACCTTGTCGGTTTGATAACTGCTATTTGGCGGCTTGGGCGGTTTAGATCGGGAAAAAACGCGCTTCGTAATTTTCGATGTTCAAATGAGTTCAAGGGATTTAGACATAAAAGTCCTTAACAGTTGGTTAGACATTGTATAAATCAATGTTTAACCAACTGTTAAGGGGTGCTTGCTGACTATTTAACAGATACTAGAAAGTTATTGATAAAATTCTAAAACAGCTTTAGCAGTGTCATACAATATAAACAATGCATAAATAAATACTGTTAATAACAAAATTTCCAAACTGGCATTAATAATAGTCGGATTCCAAGCCCAATCTATTTTTTTCGATAAAATAGAAAGAACTAGACCACTACCTATCAAAGCAATTTGTTCACGAATAGACAACAACATTTGTGATTTGGTAGCACCAAAGATTTCATTAACTTTTTTTTGATGTTCTCGACTGATTTCATACATTTTTGACAAAATGACAGCTATTGTTGCAGTGTTAATAGCCATCAAAGTAACCAGAATATTGAGCAAATTGTCCTGCATGAATTCTCTGACAAAAGAAATCCCAAATAATGCTTGAATGGCACAAATAACCACAGCAATGACAAAAGATTTGGCAAAGGTGTCAGCAATAGTTTTAATCATTTTCTCTACAAGAATCTTGAATTTTGTCAACAAGGTTATAGGGGTGATATTCAATAGTAATCTCATCAACCGTTAAACTAGAGTGTTCAGTTTTGACGTTGGTAATTGCTTTGACACCTTTATACTTTACTCTAATATTTCCACCTCCTTTACTGCTGTAATCTACCAGTTCAGGAAGTTGCGGCATACTGGGTGAAATATTCAAAGTACCATTTTCGGGAGCAGTCAAAGTCAATTCTGTTGTGGCAGAATTGGACATTTTAGCTATGGCTTTTAATTCTTCACTTAATGACTGAGAAATAGAAGCCATGTTAGGTGTAACTATTTTGAAGATAACCTTTTCTAAGTTGCGACCTTCAATAAATTCCCAAAAGGATTTCTTATCAAATATCGGATTGATTTGCACATTTAAATTATGAATAGCAAGTATTTCATTTAAACGTTTTTCCAAGGTTGCTGCTAATGAATTAGTACTATGAAATGCTATTGGTCGATATTCAATAGCAATAATTTGTTGCTCTGGGTCATTCCAAATAAGTACAAACGCACTTGGCCAATTTTCTTCGGAAACCGATTCAAAATTTTCTGTTTCTCTCTTCAATCGCTTACGTGTAGCAACTTTAAATACAAAAAGTTGCTCACTTTCATCTGCATGGGTACTTGGGAAAATTTGCTTAATTCTTATCTTTCTAGTCGTTTCTTCATATAAATTCAAATCACTCTGCAGGATAAGATTATTAAAGGCTTCGATAAAAAATGCATTTTTATTTTGGATTACTTCTTCAACTGTCATATCCCCAAAAGGCAGACGTTCTTGAATGCGTTCATTCGAAATAATTTGATAGCGATATAAGTGAAAAAGACGGTTAGCCATAATTGATTGAACTCAAGAATAAAACAAGTTCAATCATAACATGATTTAATATAGAAACAATGGTTACTCTAACCCGATTACAGTACCTGAAGCAGCCGAAATCTTGTGTCTAGGTTTCGGCTGTTGGATAAATGGGTTATTTTGTAAAGGTCTTAGTTTGGGCAGCAGCAGTTTCGGCAATCAGATCAAGGAAGACCAACGGCTTTTTGCCGATATTTTTGAGTGCGTGGGACTGGCCGGGGCGGGCGATGGTAATGTCTCCGGCGCCGACTTCGGTTTGTTTGCCTTCGCTGTCGGTAAACAGGCCTTTGCCCGATACGATGATGTAGACGTCTTCATTGCCGGTATGTTTGTGCTGACCGATGGAAGCGCCCGGCGGCAGTGTCAGCCAGCCGATTTCTTTGAATGCGTCTTGGTCGGCGGTTTGATGGCGCGTGAAGGCAAAGCTGCCGAGCAAGGGGCCTTGGCCTCCGGCTGCGTTTTCGCGGTTCCATTCAGTTAAGTCGGCTTTTTTGTACACTTGGATGCTGCGGTCGGTGGGGGCGGTTTGTTCGGTAGCTTGAGCGCTTATGGATGTGCCGAGCAGAAGGGCAACAGATAATGCGGCAAATAGTGGTTTCATGGTGGTTCTCCGTTTGTCAGGTTGAGTCAGATAATGCGGATTCCGTTTTCAGACGGCCTGCGGGGTTGAAATGTGTAACCCCGCAGGCTTTCCCCAAGATTTATTTCACATTGCGCAGATAGTTCAACAATAAAGGAACAGGGCGGCCGGTCGCGCCTTTTTCTCCGCCGGATTTCCATGCGGTACCTGCGATGTCGAGGTGTGCCCATGGATAGTCTTCGGTAAAGTAAGACAGGAATGTTGCGGCGGTAATCGTGCCTGCACCCGGCGTACCGATGTTTGGAATGTCGGCAAAGTTGGATTTGAGTTGGTCTTTGTAGGTTTCAAAGAGCGGCAGTTGCCATGCTTTGTCGTCCACGTTGCGGGAAGCAGTCAGCAGGCTGTCGACCAAATCTTGATTGTTGCCCATCACGCCGCTGACGTCATGACCCAGGGCGATGATGCACGCGCCGGTTAGAGTGGCGACGTCGATGACGGCTTTGGGCTTGAACTGCTCGGCGTAAGTGAGCGCGTCGCACAAAATCAGACGGCCTTCGGCATCGGTGTTCAACACTTCGATGGTCAAGCCTTTCATGCTTTTCACGACGTCGCCCGGTTTGTTGGCCGCGCCGGAAGGCATGTTTTCACAAGTGGCGACGACGGCAATCAGGTTGATCGGCAGTTGCAGTTTGACGGCGGCGCAGAAGGTGCTGATGACGGTTGCCGCGCCGCACATGTCGAACTTCATTTCGTCCATGTTCAGGCCGGGTTTGTGGGAAATGCCGCCGGTATCGAAGGTAATGCCTTTGCCGACCAATACCACAGGCGCGGCTTCTTTGTCGGCCGCACCGAAATAGCTCAGTTCGACTAAATATGGATCCTCGACACTGCCTTTGGCGACAGACCAGAACGAACCCATGTTTTCTTTGATGTAGTCTTTTTCAATGATTTTGGCGTGTGCACCCAATTTTTCGGCTTCGGCTTTGGCAGTACGCGCGAGGAATTCAGGCGTGCATTCGTTCGGCGCGGCATTGCCCAAGTCGCGGCAGAGGCTTTGTCCGTAAACTTGCGCTTCGGCAATGCGCAGGGCTTCTTTGACGGCGGCTTCGTGTGCGCTGTGGAACACGGCTTCTGCAAATTTGGCCGGTTTGGCTTCTTTTTTGTAGCGGTCGAAACGGTAGGCGGCATTGCCGAAAGCAATCGCAAACGCTTCGGCAACGGCGGCGGCTTGCGCTTCTTCAAAGGCGTGAACGTCCACATTGACCGTTTCTTGATTTTGCGCCCATTTGGCGGCTTCGGCTGCAGCTTTGTTCAATGCGGCGCGGTCGGTTTTTTCGAGGCGGGCGATGGCAATGGCCTGCAAACCGTTGTCCGTCGGGATTTTGGTGTCGGCGAAATTTTGACCTTCTTCAAGGGAAGCGAAGAGGGCGAGGGCAGTCGGGTTGTTCAGTTGCGATGCTTCGGCGCAGACAAATAATTGCGCACCTGCCTGTTGAGCCTGCAAAGTTTCGGCTTTTGTGCTAAATTTCACGTTTATTCTCCTGATTGGAACGGTTGTCGGTTGTTCAGACGGCCTGTTGACCAACCGTCCGAACAGATGAAAATCATTGTACTCCATTTGTGTCATGCCGTCTGAAGCCTTATTAATAAATATAGGTTTCCCATAAACCGTATACCACGCTCAATCTTATGATTTACCAAAGAAACTTTATTAAAGAACTTTCCTTTACCGCCGTCGGCATCTTTGTCGTCCTCTTGGCGGTATTGGTGTCCACGCAGGCCATCAACCTGCTTGGCCGCGCAGCCGACGGGCGTGTCGCCATCGATGCCGTGTTGGCCTTAGTCGGCTTCTGGGTAATCGGCATGACACCGCTTTTGCTGGTGTTGACCGCATTTATCAGTACGTTGACCGTATTGACCCGCTACTGGCGCGACAGCGAGATGTCGGTTTGGCTTTCCTGCGGATTGGCATTGAAACAATGGATACGCCCGGTCATGCAGTTTGCCGTGCCGTTTGCCATTTTGATTGCCGTCATGCAGCTTTGGGTAATGCCGTGGGCAGAGTTGCGCAGCCGCGAATATGCCGAAATTTTGAAGCAGAAGCAGGAGTTGTCTTTGGTGGAAGCCGGCGAGTTCAATAGCTTGGGTAAGCGCAACGGCAGGGTTTATTTTGTCGAAACCTTCGATACTGAATCCGGCATCATGAAAAACCTGTTCCTGCGCGAGCAGGACAAAAACGGCAACGACAACATCGTTTTTGCCAAAGAGGGCAATTTTTCGTTGACCGACAACAAACGTACGCTTGAATTGCGCGACGGCTACCGTTACAGCGGTACGCCCGGCAAAGCCGATTACAACCGCGTTTCCTTTCAAAACCTCAGCCTGATTATCAGCACCACGCCCAAACTTATCGACCCTGTTTCACATCGCCGTACCATTCCGACCGCCCAACTGATTGGCAGCAGCAATCCCCAACATCAAGCGGAATTGATGTGGCGTATTTCCTTGACCGTCAGCGTTTTGTTGTTGTGTCTGCTTGCCGTGCCGCTTTCTTATTTCAATCCGCGTAGCGGCCATACCTACAATATCTTGATTGCCATCGGTTTGTTTTTGGTTTACCAAAACGTGCTGACCTTCCTGCGCAATGCTGTGGAAGACGGCAAAATCCATTTTTGGCTCGGACTGCTGCCTATGCACATCATCATGTTTGTGATTGCCGTCGTCCTGCTACGCGTGCGCAGTATGCCCAGCCAACCCTTCTGGCAGGCGGTTGCCAAAAGTCTGACATTGAAAGGCGGAAAATGAACCTGATTTCACGTTACATCATCCGTCAAATGGCGGTTATGGCGGTTTACGCCCTCCTTGCCTTCCTCGCTTTGTACAGCTTTTTTGAAATCATCAACGAAGTCGGCGATCTTGGAAAAGGCAGCTATAACGGCGCAAAATTGGGGCAGTATGTTTTAATGCAGATGCCTGCGCGCGCATATGAACTGATGCCGCTTGCCGTTTTGATCGGCGGCCTGATTTCCCTCAGCCAACTGGCTTCCGGCAGCGAGCTGACCGTTATCAAAGCCAGCGGCATGAGCACCAAAAAACTGCTGTTGATTCTGTCGCAGTTTGGTTTGATTTTCGCCATTGCCACCGTCGCTCTTGGCGAATGGGTTGCTCCCACTCTGAGCCAAAAAGCCGAAAACATCAAAGCTGCGGCCATCAATGGCAAAATCAGTACCGGCAATACCGGCCTTTGGTTGAAAGAAAAAAACAGCATTATCAACGTGCGCGAAATGCTGCCCGACCATACGCTTTTGGGCATCAAAATTTGGCAGCGCAACGATAAAAACGAACTGACCCAAGCGGCAGAAGCCGAATCAGCCGTTTTGAATCCCGACGGCAGTTGGCAGCTGAAAAATATCCGCCGCAGCATATTGGGCGAAGATAAAGTCGAGGTCTCCACTACCACCGAAGAAAACTGGCCGATTTCCGTTAAACGCAACCTGATGGATGTATTGCTCGTCAAGCCCGACCAAATGTCTGTCGGCGAATTGACCACCTACATCGACCATCTGGAAAAAAACAACCAAAATACCCAAGTCTATGCCATCGCATGGTGGCGCAAGCTGGTGTATCCCGTTGCCGCATGGGTGATGGCGCTTGTTGCCTTCGCCTTTACGCCGCAAACCACGCGCCACGGCAATATGGGCTTGAAACTTTTCGGCGGTATCTGCCTTGGTTTGCTGTTCCACTTTGCCGGACGGCTCTTCGGCTTTACCAGTCAGTTGTACGGTGTGCCGCCGTTTTTGGCGGGCGCATTGCCGACGGTTTTGTTTGCACTGTTGGCGGTGTATCTGATACGCCGTCAGGAAAAAAGATAAGGCAAAATAAACTTCAGGCCGTCTGAAAGGCAATCTTCAGACGGCCTGAGTATTTTGTGTGCAAAAAACAAAATGCTAAAGTAAAATAATACCTTTCCAAACCAATGCGGCTATTGAAAATGTCCCAAACCATCTGCTTGAATATGATTGTTAAAAACGAAGCGGCAATCATCGAAGAAACACTGGCCAACATCACCGACCACATCAAACTTGACTACTATGTCATCAGCGACACCGGCTCGACCGATGATACCGCCGGCGTGATCCGCCGCTTTTTCGATGCAAAGGGCATCGCAGGCGAGATTCATCATGATGGTTGGCAAAATTTTGCATACAACCGCAATCAAGCGTTGAAACACGCAAAAGACAAAACCGATTACGTGTTGATTTTTGATGCGGACGACCGCTTTGAAGGCAAATTGGAATTGCCCGAGCTGACCGCCGACCGCTACCGCCTCCGCATGAGAAATGCCATGGGCAGCGTGGTTTATTATCGTCCGCTGTTGTTGCGCAATGACGGCACATTCTACTGGCGCGGCGTGTTGCACGAATTTATTGAAACCGACAAACAAGATACCAGCGAAGCCACGCTTCATGGCGACTATACGGTACTCAGCGGCCGTTTCGGCGCGCGCAGCAATATGGCGAACAAATACCTGCTTGACGCCGTTTCTTTGGAAAAAGCGTTTTACAGCCCTGAAGATGAAGACCTGAAACCGCGTTACGCCTTTTATGCGGCACGTTCTTATTGGGATTCTGATATGCCCGAGCGTGCGAGCGAATGGTTTAAAAAACGCATCGAGTTGGGCGGTTGGATCGAGGAAGTGTCGGTTTCTTACCAACAGCTGGGCGAGTGCTACAAATTAATGGGCAAACGCGATGAAGCCTTGGCGACTTGGTTGGCAGGCTATGATTACAACCCGCGCCGTGCCGAATGTCTCTACCTTGCGCAAACCATGTTGCGCCAGGAAGGGAAATACCGCATTTCCCATGCGATCGGTCTGATGGCGAAACGTATCCCGTTCCCAACAGACGATATTCTTTTTGTCCAAAGCAATGTTTATCAGTTGGACATCGATTATGAATTGTCGGTTACCGCCTATGCGGCCGGCGATTTGCGCCAAGGCTATGAATCTTGCCGCCACTTGCTCTTGCTTAATGTACGCGAGGCATTGACCACGGTGACCATGCAAAATATGTGGCTCTACCGCGAACACGCGCAAACCGAAACGCGCGAAGTGTTGGAGCAGCTGGTGGCCGTAATGCAGCCTTATGCCGCGCAAGGCGGACGTTTGGCAGAAGTGACCGAATATTTTGCCGATATTTTGAAAAACCGTTAATTAGCACTTTGACCCAGCCATAAGGCCGTCTGAAAGGAAATTTTTTGAGCAAGCGCAATCTGTTTTCCGTCGATAAATCTTTGGAGCAGCCCGAACGCGTCCTCTTGGTCGGCGTAATGCTGACGGCGGACTATTCTGGCGCAAATGAAACGCGCGAGCGCGGCTTTCAGACGGCCTTGACCGAAGCGGCAGAATTGGTGAGCGCGGCCGGAGGCGATTTGGTTTCTATCGAAACTTCACGCCGCGACAAACCGCATCCGGCTTTGTTTGTCGGTACGGGTAAGGCGGAAGAATTGGCGGCAGTGGTCAAGCAGCATGATGTCGGGCTGGTCGTGTTTAACCACGAACTCACGCCGACACAAGAGCGTAATCTGGAGAAAGAGCTTCAATGCCGCGTCCTCGACAGAGTGGGTTTGATTTTGGCGATTTTTGCCAAACGCGCCCAATCGCAGGAAGGTAAGTTGCAGGTGGAGCTGGCTCAGTTGAACCATTTGAGCGGACGGCTGGTACGCGGTTATGGACACCTGCAAAGTCAGAAGGGCGGTATCGGCTTGAAAGGGCCGGGCGAAACCCAGTTGGAAACCGACCGCCGTTTAATCGGACAAAAAATCACGGCATTGAAAAAACAGCTTGCCGATGTCCGCAAACAACGCGCCACGCGCCGCAAATCGCGCATGAGCGGCCGTCTGAAAACCTTTGCCATTGTCGGCTATACCAATGCCGGAAAATCCAGCCTGTTCAACCGCCTGACCAAAGCGGACGTATTGGCGAAAGACCAATTGTTTGCCACTTTGGATACCACTGCGCGTCGGCTTTTTCTGTCGCACGAGGCGAGCGTGATTTTGACCGATACCGTCGGCTTCGTCCGCGATTTGCCGCACAAGCTGGTGTCGGCGTTTTCCGCTACTTTGGAAGAGACGGCGATGGCGGATGTGCTACTGCACGTTGTTGATGCGTCCAATACCGATTTTGAACGGCAGATGGACGATGTCAACGAAGTCTTGGAAGAAATCGGCGCGCATGAAATTCCGCAATTGGTGGTGTACAACAAAATCGATTTGCTGCCGTCAGGTATGCGTGAAGCAGGCATTTTGCGCGACAATTCCGGGCATGCCGTCGGCGTGAATGTTTCCGTTGCAGAAAGTTTGGGCTTGGACGGTTTGCGCGAAGCAATGATTGAATTGGCCGTACAGCCAAGTGCTTGATAGTATGGAATGAAACAAGGCCGTCTGAATGTTCAGACGGCCTTACCGTAAAATTCTAAATCTGAGGATTATGCCGACAGAGGGCTTTTCTTTTTGAACACGCTTTCGTAAAGCATCCAAGCGGCGAGGCTCAGGTATACGGTGCTGGACAAAATGCCGATAACGGCGAAGATAGGCATAAGGCGATCAATCATGGTGAGGTTTCCCAATAAGTTAGTTTTATAAGTAAATGTGTGTTTTTTTATTTCCGTCTTCGCGGAATGCCTAAAGTATGCTGCTTAAATGGATTGAGGTCAATAAAAAATGTATTGGAGTTTTTAAAAAAGTTCCATTTTTACATTAAAATAATTGGAAGTTTTTAAGGATAAACGGTATTTATATGTTACCGTTCATCATTTGATAAACGGTCAATACTTTGTTTTCCATATTTTTTATAAAATTCGACAGTCTATTAATTCAAAAGTAAATGAAATGAGGCGGAAAAACGCTTTTTGCTAAAATGTAACACCCTGAAACGATTGTTTCAGGCCGTCTGAAAAATAAATCGAACACATTATGACATCTTCCACACATCCCCAAAAAAACTGTTTCCATTGCGGACTTGAAGTCCCGGAGCATCTGCATCTGACGGTTCGTTTTGAAGACGAAGAACACGAAACCTGCTGCGCCGGCTGCCAAGCGGTGGCGCAGAGTATCATTGATGCCGGTTTGGGCAATTATTACAAACAGCGTACCGCAGACGCGGAAAAATCTGAATTGCCGCCGCCGGAAGTGTTGTCACAATTAAAGCTGTACGATTTGCCCGAAGTGCAGGCGGATTTTGTCGAGGTCGGCGCAGGGGATGAGCGCGAGGCGGTGTTGATGCTGGGCGGCATTACCTGCGCCGCGTGTGTGTGGCTGATTGAACAACAGTTGTTGCGCATGAAGGGCGTGGTGCGCGTGGATTTGAATTATAGTACCCACCGCTGCCGCGTGGTGTGGGACAGCGCCCACATCGAATTGTCGGACATTTTGCTGAAAATCCGCCAAACCGGTTATACCGCCGCGCCTTATGATGCGCAAAAAATCGAAGTGCAGGCGCAGAAGGAGCGTAAGCAGTTTATCGTCAGATTGGCCGTGGCCGGACTGGGTATGATGCAGACGATGATGTTTGCTCTGCCGACTTATTTTTACGGCGGCGACATCGAGCCGCTTTATTTGGAAATCCTGCATTGGGGCGGCTTTTTGATGGTGTTGCCCGTTGTGTTTTACAGCGCGTTGCCATTTTACCGCGGCGCATGGCGCGACTGGAAAAACCGCCGTGTCGGCATGGATACGCCGATTGCCATTGCCATTGTGATGACCTTTATTGCGGGTATTTACAGCCTGGCCACCAACGCAGGGCAGGGCATGTATTTTGAATCTATCGCCATGCTGCTGTTTTTCCTGTTGGGCGGGCGTTTTATGGAACAGATTGCCCGACGCAAAGCAGGCGATGCGGCGGAGCGGTTGGTCAAACTGGTTCCGGCATTCTGCCACCGTTTGCCATCTTATCCGGAAAGTGAAGCCATCGAAGAAGCCGCAGTCGTCCGCCTCAATATCGGCGATACGATTGTTGTGAAGCCCGGCGAAGTCATTCCGGTGGACGGTACGGTTTTATCCGGCGAGAGTGAAGTTAACGAAGCCATGTTGACCGGCGAAAGCCTGCCCATCGTGAAAAGGCCGTCTGAAAAAGTAACCGCCGGCACGCTCAACACCAGCAGCCCTTTAATCATCCGCACCGACCATACCGGCGGCAACACGCGCCTGTCCCATATCGTCAAACTGCTCGACCGTGCGCTGGCGCAAAAACCGCGTGCCGCCGAGTTGGCCGAAAAATACGCGTCCAGTTTTGTATTTGGCGAGCTCTTGCTTGCAGTTCCTGTTTTTATCGGCTGGGCTTGGTATGCCGATGCGCACACCGCCTTGTGGATTACCGTTGCCCTGCTGGTCATTACCTGTCCGTGTGCCTTATCGCTTGCCACTCCGACCGCACTGGCTGCTTCTACCGGTGCGCTTGCCAAAGACGGCATTCTCATCAGCGGCAAACAAAGCTTGGAAACGCTTGCTCAAATTGACGATGTCGTGTTCGATAAAACCGGTACGTTGACCAAAGGGCAGCTTTCCGTCAGCCGTATGTTGTCCGCAGGCCGTCTGAACGAGGCCCAAGCCCTTGCCGTTGCCCAAGCATTGGAGCAGCAATCCGAACACCCCATCGCCCGTGCCATTTTGAACCATACGCTTTCAGATGGCCCCATATCCGCGCTTGATGTGAAAGTGCAGCAACGGATCAACCGTATCGGACACGGCGTCAGCGCGCAAATCGAATTTGATGGCGAAATCCAGGTTTGGGCTTTGGGCAAAGCGGCATTTGTTTCTGAGATCGCCGGTAATCTGCCTGAAACATTTGCCCATATCGACCACACAGGCAGCATTATTTTCTTGGGCAATCAAAGCGGTTTTCAGACGGCCTTTTTGCTAGAAGACCAAATCAAAGACAGCGCCGCTGAAATGTTGCAAAACCTGAAACAACACGGCATCCGTCTGCACCTTTTAAGCGGCGACCGTCAGGCTGCCGTAGCCCAAGTCGCGCAAGAGCTGGGTTTGGATGCCTATCGTGCCGAAGCCACGCCTGAAGACAAGCTGGCTTATGTGGAAAATCTGCAAAAACAAGGGCGTAAAGTCATGATGATCGGCGACGGGATCAACGATGCCCCCGTCCTTGCCCAAGCCGACGTATCGGCTGCCGTGGCCACGAGTGCCGATGTGGCGCGAGACGGTGCGGATGTGGTTTTGCTCAATGATGATTTGAACGTTTTACCCGTGATGATGGAACAGGCACGCCGTACCCATCAAATCATCCGCCAAAACCTGACTTGGGCGAGCGCATACAATCTGGTTGCCGTTCCGCTGGCCGTGTTTGGTTACGTTACCCCGTGGATCGCCGCGCTCGGCATGAGTTTCAGCTCGCTGCTGGTATTGGGCAATGCCTTGAGATTGTTGAAAACCAAAAAGGCCGTCTGAAAACGGCAAATCCATTGCCTAAATGAAAGAATACGCCATGCCTAAAGCCACTTTTTATACACACGTCGCCCAGCCGGCCGCCTTTGCCTGCCGCCTGATTGCCCGCGCCATACGCGATGGCGGGCAGATTTTGGTATGGTCGGATTCTGCTGCGGCCATGCAGCAACTCGACATTGATTTGTGGCAGCAGATTCCCGAAAGCTTTATTCCGCATGAAGTCTGGCTGCCTACCGACCCCATGCCGTCTGAAACGCCGGTATTGCTTGCGTTTGGAAACTCATTGCCGAATATTTCGCAAGATTGCACGGTTTTGAACCTGTCTGCCGATTTCTGGAGCCAAGCCCCGGCCATTCCAAATCGTATCCTTGAGATTGTGGGCAATAGCTTAGAAGATTTGGCCGAAGCCCGAGACCGTTTTCGAGCTTATCGTCAGAGCGGATTTGAGATTGAGCATTTTTCGAGAGAAGGGAAGGATTGAGTATTGAAACAGCAAGGTTTTAATATAAAAGGCCGTCTGAAACAATAAAGTTTCAGACGGCCTTTTGATTGGCTGGAATTAGTTGCCCAAGTCGAATGCTTTATGTAGAACGCGGGTGGCCAGTTCCATGTATTTTTCGTCAATCAGGACGGATACTTTGATTTCGGAAGTTGAAATCATTTGGATGTTGATGCCTTCTTCTGCGAGGGTGCGGAAGATTTTGGCGGCTACGCCGACGTGTGAACGCATGCCCAAGCCGACTGCGGAGACTTTGCATACGGTGTCGTCGCCGTCGATGTAAGCGGCGCCGATGCTGTCTTGGCGTTGTTGCAGGAGTTCGATGGTTTGTTTGTAGTCGCCGCGTGGAACGGTGAAGGAGAAGTCGGTTGTGCCTTCACTGCCGACATTTTGGATGATCATGTCGACTTCGATGTTGGCATCGGCAACTGCGCCGAGGATTTGGTAGGCAACGCCGGGTTTGTCAGGTACGCCGCGTACGTTGATGCGTGCTTGATTTTTGTCGAATGCGATACCGGTTACGGCTGCTCTTTCCATGTTGTCGTCCTCTTCAAAGGTAATCAGGGTGCCGTTGCCGCCATCTTGCAGGCTGCTGAGTACGCGCAGGCGCACTTTGTATTTTCCGGCGAATTCTACGGAGCGGATTTGTAAAACTTTTGAGCCAAGGCTGGCCAGTTCGATCATTTCTTCAAAAGTGATCGTGTCCATGCGGCGCGCTTCGGGTACGACGCGCGGGTCGGTGGTGTAAACACCGTCCACGTCGGTGTAAATTTGGCATTCGTCGGCTTTGAGGGCTGCGGCGATAGCAACGGCGGAGGTATCCGAACCACCACGGCCAAGAGTTGAGATATTGCCTTCGCTGCTGATGCCTTGGAAACCGGCTACGATAACGACTTTTCCGGCGGCCAAATCGGCACGCATTTTCTCGTCGTCGATGTTTTCGATGCGGGCTTTGGTGTGGGAAGTGTCGGTTTGGAGGGCGACTTGCCAGCCGGTGTAGCTCTTGGCGTCAACGCCGATGTCTTTCAGGGCCATGGCCAGCAGGCCGATGGTCACTTGTTCGCCGGTAGCGAGAACGACGTCGAGTTCGCGCGGATCGGGATGCTCTTGCATTTCGTGCGCCAGTGCGACCAGTCGGTTGGTTTCGCCGCTCATGGCGGATACGACGACTACGATGTCGTGTCCTTCGGCGCGGGCTTTGGCGACACGTTTGGCTACGTTTTTGATGCGTTCGGGCGAGCCTACTGATGTGCCGCCGTATTTATGTACGATTAACGCCATGTTTCGTGCTTTCTTGTGGGGGGTTGTCGGGCAGCTTGGTTTGCTGGAAAAAGGGTTATTATTACTATTTTTTACATGGAATTCAAGGATGGGACGCGCTTTTTTGAGTAAATACGCATAAAGGGGTTTGGTTAAAAAAGGCCGTCTGAAAGTTTTCAGACGGCCTTGCTGATTATCGGGCCAAAAGGGCGGCCTGCTGGTGTTGAACCAATTCGGCAATGCCTTTGTGCGCGAGGGCAATCAGCTTGCCCAATTCTTCGATGCTAAACGGCGCGCCTTCGGCCGTACCTTGGATTTCGATGATTTTGCCGGATGCAGTCATGATGATATTAACGTCACTGTCGCAGCCTGAATCTTCGGGATAGTCCAAGTCCAAAAGCGGTACACCGCCTACCACGCCGGCGGAAACGGCGGCAACGGCTTCACGGATTGGGTTTTCGCTGATAAGGCCGTCTGAAAGCAGCTTGTCCACGGCGATTTGCAGGGCAACGTAGGCACCGGTAATGGAGGCGGTACGCGTGCCGCCGTCGGCTTGGATGACGTCGCAGTCAATCAGGATTTGGCGTTCGCCGAGTTTTTCCATATCGACAACGGCGCGCAGCGAGCGGCCGATCAGACGTTGGATTTCTTGTGTGCGGCCGGACTGTTTGCCTGCGGCGGCCTCGCGGCGCATACGGGAGGCGGTAGAAGCCGGCAACATGCCGTATTCGGCCGTTACCCAGCCTTGTTCTTTACCGCGCAAGAAGGGCGGGACATTTTCGTCGATGGAGGCAGTGCAAATCACTTTGGTGTTGCCGCACTCGATAAGGCAGGAGCCGTCGGCGTGTGGCAGGAAATTGGGGGTGATTTTAATGTTGCGCAGGCTGTCGGCAGCGCGGCCGGTGCGGGTGTAGTCGCTCATGATGGTCCTTTGGGGGGAATAAAAAATGGGCTGCCTTGAATTATAGAGGAATTTGGCAGCAAAGGCCGTCTGAAAATCGTCGGTCGGGTGTGTTATAGTGTCCATACTTTCACTCGTATTTGGAAACGGAGTAAAACCATGGCTACAAGACGAAATATTCAAATTCACAGTATGACCGGCTTTGCCAATGCCGCAGGCGAATGCGGCGGCAAGCGGATTAATTTGGAAATCCGCGCGGTCAACCACCGTTATTTGGATGTTCAATTCCGTATGCCTGAAGAGTTGCGCTATTTGGAAGGCGCATTGCGCGAACAGATTGCCGCGGCTGTGGCGCGCGGTAAACTGGAGTGCCGCGTTCAGCTGCAAGATGCGGCTTCGGGCGGTCAGACTTTGGAAGTCAATCAGGATTTGGTCGCCCAGCTGGCGCATTTGAACAAAGAATGGCGCAAGGAACACAATTTCGGCAAGCTAAGCGTGGCCGACGTTTTGCGTTTCCCCGGAGTTTTGGCAGGTCAGAGCGAAGACTCCGAGGCCTTGGCGAAAGGTGTCAAAGATTTATTGACCGGCGCGTTGAAAGAGTTCACAGCCGCCCGCAAACGCGAGGGCAAAAAACTGGGCGAACACCTGCTGCAACGTCTGGACGGCATGGAAGAGATTGTGGATGCTTTGAACGAACTGTTCCCAAGCCTGCTGCAGGCGCATATGGACAAAGTCAAAGCCCGTTTGGCAGAAGCCGTCGGCAATATCGACAACGACCGTTTGCAACAGGAATTTGCTTTATTCATCCAAAAATCCGATGTGGATGAGGAATTCAGCCGTTTGCGCACCCATATCGCCGAAGTGCGTCGCATCGTTACCGAAGGCAAGGGCAGCGCAGGCAAACGTTTGGATTTCTTGATGCAAGAGTTGAACCGTGAAGCCAACACTTTGGGCAGTAAGGCCATCGCTGCCGAATGCACGCAAGCTTCGGTTGAACTGAAAGTCTTAATCGAACAAATGCGCGAACAGGTTCAAAATATCGAATAAATCGATAACGAACGGATAAAACAAGGCCGTCTGAAAAGTTTCAGACGGCCTTTGTGTTGATATTGGGTGGAGTCAGTGTGGTTTGTTTTTAAACATTATTGGATGATGGATTTCCTGTTTCGTTACTGTAATTGCGCATAAGAGTTAACATGTGTTAAATTATGGCAATTATTGTCATGATAAAAACATACAAAGGAGTAAAAACATGAACTTTCTGACCGCTATCAGTCGGCAAATGACCCGCTTCACCGCCTTGATTATCGTCCTTGCCTCCATTATCGCCTTTATCGAACCTGCCACTTTTTCGTGGGTAAAAGGCGATACGCAAGTCGTCGTACTCGGCATCATCATGCTCGGCATGGGCATGACTTTGGGTAAAGAAGATTATCAAATTCTGGCACAACGTCCGCTCGATATTTTTATCGGCGCAATCGCCCAATACACGATTATGCCCCTGCTCGCTATCGGTATTGCCAGAGCCTTTGACCTCTCGCCCGGATTGACGCTGGGTTTGGTTTTGGTCGGCACCTGCCCGGGCGGCGTTTCGTCCAATATCATGAGTTTTTTGGCTAAAGGCGATGTTGCCTTTTCGGTTGGTATGACGACTGTTTCCACCGTCCTTGCACCTGTGATGACGCCGCTGTGGATGACTTATTTGGTTGGACAAACCGTCGAAATGGACGGCTGGGGTATGTTCAAATTTATGTTGCTCGTTACCCTGTTGCCTGTCGTTATCGGTTCTGTCGCCAATATATTGCTGCATAAAAAACATTGGTTTGAAGACGTACGCGCGATTATGCCGGCCGTTGCCGTTGTCGCGTTTGCCTGCATCGTCGGCGGCGTTGCTGCTGTTCACGGACACCGCTTTGCTGAATCCGCCTTGGTTATGGTACTCGCCATTGCTGCCCACAACATCGGTGGCTACATCCTCGGCTATTACAGTGGCGCGCTGACCGGCATGAATACCGCCAAAAAACGCACCCTTGCCATCGAAGTCGGCGTACAAAACGCCGGACTTGCCACTGGTTTGAGTGCTAAATTCTTCCCCGGTAATGCCGAGTCCGCCGTTGCCGCCGCCGTTGCCTGCGTTTGGCACTCTGTATCGGGAACGATTTTGGGCAACTTGTTTGCCTGGTGGGACAAGCGTAAGCAATAAGCCGGTAAACATTGCCAGATAACAAAAGGCCGTCTGAAACATTTCAGACGGCCTTTTAATTGCCTTTTATCAATGTGCTTTATGTGTCGTGCTGTACACGATTTTGTCCGTTAAAGCCATGGCGAGGGCGGAAATCAGGAAGCAGATGTGGGTAATACATTGCCACATGATTTGTTTTTCCGACAGATTGGCGGTGTTGAGGAAGGTTTGCAGCAGATGGATGGAGGAAATGCTGATGATAGACATCGACAGCTTAACCTTCAAAACCGAAGCATTGACATGGCTGAGCCATTCGGGTTGGTCGGGATGTTCTTCAACGTGCAGGCGGGAAACGAAGGTTTCGTAGCCGCCGACAATCACCATGGTCAGCAGGTTGGCAATCATCACGACATCAATCAGGTTCAATACGGCGATCATGATGGTGTTTTCATCCATGATGCTGAAATTGGATACCAAGTGCCACAAGGATTTGAGGAACTTACAGGCATAAATGACTTGGGCGATAATCAAGCCTATATAAATCGGCAGTTGCAGCCAGCGGCTGGCAAAAATGAAATGCGCGAAGATGCTCATTCGTTCGTGGGCTGTGCGTTTGGTCGGGGTGGAATGTTCCATAAAATGTGTTGTGTGCAGGAAAGATAAGGGGCGGCATTTTAATGGAAAAATTTTTAAGCCGCAATTTGAGCGGCTGAATTGAAAAAGAAAGGCCGTCTGAAAACAGAATATGGTTTCTTGTTTTCAGACGGCCTGGTAGGTTGTCAGGACAGGCAAACACGCGCAAAATCGCTTTGCTTTTTTGAGATGGACATTATGCTTGCAGATTCGTTTTTTTATTATCTGGTATTGGTAGGCTTTGCCGCCGGGCTGATGGATGCGGCCGTTGGCGGCGGAGGGCTGTTGCAGATTCCCGGATTGTTCAACCTATTGCCAAACGCTACACCTGTGGCCTCGGTGATGGGTGTCAATAAATTTGCTTTCTGCTGCGGCACGTTGACTGCGACGGGGCAATACCTGCGCCGAATCCCCGTGCCGTGGAAAATGCTGCTGCCTGCGGCGGCGTTGGCATTTGCCGCTTCATATTTGGGCGTGAAAACGGTGGTGTATTTCCCCGTGCAATACATGAAACCGGCAATGCTGGTCATCATGATTGCCATGTGCCTGTACACTTTTTTGAAAAAAGACTTGGGGCAGACGGTACGCACTGAAAAGCTGACGCGTCGCGAAACTTTATGGGGCTTATTTTTCGGCGCGTTAATCGGGTTTTACGACGGCGTGTTCGGGCCGGGGACGGGCAGCCTGCTGGCTTTTGTGTTCGTCCGCTTTTACGACTATGATTTTTTAGCGGCGAATGCTTCGGCAAAGGTCATCAATTCGACCACTAATCTTGCCGCGCTGACGTTTTTTATCCCACAAGGCCATGTCGTGTGGGCATGGGCGATACCGTTGGCGGTGGCGAATTTGTGCGGCGGCGTGGTCGGCGCGCGCTTGGCAATACGCGGCGGAACTAAATTACTGCGTTATGGGTTTATGTTGCTGCTGTGCCTGACCATCGGAAAGTTTGCTTGGGATTTATTGGGTTGATATCGAATGAAAAAAAGGCCGTCTGAAAGTTTCAGACGGCCTTTGCATTTTACAGTTTAACCGAATGCTCGCGTGTTTCGTGGAATACGATGTCGGGCCAGCGTTCTTGTGTCAGATTTAAGTTTACGCGGTTAGGCGCGAGGTAGGCGAGGTTGCCGCCTGCGTCTATCGCCAGATTGCCTGCGTTGGCTTTTTCAAATTCCGCCAGTTTTTTCCTGTCTTCGCACGATACCCAGCGCGCCGACCAGATGGATGCGCTGTCGAACACGGCTTCTACGCCGTATTCGTTGGCGAGGCGTGAGGTAACGACTTCAAACTGCAACACGCCGACCGCGCCCAAAATCAAATCTGCGCCGCTCATCGGTTTGAAAACCTGTACCGCACCTTCTTCGCCGAGCTGTTGCAGGCCTTTTTGCAGTTGCTTGATTTTCAGCGGGTTTTTGATGCGTACGCTGCGGAACAGTTCGGGCGCGAAGAATGGGATACCGGTAAACGCCAGTTGCTCGCCTTCGGAGAAGCTGTCGCCGATTTGGATGTTGCCGTGGTTCGGGATGCCGATGATGTCGCCGGCGTAGGCTTCTTCTACCAGCTCGCGGTCGTGCGACATGAAGGTTACCACGCTGGAGGCGGCGATTTCGCGGTTGATACGCAGGTGTTTCATCTTCATGCCGCGCTCGAATTTGCCGGAGCAGACGCGTAAGAAGGCGATACGGTCGCGGTGTTTCGGGTCCATATTGGCTTGGATTTTGAAGATAAATCCGGAAAACTTCGGCTCGTCCGGCTCGACCATGCGTACGGTCGCATCCCGCGGTTTCGGCGCGGGCGCCCATTCAATCAATGAATTGAGGATTTCCTGAATACCGAAGTTGTTAATCGCCGAGCCGAAAAACACGGGTGTGAGTTCGCCGGCGAGGAATTCGTCGAGATTAAATTCGTTGGAAGCCGCCTGCACCAATTCGATTTCGTCGCGCAACTGTTGAATTTCCAATGGAAAGCGTTGTTCCAATTCAGGATTGTCGATGCCTTTGATGATGTCGAACTCGTGCGGCAGACGCTCGCCGCCTGCGTCGAAGAGATAGATTTCATCGTTCAGGATGTGGTACACGCCTTTGAAGTTTTTGCCCATGCCGATAGGCCATGTGACGGGCGCGCAGCGGATTTGCAGGATGTTTTCCACTTCGTCCAGCAATTCCAAAGAGTCGCGTACTTCGCGGTCGTATTTGTTCATGAACGTGACAATCGGCGTATTGCGCAGGCGGCAGACGTTCAAGAGTTTGATGGTTTGCGCTTCCACACCTTTTGCCGCGTCGATGACCATCAATGCGCTGTCCACGGCGGTCAATACGCGGTAGGTATCTTCGGAGAAGTCTTGGTGTCCCGGCGTGTCCAAGAGGTTGACGGTATGGTCTTTGTAGTCGAATTGCATTACGGACGAGGCCACGGAAATGCCGCGCTGCTTCTCGATGTCCATCCAGTCGGAGGTGGCGAATTTGCCGGTTTTCTTGCCTTTTACCGTACCTGCGCTTTGAATCGCACCTGAAAACAGCAGCAGTTTTTCGGTCAGCGTGGTTTTACCCGCGTCGGGGTGGGAGATGATGGCAAACGTGCGGCGGCGGCGCACTTGGTCGAGGATTTCTTGGGACATGGTTTTCTTTGCAAAAAGGTTGAGGCCGCTTTTTCAGACGGCCTGAAGGATATGGGTATTGGAAAACAGGCTAAAATAAGGGCGTGTGCAACACGCCCTGCAATAGATTGAAAGATGCGGAATTGTACAAAAAAATGCTTGATAATTCAATGTTTGTACCAAAACAAAGGCCGTCTGAAAAGTTTCAGACGGCCTTTGTTTATGAATCGATGATTAAATATCCATCGGTTTCCATTCTGCGCCTTTTACCGGCGGCAGCCATGATTGCGTACCACTGGAGGCAAATCCCCACAAGGTGTCGGGAAGGCCGTAATGGTCGGCGCGCGTCGGATCGAGTTGCGTTTCGATTTCATCTTCGCGGCCTTCACGGATTTGCGTGGCGATGTGCGGATTAATCATCACGGTTTTGCCCAAGGCGATAAATTCTGCCCAGCCGGTTTCATAGGCGGCCAAAATTTGGTCGGCGGTAAACAGGTTGCCTACGCCGATAAGCGGCAGTTTGCCGTTGATGCGTTCGTGGATAAACTGCATACGGGTTTGGGCTGTATCGCCGCCGCGACGGATTTTTTTATCAAATTCCCACAGGGAAACGTGCAAATATTGCAGCGGTTTTTGTACCAATGCGTCAATCAGTGCGCCGGTTTCGGTCATGGTTAAGCCGTTGTCACCCGGCTCTTCAGGGGAGAAGCGGTAGCCGATAATGAAGTCGTTGCGCTGGTGTTTTTCACGGACGGCAACCACGGCATCGATAACGGCCAGCGGGAAGCGCATTCTGTTTTCCAAGCTGCCGCCCCATTGGTCGTTGCGGCGGTTGCTTTGGGCAGAGTAAAACTGTTGGATCAGATAGCCGTTCGCACCGTGGATTTCCACGCCGTCAAAACCGGCACGAAGCGCCAAATCGGCGGCTTGCGCATAAGAGGCGATGAGTGCTTCGACTTCTTCTGCGGTCGCTTCGCGTGCGTGTTCGGTTTCGCTGGCGGAAGCGCTGATTTTGTCGAGACCGTCCAAAAGTTCATCAATGGCTTTGGAGCCGCCGTGATGGATTTGCAAAATCGCTTTTGCGCCTTGTTGTTGCAGGATTTGTGCGGTTTCTTTCAGGCTGTCGAGGCAGTGTTCGCCTGTGGCTTCAGGTTGGCCGTGAAAGGCTTTGCCGTCTTTTTGAACCAAAGTGGCGGCAGTGATAAACAAGCCCATATCGCCTGCACGGTTGCTGAGGAATGTACGCTCTTGGTCGCTGATCAAACCGTCGGCTTGTGAGCCGAAATGGGTCATGGGGGCGACGACAAGGCGGTTTTTGATGGTTACGCCGTTATTGAGGGTGTATGTTTGAAAGAGTGGGGCGTATTTTGGATTCATGGAGTTTTACTCTTGATAAGTGAATGGTCGGCAGAGAATTGGGCCATTCGGGAATTTATCAAGTAGACAGGCCGTCTGAAAAGTTTCAGACGGCCTGTTTATTCTTTAAGCCTTAGGATTAAAGATTAGGATTGACAATGATTTTTACTGCGGATTCGTTGTTGTGGATCAAGCGCTCGAAGCCTTCGGAAATCAATTCGTCCAGTTTGATGCGCTGGGTGATGAAAGGCTCAAGGTTGATTTTGCCTTCTTCAACCAATTTGATGGTTTCTGCGTGGTCGTTGCAGTAGGCGATGGTGCCGCGCACGTCCAGCTCTTTCATCACGACGCTATGGACGTTGATGGTGGCGGGGTGGCTCCAAATGGATACGATGACGACTTTCGCAGTCGGACGGCATGCTTCGACCATGGTGTCCAGCACTTTGTTGACGCTGGTGCATTCGAATGCGACATCTACGCCTTCGCCGTTGGTCAGTTTTTTCACTTCTTCGACGACATCGACTTCGGACGGGTCGAGGATGTAGTCGGCCACGCCGGCTTCGCGTGCTTTGTCTTTACGTGCTTTGCTCAATTCGGTGATGATGACTTTGATGCCTTTGGCTTTCAATACGGCAGCCAACAGCAAACCGATTGGGCCTGCGCCGCCGACCAATGCCACGTCGCCTTCTTTCGCGCCACTGCGTACATAAGCATGGTGGCCGACAGACAGAGGCTCAATCAAAGCAGCTTGGTCTAATGGAATTTTGTCGGAAATAGGGTGTACCCAACGGCGTTTAACGGCGATTTTTTCAGACAAGCCGCCACCGCAGCCACCTAAACCGATGAAGTTCATGTCTTTGGAGAGGTGGTAGTTGCTGCCTTCGCCGGTCGGTACATCGTCGCGGATGATGTAGGGTTCAACGACAACGTGTTGGCCGACTTTGATGTCGTCCACGCCTTCGCCTACGGCATAAACCACGCCGGAGAACTCGTGCCCCATGGTTACAGGGGCTGACTCGCCGGAGATTGGGTGCGGATGGCCGCAAGGCGGAATGAAAATCGGGCCTTCCATGAATTCGTGCAGATCGGTACCGCAGATACCGCACCACGCAACATTAATGCCGACAGTACCCGGAGCTACGGTTGGCTCTGGAATGTCTTCGATGCGGATGTCACCTTTGTTGTAAAAACGTGCTGCTTTCATTGTAACGCTCCTTTTTTTAAAGTGGAGGCCGTCTGAAAAAGACGGTCAATTAGGGAAAGGGAAGCAGTGTGGCGTGTGAAATATTTTTATTGATATGTTTTATATTTGTTATTTTACTACTGATAATATGAAAATGGTTTGTCTTTGCTCAAATTAAAGTTTGTAAATGAAAAAAAGGCCGTCTGAAATGGATAATCTATTTTCAGACGGCCTGGGGCAATAGTTTGAATACGTTATGGTGTAGGATTGTTACTTTTGCCGCGCTTCAGATGCTTTTGGTAGGCGATGACGTAGTCGGCCTTGCTTAAGCCTGCCAATACGCGGATGTGGGCGGCGGCAGATTTAGACATGGATTCCAAGGTATATCCGCCCTCCAGCACGGAAACGATACGTCCTTGACAGCTTGCTGTTGCTTGGACGATTTTGTGTGTCAGCCAGGCAAAATCGGCTTCATGCAGGTTCAGACGGCCTGTTTCGTCTTGTTTGTGCCCGTCAAAACCGGCTGAAAGCAACACCAACTCGGGGCGGAAGGCCGTGAGCTTGGGAAGCCATTGTTCGCGGATGGTCGTACGGAAGATACGGCTGCCTGTGCCCGGTTTGAGGGGCGTATGCAGCATATTCTTATTGCCGGCGTATTGTTCCGCCTGAGGGAAGGGAAAGATGTCGGTTTCAAACAGGTTGAAAAACATCACGCGCGGATCGTCTTGGAGAATCTCCGCCGTACCGTCGCCGAAGTGGACGTCGAAATCGATGACGGCGATGCGTTGCAAGCGGTATTGGGCAATGGCGTGCATCACGCCGGCGGCGGTGTTGTTAATGAGGCAGAATCCGCCGGCGCTGTTGCTGTGGGCATGGTGGCCTGGCGGGCGGATGGCGCAAAAAGCATGCCAGGCTTTTTTGTTCATCACCATATCGACTGCCTTGATGACGGCGCCGGCCGCAAAACGGGCGGCTTGGAGGGAGTCGTGGCAGATGACGGTATCGTCGTCGATACGGTGGATTTTACCGGGGAGCGGCTGGGCGGCTTCCAACTCGTGCAGATAGTTGCGCGAGTGGACCAATGCCAGCTGCGCATCTTTGATTTCCGGTGCTTCGGTGGTTTGCAGGCGACGCCAAATGCCTTCTTGTTTTAAGGCGGTTTGAATGGCGCTGATGCGTTCGGGCCTGTCGGGATGGTTGGGTCCCGGCTGGTGCTGTAGGAATATCGGATGCGAAATCCATACGGTGCGGGCGTTTTTGCCGAGTAGTCGACGCAGCAGGGTACGCACGCGCCAAATGATTTTTTTAAGCATGGAAAGTGTGTATCGAACGAGTCGCACGGACTGCTAAATATGGTTAATAAATACGGAAATGCTTGGAAATTTTTCAGACGGCCTTTAGAATAGCTCAATTTTACAGTCCGACCAACTGCGTTTTGGACTGTATGCAGTTTTTTACTTTATCTTAAAACTCAAAAGAACGGATATATTATGAATCAAGCTGTGGCTCAATTTGCCCCTTTACTGTTGATTATGGTGGTGTTTTACTTCCTGATTATGCGTCCTCAACAAAAGAAATTCAAAGCACATCAAGCTATGCTGGCTGCTTTGAAAGTAGGTGATAAAGTCGTTTTGGCTGCAGGTTTCAAAGGCCGTGTGACCAAAGTCGGCGAGCAATTCTACACTGTCGACATCGGCCAAGGTGCGAGAATCGAAGTAGAAGTGGAACGCAACGCGATTGCCGCGAAAGCCGAATAATCCGTTTTTTTGCGAAAAGCCGCCTCATTTTCCGAGTGCGGCTGTTTGCCTTTATAAATAAAGCAAAGGTTTACCATGAACCGTTATCCTTTATGGAAATACCTACTGATTGCGTTCACGATTGTGGTTGCGGCTGTATATTCGCTGCCCAACCTTTTCGGTGAAACGCCTGCCGTACAGGTATCAACCAACCGACAAGCCATCGTTATCAATGAGCAAACCCAGTCTAAAGTGTCTTCTGCGTTGCAAAGCGCAGGTATTCAGACTGACGGTATGTTCATTGTCGATAACTCGCTGAAAGTGCGTTTTAAAGATACTGAAACGCAACTGAAAGCGCGTGATGTCATTGAAAACACTTTGGGCGAAGGCTATATTACCGCGCTCAACCTTTTGGCGGACAGTCCTGAGTGGATGGCGAAAATTAAAGCCAATCCGATGTTCTTGGGTTTGGACTTGCGTGGCGGCGTGCATTTCACCATGCAGGTGGACATGAAAGCCGCGATGCAGAAAACGTTTGAACGTTACGCCGGCGACATCCGCCGCGAATTGCGCCGCGAAAAAATCCGTACCGGTACGGTGCATCAGGCTGAAAATGGTCTGACTGTGCCTCTGCAAGATGCCGCCGATGTACAAAAGGCCTTGCCTCAGTTGCAAAAGATGTTTCCTGAAGCCACTTTGCTTGCGGACGGCAACAATATTGTGCTGACTCTGTCTGAAGAGGCGATCAATAAAGTACGCTCTGATGCAGTGAAACAAAACATCAACACTTTGCACAACCGTGTGAACGAATTGGGTGTGGCAGAACCGGTTATCCAACAATCCGGTCTTGACCGCATTGTTGTACAGCTGCCGGGCGTGCAAGATACTGCCAAAGCCAAAGACATTATCGGTCGTACCGCGACTTTGGAAGTACGCATGGTGGAAGACGATCCGATTAAACTTCAAGAAGCCTTAAACGGTAATGTACCGACTGGTTATGAGTTACTGTCAAGCGGTGGCGATCATCCGGAAACTATTTTGGTCAACAAACAAGTTGAATTGACCGGCGACAACATCAACGACGCGCAACCTAGCTTTGACCAAATGGGTGCGCCTGCCGTGAGCCTGAGCTTGGACAGCGCAGGTGGCAGCATTTTTGGCGAATTGACTTCGGCCAATGTGGGTAAACGTATGGCTATGGTGTTGATCGACCAAGGTAAATCCGAAGTCGTGACCGCCCCTGTCATCCGCTCCGCCATTACCGGTGGTCGTGTAGAAATTTCCGGCAGCATGACAACTGCCGAAGCCAACGATACTTCATTGTTGCTGCGTGCCGGCTCGCTGGCTGCGCCTATGCAAATTGTTGAAGAACGTACCATCGGTCCGTCTTTGGGTAAAGAAAACATTGAAAAAGGTTTCAATTCCACTTTGTGGGGCTTTGCCGCTGTTGCTGCGTTTATGGTGGTTTACTACCGCCTGATGGGTTTCTTCTCTACCATCGCTTTGAGTACCAATATCTTGTTCTTGGTAGGTATTTTGTCTGCCATGCAGGCAACGCTGACCCTGCCGGGTATTGCCGCGTTGGCATTGACATTGGGTATGGCGATTGACTCTAACGTATTGATTAACGAGCGTATCCGTGAAGAATTACGCGGAGGCATACCACCTCAACAGGCCATCAACCTCGGTTTCCAACATGCTTGGGCAACCATTGTCGACTCTAACTTGACCTCTCTGATTGCTGGTATCGCTTTGTTGGTATTCGGTTCCGGCCCGGTACGTGGTTTTGCTGTTGTGCACTGTATCGGTATTCTGACCTCGATGTACTCGTCTGTGGTCGTGTTCCGTGCTTTGGTCAACCTGTGGTACGGCCGCCGTCGCAAATTGCGGAATATTTCCATTGGTGCGGTATGGAAGCCGAAAGCTGAAATGGCAGAAGGCAAGGAGTAAAACATGGAATTATTTAAAATCAAACGCGATATTCCGTTTATGAGCTACGGCAAACTGACGACCTTTATTTCGTTGGTTACGTTTATCGCCGCCGTGTTCTTTTTGGTAACCAAAGGCCTGAATTTCTCCGTCGAATTTACCGGCGGTACGGTGATGGAAGTCCAATATCAGCAGGGCGTGGATGTTAATAAAACACGCGAACGCCTCGATACGCTGAAAATGGGTGATGTACAGGTTCAGGCATTGGGTACGAACAAGCACATCATGATTCGCCTGCCGAACAAAGAAGGCGTAACGTCAGCCCAGCTGTCCAACCAAGTAATGGATTTGCTGAAAAAAGATAATCCTGACGTTACCTTGCGCCAAGTCGAATTTATCGGCCCTCAGGTTGGTGAAGAATTGGTTACCAATGGTTTGATGGCATTGGGATTCGTGGTGGCAGGTATTATTATTTACTTGTCCATGCGTTTTGAGTGGCGTTTTGCAGTGTCCGCGATTATTGCGAATATGCACGATATCGTGATTATTCTCGGCTGTTTCGCCTTCTTCCAATGGGAATTCTCTCTGACTGTCTTGGCAGGTATTTTGGCGGTTTTGGGTTATTCCGTGAACGAATCTGTGGTTGTGTTTGACCGTATTCGTGAAAACTTCCGTAAGCCGCATATGCGCGGCCACACTGTGCCTGAAGTTATCGACAACGCGATTACTGCAACCATGAGCCGTACCATCATTACCCACGGTTCGACCGAGGCAATGGTTGTTTCTATGCTGGTGTTCGGTGGCGCAGCCTTGCACGGTTTCTCTATGGCACTGACCATCGGTATCGTATTCGGTATTTACTCTTCCGTATTGGTTGCCAGTCCGCTCTTGCTGATGTTTGGCTTGAGTCGTGAGAACATTGCCAAAGAAGTGAAGAAAAAAGAAGAAGTTGTAGTCTAAACACTGCAATAATTCGATAAAGGCCGTCTGAAAATTGATTGAATCAGTTTTCAGACGGCCTTTTGTATTTAAATTTCAGAATGTTTTGTTTTAATGAAATAGGAGGGGTCAAATGTGAAAGAAAAAGAAAAAATAGGAACAATATAATTTTGTGATGAATCAAGTTTATTGTCTGATATTCCCTTAATTGCTTGTCAGCCCTAACATTTTAAAACATAATACTTTTGCCCCCGGTGCTGGAGTTTTACTACAAGTACATGATTTGCAAAAAATCTGTCGGGTGTGCAGACCCTGCCAATCAACCTCAAAAAAGGAAGGCCAAGAATGAAAGTAACCAGTTTCGGTGAAGTGCTGTGGGACGATTTTCCAAACGGAAAGGTATTGGGTGGTGCACCCCTAAATGTTGCTGTCCGTTTGCAGTCTTTGGGTATCGATGCTGCCATCATCAGTCGTCGCGGCGATGATGCCGATGGCGAAGAATTGCTACTCCAGATTCAAAGCAAAAACGTCAATACTGATTATTTGCAGGTTTGTCACGAATGTGCGACCAGTTTGGTGAAAGTACACTTGGACAAGTCTGGCAGTGCGTCTTATGAGATTGTCTATCCTTGCGCGTGGGACAGGATTGCGGTTGATGATGCGGCAATCAAACGTGTGGGAGAATCCGATGCTTTCGTTTTTGGCAGCTTGGCAACCCGTGATGAAGTTTCGCGTAAAAGCTTGGCAGTTTTGCTGAAAGAAGCCAAATTCAAAATTTTTGACGTTAATCTGCGCAAGCCGCATTACGATATTGACCGCTTGTTGGAGACCATGAAACAGTCCGATATGGTTAAACTCAATGATGATGAGCTGTATGAGTTGGCTGCGGCTTACGGCTCTCCTTATCACAGTATCGAGCAAAATATCGGCTACCTTGTTAAGCTGACGGGTGTCAAAATCTTGTGTGTGACTTTGGGCAGCCATGGAGCGGTTTTGTATAAGGACGGCGAGGTGTACCGCCATTGCGGTTTCCGCGTCAAAGTGGTGGATACTGTCGGCTCGGGGGACAGCTTTCTTGGCGGTTTGACTTACAAATTGTTGAACAATGCGCCTCCTCAAGAAGCCATTACTTTTGCTTGTGCGTTGGGCGCGTTGGTTGCTTCGCGTCATGGTGCAACGGCGGATATTTCTTTGGAAGAAGTTGAAGCGTTTATGAATCCGGCTTGATATTTTGACAAGAGACATAAAAAGGCCGTCTGAAAACCATTAAATCAGGTTTTTAGACGGCCTGAGTATTTTCAGGCTTTACCAATAAGTGGTAAAACATTCCAAGTTGGTATTTTTCGGGCCGCCGCCTTCTTCTGTCGGCGAGCCAATCATCATCAGACCGATGATTTTGTCTTTGTCGGTACACTCAAATGCTTCGCGCAACAATGGGCTGTTGACCCACATGCCCGTAATCCAAACATTGTCGAAGCCCTGGGCTGATGCGGCCAGTTGCAATGCGTAGGCGGCGCATCCGGCGGTCAGCATTTGCTCCCATTCGGGTTTGGGTTTCGCCACTTCACGGTTTGGCGCAAATGTAACGCCAATAATCATAGGCGCCATGTTGCCGACACGTTCGGCTTTTTTCATGGCGTCATCGCCGAAGTTGAGTTCGGTAACGGTCTTGCTCAAAAGCCCGCGGAAACGTTCTAAGCCGGCCTCGCTTTGAATAACGGTAAAGCGGTAAGGGCGCATATTGCCGTGATCGGGTACTTGGGTTGCCGCTTGCAGCATTTGTTCCAGTTGCTCGGCATTGGGCGCCGGAGCCGTCAGTTTTTTGGAAGAACGACGTGTGGTCAGGAGATTTAAGGCATCCATGTTTTATTCTTTCTTGTGAACTTGAATGAGAATAATTATATAGCGGAAAGATAAATAAATCAGCAAAAGACTGAGGCCGTCTGAATTCAGGTTTCAGACGGCCTTTGGGTTTTACAGGATACCGTTGTTTTGCGTATTTTCAGTAATCAGTGCTTTGCTGAGTTCGTCGGCGGTGTAGCTCTTACCGCTTTCAAATACAAAGCTGTCGATATTATTGTTGGCAATATCATGGATGGTCAGGGTTTCGCCTGTATCTTTGATGGTTAAGACCCAATCATCGCCGGTTTTCAACTGTAAATCTTTCAGCGTCAGCCCTTCTTTGAAAAGGACTTGGGTATCGCTGCCACCATATGGATTAAAGGTGTCGTTGCCGCTGCTTCTGCCAAACATGATAACGGTGTTGTCGGCACCCGGGTCGGTAATGTTGTCGTTGCCGCCGGCCGTATCGACGATGTTGATGCCTCGGCCCAAAGTAATGGTTTCATCGCTGCGGTTGCCCCTGTATTCGACAACAGAAGTGTAACGCGACAAATCTAAATCGCTGTTGTCGCTATCGGCATGGATGGTGTGGTTGAAGTTGTTGTACACATCCCGGTTGAGTTCTTCAACGGGTTGACCGGTGTATTGGACGATGTTTTTGTTGCCGATCATGTGCGGAATAGACAGTTTGAAGTGGTTGATTAGTTCGCCCGTGCTGTATGAGGCATTGCCGTCAAACTGAAACTCGGAAATCGCCCCATAGATACCGCTTTGGTTTTTGATGGTCAAAACATCGTCTGTGCCTTTGATGCGGATATGCCAAGTGTCGCCATCCAGCAGGGGAGGAGATACAAATTGGTTGCTGTCGGGCAGGTCGGCAATCCCGGTTTTGTCGTAACCTTTTTCAACGGTAATTTCAAGGTCGTCAAGGGTAATGCCGCCGCTAAATTTCACGACGTTGGCGTTGAGCGTATGCAGGCCGGCCTCGTTGTCGAAACCGAAGTTGTAGTCAAAAATGGTGTCGTGTCCGTAACCTTTTCCGAAAATATAGGTGTCGTTGTGTTCTCCGCCTTCCAGATAATCATTGCCTGCGCCGCCGTCGAGTAAGTCTGCGCCTACATGGGCATAGAGTTTGTCGTTACCGTTGCCGCCGTAGAGTTTATCGTCGGAAGCGGGTTCGTTGCCGTAATAGGTTTCGCTGTGTTCGCGCAAGATGTCATCGCCATCGTGGCCATAAAGGGTATCATGGCCGTCATTGCCGCCGTCGATTTCATTGTTGCCTGCATTGCCATGCAAGGTATCATCGTCGTTTGTGCCGACGAGTTTAATGGTTTCGGTCTTCAGCGCTTGGAAGGTTTGTTGGAACTGTGCGGCAGTGTAGGTTTGGTCGTTGAACTGGAAACGGTCGATGGAAATGCTGCCATCCGCACCGATTTGGTTTTGAATCAGGGCAGAACCTTGTTCGGAAGTAATTTCCCAGCTTTGGCTGCCATCATCGTTATGAATGGTCTTTAGGTTGAGCTTGGTATTGTTCAGGCCGTCTGAAAACTTGAGGGTATTGATGCCTTGGTTGTCGATAATGGTATCGTTGTCGCCGTAGATATAGGTATCGTTTCCGGCTCCGCCTTTCAGAATGTCTTTACCGTTGCCGCCCACTAAAATGTCGTCGCCTGCATCACCGTTGATGACATCGTTGCCGTCGCCGCCATCCAGATAATCGTTGCCGTCGCCGCCGTTGAGGTTGTCGTTGCCACCCATGCCGTAAACGGTATCATCACCACGTCCGCTATTGAGGCGGTTGCGGCCTTCGTTACCGGTCAGGATGTTATTGCTGTTGTTGCCGGCGGCAAAAATATTGGCCGAGCCGGTCAAGGTAACATTTTCGACGTGAGTAGCGGCAGTATGAGAAATGCTGCTGAATACGGTATCTTCGCCACCGCCAGCCTGTTCAATCACCACGTCTTTTACATCATCAACGTAGTAAGTGTCATTGCCATCACCACCTTCCATAATGTCGGCACTGGCTTTGCCGTCGATAATATCGTCGCCGGATGTGCCGATCAGGTAGTCATTGTCGTCGTTACCATCGATAGTCTGACCGATTTCGGTATGCTCAGTCAGGGAAATATCGAAATATTTGGCAAAGTTGTTTACATCCAGTTTTTGTGTGCCAATGATGAAGTGGGAGACTGCCGGTGTTGTACCGTTTTGAGTGTATTGGTTTTTGATGGTTAAAACGGCGTTGCTGTTTTTTACGGCAATCAGCCAGTCTTTACCACCGGTTTCGTTGTTTTGGACTTCAACGGTTAAATCGTTAAGGCTTAGATCGGTATGAAAGCGGATGCTGTTGTGGCCTTGATTGTCGATGATGGTGTCTTGCTCGTTTTTGGCAGAGAAAAGGTAGGTATCGTCGCCTTCGCCACCTTCAAGCACATCGTTGCCTGCTTCGCCGTTGAGGATGTCATTGCCTGTTTCGCCGAAAAGAAGGTCGTTGCCTTCGCCCCCATTGATGACATCGTTGCCACCGCCGCCGTAAACGATGTCGTCACCGCGCCCGCTGTTGAGGCGGTTGCGGCCTTCATTGCCGATGAGGATGTTGTTGCTGTTGTTGCCGGCACCGAAAATGTTGGCTGTACCGGTCAAAACAAGGTTTTTAACGTGGTTTGGAAGGGTATAGCTGACGTTGCTGCAAACCGTATCATCGCCACCATTTGGGTTTTCAATGATTGTATCGTCACTGAGGGTTACATAATAAACGTCATCTTCCGACGTTCCTATCGTTACTTGTTCAAAGACGGAAGGTTGTAATTGCTCTAAATGTCGTAATTCAAATTGCGCATTGGGGGTGCGCATTGCTTTTTCGATTGTCATGATATTTTCTTTAGATATTGATGAGAGTAACAAGGAAGTAAACGTATCCGGCATATGGCCGGTATTGCTTAATTTGTATTGTGTTTAGGCTGTATATACTAGTGCTGAAATTTGATAAAAACAACAGAAACGTTAAGATATGACAATATATAGAGAGCTTTATCAGGCTTTGTCTGCCGTCTATTCCTTTGCTAAATGGCTTTGCCTTGTATGTCTGTTTTGTTTCTTATATACCACACATCAATTTTCATAGTTTCAAACTATGAATGGTTGTAAAAAGGCCGTCTGAAAAAAAGAAGCAGGTTTCGCATTGCAAAACCTGCTTCTGATTTTTCAGACGGCCTGTCTGATTACAGAGTACGGGCAACTTCGACGATGTCGAAACATTCGAGTTGGTCGCCTTCCATAATCTCGTTGTAGCCTTTGAGCATCAGACCGCACTCGAAGCCCATGCGGACTTCTTTGACGTCGTCTTTGTAGCGTTTCAAAGAAGACAGCTCGCCGGTATGGATAACCACGTTGTTGCGGATGAGGCGGACATGGGAATCGCGTTTGACCACGCCGTCGGTAACCATACAGCCTGCAATGTTGCCGACTTTGGAAACGGAGATAACCTGACGGATTTCGACCGTGCCGGTTACTTGCTCTTTCTCTTCCGGAGAGAGCATACCGCTCATGGCGGCTTTCACGTCGTCGATGGCATCGTAAATGATGTTGTAGTAACGGATTTCCACGTTTTCATTTTCAGCCAGTTTGCGTGCGGAAGCATCTGCACGGACGTTAAAGCCGATGATGAATGCGCCGGAAGCGATGGCCAAGTTGACATCAGATTCGGTAATGCCGCCAACGCCGCTGTGCAACACGTTCACTTTCACTTCGTCTGTGGACAGTTTTTTCAGGCTGCCCGCCAAAGCTTCGTAAGAACCTTGTACGTCTGCTTTGATGATGACGGACAAGGATTGGGCTTGGTTTTCGCCCATGTTGTTGAACATGTTTTCCAGTTTTGCGGCCTGTTGTTTGGCCAAGCGCACGTCGCGGTATTTGCCTTGACGGAAGAGGGCGATTTCGCGCGCTTTTTTCTCGTCGGCCAATACCATTGCATCTTCGCCTGCGTTCGGAACGTCGGACAAGCCGAGGATTTCGACAGGGATAGACGGACCGGCTTCATTGATGGCTTTGCCGTTTTCGTCAACCATTGCACGGATTTTACCGAATGCAGTACCGGCCAGCAGCATATCGCCCTTTTTCAGCGTACCGCTTTGTACCAAGAGGGTGGCAACCGCGCCGCGGCCTTTGTCCAAACGTGCCTCTACGATGATACCTTTGGCAGGTGCATCGACTGGGGCAGTCAGTTCCAAAACTTCGGCTTCGAGCAAGACGGCTTCGAGCAATGCATCGATGTTCAGGCCTTTTTTAGCGGAAACGTCGATAAATTGTACATCGCCGCCCCATTCGTCCGGCACGACTTCGTGCGCGGTCAGCTCTTGGCGGATACGCTCTGGGTTGGCGGCTTCTTTATCGATTTTGTTGACGGCAACCACAATTGGTACGCCCGCAGCTTTAGCATGGGCAATCGCCTCGATGGTTTGCGGCATCACGCCGTCGTCGGCTGCTACAACAAGAATCACGATATCGGTTGCTTTCGCACCGCGCGCACGCATGGCGGTAAACGCTTCGTGACCCGGAGTATCCAAGAAGGTAATCACGCCGCGAGGGGTTTCAACGTGGTATGCGCCGATGTGTTGGGTAATGCCGCCCGCTTCGCCTTGTACCACTTTGGCGCGGCGGATGTAGTCCAGTAGGGAAGTTTTACCGTGGTCAACGTGACCCATCACGGTAACAACCGGAGGACGCGGCAATGCTTCGGCTTCTACTGCTTCAACGCCTTCATCCAAGAAGGCTTCAGGATCGTCGGCGGCGGCAGGTTTGCCGATGTGGCCGAGTTCTTCCACAACAATCAGGGCAGTGTCTTGGTCGATGGATTGGTTGATGGTTACCATCATGCCCATTTTCATCAGGGCTTTAACCACTTCGACGCCTTTAACGGCCATTTTGTGTGCCAAGTCGGCAACGGTAATGGTTTCAGGCACTAAAACTTCGTGTACGACAGGTTCGGTCGGCGCTTGGAAGGCGTGTTGGTTTGGCTCAAGTTTGAGTTTTTTGCCTTTTTTGCCGCCGCGTACGCGCTCGTCGTCGCCAGTGCGTGTATTGTTGCGGTCGCGACCACCTTTGCCGCCTTTGCCTTTAGCATTGCGGCCTTGAGTGTCTTCATCACGCTCACGACGGTCTTCTTTTTTACTGCGCGCGTTGTGTTCGGATTTGCCTTCGCCGGATGCTGCTTTAGCTTTCTCGGCAGGTTTACTGCGTTCGCCTGATTTGGCTTCTTTAGTAGGTTTTGAGTCTTTCTCGGCCTGTTGTTTTATGGCTTCACGGCGTGCTTGACGCTCTTGTTTTTCTTTCAACAAGGCTTCTTGATGCGCACGCAGGGCGGCGGCACGACGGGCTTCTTCATCGCGTTGAGCCTGTTCTTCCACGCTGACGACAGGTTGCGGTACGGCAGGAGCGGCAGGTTTAGCTGCCTTTTTCGCTTCTTTGCCTTTGCCGCCTTTGTCTTGTTTGGCTTTGGCAGGTTTCTTGGCTTCGGCTGGTTTTTCAGCTTCAACGGATTTTTCAGACGGCTTGTTGTCTGCTTTAGCTTCAACTTTTACTTCGGTCTTGGCTTCTACAGCTTCAACCGGTTTGGCTTCTTCTTTTTTAGCTTCGGCAGGTTTGCCTTCCGCTTTTGGTGCGGCTTTGGCTTCTTTCAGTCTGGCTGCTTCGGCCTCTGCTTTGGCGCGGGCTTCGGCTTTTGCGGCTGCTTCTGCTTCAGCTTTGGCTTTTTCTTCGGCAGCTTTTGCGGCTGCTTTTTCTGCTTCGGCTTTTTGGTTTTCAGCCGCTACTTTGGCTTTGGCTTCCGCGGCCAATTCTTCGGAAGAAGGAATGGTAACGGCACGGCTGCGGCGGCGTGTTTCCACTTTTACGCCGTCAACGGTGCTGACTTCGGTTTTTTTGCGGCGGATGCTGATGGTGCCGCTGTTGCTGCCGTTTTTCTTTTGCAGGTAAGCGGTCAGCAATTGTTTGTCGTCAGTGGTCAGGCTGTCATTACCGCTGTTTTTGTTGACGCCGGCTTCTTTCAATTGTTTGAGCAAATCATCGACGGGGCGGTTTAGTTCGGCGGCAAATTGTGCTACGGTTGTATTACTCATTCAGTACCCCCTTAGTTGTTTTCTTCAGTAAACCAGTGTTCGCGTGCAGCCAAAATCACTTTTTTGGCTTCTTCTTCGTCAACACCGGTAATTTCGACCAATTCGTCAACAGACAATTCGGCCAGATCGTCGCGTTGGGTCACGCCTGCTTCGGCAAGCTTGCGCAACATATCGGAATCTACGCCGTCCAGATTGCGCATGTCTTCAGACACTTCGCCCAGTTTTTCTTCTGCCGCGATGGTCATGGTCAGGATGGCGTCGCGTGCGCGGTTGCGCAGGGTTTCAACGATTTCTTCGTCAAAGCCTTCGATGGCGAGCAATTCTGCCGCCGGAACGTAAGCCACTTCTTCCAATGTGGCAAAACCTTCTTCAACCAAAATATCGGCGGTTTCGTCGTCGATGTTCAAGTGGGTAGGGAAGAGGTTGCGGATAACGGCATCTTCGGCGGCATTGCGCTCGTCGGCTTCTTCAACGGTCATGATGTTCAGCTGCCAGCCGGTCAGGATGGAAGCCAGGCGGACGTTTTGACCACCGCGGCCGATGGCCAGCGCCAGTTGGTTTTCATCAACAATCACGTCAACGGCGTGTTTGTCTTCGTCAATCACGATGCGGCTCACTTCGGCAGGAGACAGCGCGTTCATCACGAATTGGGCAGGCTCGGGAGACCACAATACGATGTCGATGCGTTCGCCGGACAATTCGTTGCTCACGGCGTTGACACGCGAACCGCGCACGCCGATACAAGTACCTTGCGGGTCGATGCGTTGGTCGTTGGCTTTAACGGCAACTTTGGCGCGTTGGCCTGGGTCGCGTGCTACTTCGCGGATTTCCAACAGGCCGTCTGCAATTTCAGGCACTTCGTTGGCGTAGAGTTTGGCCAAGAAGTCGCCGCTGGTACGGCTCAAAATGACTTGTTTGCGGCCGGTATTGCCAATTTCGTCCACACGCAGGAAGAGGGCGCGGATTCGGTCGCCGCTGCGGAAGTTTTCGCGCGGAATCATTTCTTCGCGCGGAATCAGGGCGTCAAGTTTGCCCGCGACGACTTCAACGATGATGCCGTGGCGCTCGACGCGTTTTACGGTGCCGGAAACAATGTCTTCTTTAGAAGCGAGGAATTCGTTCAGGTTTTGCTCGCGCTCCGCATCACGGATGCGTTGCAGGATGATTTGTTTGGCGGTTTGCGCTGCTTGGCGGCCGAAGCCTTCGTTTGGCAACTGCTCTTCGTAGTATTCGCCGATTTGGATGGTGGTGCCGGGGATTTCTTCTTGGATTTCCTCGATGGTTTTTTCTACGTCGGGGTAGGTGTAGTCTTCATCGGCAACAATCAGCCAGCGGCGGAAGGTTTGGTATTCGCCGGTATCGCGGTCGATTTCGACGCGCACGTCCATGTGCTCGCGGTCGGCTTTTTTCTTGGCGGCAGTAGAGAGGGCGAATTCAAGGGCTTTGAATACGACTTCCGTTTCAACGTTTTTTTCACTTGCCAGCGCTTCGGCCAGCTGTAACATTTCGCGACTCATTTTCTAGAATCTCCAAGTAATCGGTTTTTAAAATTTAAATTCGGGGCGCAAACGGGCTTTGTCGATGTTGCTCAATTCGATTTGGGCGGTTTTGCCGTCGAAAGAGACGGTAACAATGTCGTTTTCGCAAGATTCGATGCGGCCGATGAAGTTTTTCTGACCATCAATCGGCAGGCGTGTTTTGATTTTGGCGTTCTGGCCGGCAAAGCGCACGAAGTCGGCGGCTTTTTTCAGCGGACGGTCAAGGCCCGGGCTGGAGATTTCCAAACGTTTGTAGTCGATGTCTTCAACCATAAACACGCGGCTCAGATGGTTGCTGACAGTGGCGCAGTCTTCGACGGTGATGCCGCCTTCTTTATCGATGAAAACGCGCAAATCGCCTTGTGCGGTCAGTTCGAAATCGACCAGCTCGTAGCCCAAGCCGGGCAGGGTTTTATCAAGAATGCTTTGAATATCCATGCTTCTCCAGAAGTACATAAACAAAAAAATGGCCACGCGGCCATTTTTCGTGTGATTTGAAAAATTGGCCTATTATAACTGTTTTCAAGATAAAAGAAAAGCGTTGATTTGGCGTGGATTTTTTGAAGTGATTGCTTAAATGTAAAGGATAGGAGTGAGGCCGTCTGAAAAGAAAATTGTTGACAAGTTTTGATATAGTACTTCTAAAATTATTTTTGAAAACAAATAATTGGTATTACTTTGTTTTCAGACGGCCTTGGATTTCCTGATTTTTCGTGCTTGCACAATGTGCAAGGCGGTTCTACAATTTCTTCATACCCACCGAATAAGAAAGAAGGCCGCCATGTCCGCTCACCCGATTTACAACTTTTCCGCAGGTCCTGCCGTATTGCCGGAAGCGGTATTGCGTACCGCGCAACAGGAGATGCTCGACTACAACGGTACGGGTTTCCCCGTGATGGCGATGAGCCACCGTTCGGATATGTTTTTGAGTATTCTGCATCATGCCGAACAAGACTTGCGCCAGCTTTTGAATATTCCGTCCAACTATAAAATCCTGTTTTTACAGGGCGGTGCGACCACGCAATTTAATATGGTGGCCATGAATTTAGCGCACGGTTTTGCGACTGCCGACGCGGTGGTAACGGGCAACTGGAGCCGTATTGCCTATGAGCAGATGAGCCGTTTGAGCAATGCCGAAATCCGTTTGGCTGCGCATGGCGGCGAGCAATATGCCTATAAAAACCTGCCTGCGGTGGAGGATTGGGATGTCAACCCGAATTCCGCGTTTGTTCATTTTGCGATTAATGAAACCGTAAACGGCTTGCAGTATCAAAACGTCCCCAAACTTTCAGACGGCCTGCCGCCGCTGGTGTGCGATATGTCGAGCGAGATTTTGTCGCGAGAGTTTAATGTATCCGATTACGGCTTAATTTATGCCGGCGCACAAAAAAATATCGGTCCTGCCGGTGCGACCGTGGTCATTATCCGCGAGGATTTGCTGGAGCGTTGTCCGAACGATATTCCCGATGTGTTCAACTACCGTTCGCACATCAACCGCGACGGTATGTACAACACGCCGTCCACCTATGCGATTTATATGTCGGGCTTGGTGTTCCGCTGGCTGCAAACGCAGGGCGGTGTGAAAAAAATTGAAGCGGTCAATCGAATAAAGGCGCAAACCTTGTATGAGACGATAGACGGCAGCGGCGGTTTTTACATCAACGATATCCATCCTGATGCACGTTCCAAAATGAACGTGGTCTTCAAAACCGCAAGCGAAGACTTGGACCGCCGCTTTGTGTTGGAAGCCGAGTTGCAGGGCTTGTGCCTGCTCAAAGGCTATAAAACCGTCGGCGGTATGCGTGCCAGCATTTACAATGCGATGCCGCTTGAAGGCGTGAACGCGTTGGCTGACTTTATGAGAGATTTTCAACGACGTTACGGTTAAGACTTAAGATAAAAAGGCCGTCTGAAACTGGGTTTCAGACGGCCTTTTGATTTGAACAAGCCTTATTCGGTGACTTCTTCAGTAATGCTGTCGCGGTAGATGGTGCTGTCGTAAGTCGGAACAGGAGGCGGCAGCAGGTTGTCGAGTGTCAGCGCGGACGGGTTCAGCGTAGGATAGCCGCTGAAGGTGACGGAATAACCGCCGTTGCCGGTACTGCGGACTTTGGCATGCGCGCCCAACGGGAAAGTGGTTTTGTTGGTGATGTGGCCGAATGGGAAACCGGTCAACACAGGAATTTTGGCGGTGCGCGAAATGTGGTTGACGACGGCGGAGAAATCGTAGCTGGAGTCGTACACGTCGCGGATGGTACCCATGCGGAAATCGCCGAAGATGATGGCGCGTTGTTTTTGCAAAACACCTGACAGATAAAGCGTATTGAGCATGCGCTCGATGCGGTAGGGTTGCTCGCTGACGTCTTCGATAAAGAGGATGCCGCCTTGAATATCGGGCATGTAAGGCGTGCCAGCGAGGGAGGCGAGAACGCTGAGGTTGCCGCCCCACAATGTGCCTTCGACGTTGACATCGGCGCGTTGGATGGTTGGAACATCAACGATATTGACGTTGTTGGTCGTGCCGCGGATGAAAGAATCCATGGTAAAGATACTGGGGTCTGCTTTGCCGAATTCGCTGTACACCATCGGGCCGGCAAAGCTCATCATATTGCCTTTGGCCAACAGGGCGAGTTGGACGGCGCACACGTCGCTGAAACCAAAGAACAATGTGCCGCGTTCGCGCATTCTGGCGCCGAGTGAGGCAAAGTCGATTTGCGGTAGGATGCGTGCCGCGCCGTAGCCGCCGCGCAGACCCATCAAGACTTTAGGTGTTTCAACCCGGCCGTTGGCAACGTCTTGGAAGTCGGCGGCACGTTGGGCGTCGCTGCCGGCAAAGCGTTGGTAACGGCGGCTGCCTGCCTGTTGGTTAGTCACGGTAAAGCCCGCGTTGTAGAGGCGTGTCAGGCCGGTGGTCACGCGGTTGGGGTCTTCGGCGAAGCCTGACGGCGCAACAACGCGCAGGAGGTTGTCGCCGGAACGTGGCGGATGGGGTTGCTTAGGTTGCACGGTTTTGGCTTTCGCGGTGGTAGAAGTGGTTTTGGTTTGCGGCGTGGTGGTCGTGCCTGTGCCGCAGGCTTGCAACAACCCTGCGCCTGCCGCGGCAGAGCAGGTACGCAGGAAATGGCGGCGCGTGGTGGAGTTCATAGAGGTCTTCCTTTCGTTATATGTTCAGACGGCCTGAACTTGGCGTGTCGGACCTTACAGGCCGTCTGAAAGTTTAAGCGATTAAGTTTTTGATTTGTTGTGGCCAGTTTTCGGGCAAGGCCATACCGTGTTCGCGAGCGGGCGCGGCCCAAATCGGCGCGGGGAAGTTGGCGTCGTTTTCAAAGCGGGCGATGACGTGCCAATGCAGATGGGGCACAACATTGCCGAGGCTGGCCAGATTGATTTTGGCCGGGCTGAAGACTTGGCGCATTGCGGCTTCAACCTGATACACCATTTCCATGATTTCGTTGCGTTCGGCAGGGGAAAGGTCGGTCATCTCGGAAACATGGTTATTCCAAATAACGCGGCAGAATGCCGGTGCGCCGGCTTCGTTGTGGACGGCGATAACGCGCAGGTTTGGCGTTTGCAGCAAAATATCTTCGTTGTCGGCAGTGCAGATGGGGCAGGTCATGTTTTTTTCTTTCGCAGTCTGAATAGGAATCGGATGATTTCAATCAGGATTTTTAGAACGAGGTAAATGGCAGTCAGAGATATGAATGCGAAAAGCCACGGTTCAGGTATAAACCACCAAAATAAATAGGTGGGCGTGATTCAGTCGGCACATTCTTCGGCACTCTTAACGTGATCGCACAAGCTAAAGCTAAAAAAATCATTGACATCATGAAACGGCGAATAGGCGAACATTAAGTGCCATTGGCGTCATACAAACCAATGCAATGACGACAATCCAAAAGAATGGTTTGAGATGTTTGAGTGCAGTCATGGACGAAGTGTTATGCAAATTTTGCGGCACCGCGGTTGGCAAGCTCGTCAGCTTTTTCGTTTTCAGGGTGTCCGGCGTGGCCTTTTACCCACGTCCAGCGGACATCGTGTTGTTGAACCAAACTATCCAGCTCTTTCCATAAATCGTCGTTTTTGACCGGTTTCTTGGCGGCGGTTTTCCAGCCGTTTTTTTTCCAACCGTGTATCCAGCTTTCCATGCCGTTTTTGACGTATTGCGAGTCGGTGCAGATGACGACTTGGCAACGGCGTTTTAGGGATTTCAGACCTTCGATGACGGCGGTCAGCTCCATGCGGTTGTTGGTGGTTTCGGCTTCGCCGCCGAACAGTTCTTTTTCGTGTGTGCCGTAGCGCATAAATACCCCCCAGCCGCCTGCGCCGGGGTTGCCTTTGCATGCGCCGTCTGTGTAGAGGTAAACGGGTTTATCCATGGGCATATCTTTGTTGAGTAAGGCGGTATCATAACATAAGGCCGTCTGAAATATCGGCAAATACGGTTTGCGCGTGTAAAATACCCTGCACTTTATCACTCGTATAGAAAGCAGGCAGATATGGGATTGTTCAGCGGCCTTTTGGGCAATGCTTCGCAAAAAGACGCCGATGCGGTAGAACGCGATTTGGCGAATATCCTGATTGATGGCGAACAGGTAAGAATGGCATTCAGCCTGGTGCGCGATTTGATTGTGTTTACCGAATATCGGCTGGTGTTGGTGGACAAGCAGGGTTTGACCGGCAAGAAAGTGTCTTACCGTTCGATTCCGTATCGTTCCGTATCGCGCTTTTCGGTGGAAACCTCGGGTCATTTCGATTTGGATGCCGAGCTGAAGATTTGGATTTCTTCTAGCGAGGCGCCAACCGAAACCTTGCAGTTTAAAAGCGACAAGAGCGTGATTGCCATTCAAAAAGCCTTGGCAGAAGCCGTGTTGAAACCGTCAAAATAGAAAGGAAATATGATGAGCGAACAGCAAGAATTGTTTTGTTACAAACAGATGCCTGTGTGGGCGGCGGACGAGATTCCCGAAGCCTTGTTGTCCAAACACAATACCGCCGCCGGTACTTGGGGCTGCCTCAATGTCCTCCAAGGCCGTCTGAACTTCAATGAATTGGACGAAGCGGGCAATATTACGGCCACGCACGAGCTGACGCCTGAGAGCGGCGATTGGATTATCCATCCGCAAGCATGGCACTTTATCGCGCCGCAAACGCAAGACACGGAAATTCAACTGTCGTTTTACTGCGAGGCGGCGGACTATTTCAATAAGAAATACGGCATGAGCGCGACACATTCGGCCGTCCGTGCCGCTGAAGGCATCGTACCTGTCGGCAAGGTTTTGGATATGGGCTGCGGTCAGGGCCGCAATGCGCTGTATTTAGGTTTGAAAGGTTTTGACGTTACCGCTGTCGATAATAATCCCCATGCGGTTCAAAACGTGGAAGAGCTGGCGCGTATCGAAGAGTTGAATGTCCGCGCGTTTGAATACGACCTCAACGCCGCCAATATTCAGGAAAACTTCGATTATATGGTGGCGACCGTGGTGTTTATGTTCCTGATGCCGCGTTACGTTCCTGATGTGATTGCCAATATGAAGGAACACACCAACCCCGGCGGCTACAACCTGATTGTTTCTGCAATGGATACGGAAGATTTCCCTTGCCCGATGCCGTTCCCGTTCAAATTCAGCGAAGGCGAGCTGCGCGAATACTATAAAGATTGGGAATTGGTGGAATACAAGGAAGAGCTGGGTTCGATGCACGCGAAAGACGAATTCGGCAATCCGATCCAGTTTAAATTCGTCACCATGCTGGCGAAGAAACCGGAATAAAGGTTTTGCCGTCAAAAGGCCGTCTGAATTCAGTTTTCAGACGGCCTTTGCCGTAATCAATCCACAATCCTTTTACCCAAAATCACGACGTCTGCCAACATGGTTTCCAAATCGCAGACTTGCGGCAGCCGTCCCCATTCTTCAAAACCGAAACGGTGAAACAGGTTCAGGCTCGGATAGTTGTGGCCGAACACAAGCGCGATGACGTTGCGGATGCCTAAGGACGGCGCGCGTTCGAGCATATGGCGCAACAGGATTTTGCCCACGCCTGCGCCGCGCATATCGTGGCGGACATAAACGCTGACTTCCGCGCTGATATGGTAGGCGTAGCGCGGATGGTAGTCGCTGAAACTGCCCCAGGCCAATACGGTGCCGTCGGTATCGTAAAGGGCGTAGATCGGGCGTTTGTCCGTGTGTGCGGCAAACCACATTTCGCGTTCGGCAACCGTGGTCGGCGACAAATCGGCCGTGGATTGGCGCGTGGCCACGGTGCTGTTGTAAATATCGACGATGGCGGGCAAGTCTTGGCGCAGGGCAGGGCGGATGGTGTATTGCATTTCAGACGGCCTTTTATTGAATCAATTTGGAGATGGTCTTAAAGGCCGGATGTTTGGCATCGCCAAGCAGTTGGAACAAAATACTTTCGACATTGGAAACGGTAATGCCTTGACGGCTCATTTGCGCCAAACCATTGTCGCGGTTGGCTGTTGTGCGCGAGGCGGTGCATTCGAAAGGCAGGGATACGGCGTAACCTTGCGCTTTCAAATCCAAGGCCGTCTGAAGCATACAGATATGCGCTTCTGCGCCCACTAAAATAACGTGTTTAATGTCGTTTTTGCGTAAGATTTCCTGAATTTCGGGCAAAAACGCCGAAAATCGGGTTTTCTCGACAACAGGCGTGCCTTCGGGCAACAGCAGCGATACGGCGGACACGGTGTTGCCCAAACCTTTCGGATATTGTTCGGTTACGGCAAAGGGTACGTCCAAAGCCGTCAAGCCCTGAATCAGCAGGCGGCAGCGTTCCAACATTTCGTCCGCGCCGGAAAGGGCGGGCAGCAGGCGTTCTTGAATATCGACAATCAGACAAAGCGTATTTTTGGGGTTCATGGCTTTTCCTTTCAGACGGCCTTTACAGCAAAATCGTTGAATCAGAATGCAATCATATAACAAGCCGCTGGAAAAGTATTGCAGCTTGCCCTGTTTTAAAGCCCGAAATTCTTTTAAAATACCGCCTGATTTGAATTTAACCGAAAGACCGATCTTCATGAACCTACATCAAACCGTCGAACGCGAAGCCGCCGCCGCCTTTGCCGCCGCGGGCATCGCCGACAGCCCCGTTGTTTTGCAGCCGACCAAAAACGCCGAACACGGCGATTTCCAAATCAACGGCGTAATGGGTGCGGCGAAAAAAGCCAAACAAAATCCGCGCGAGTTGGCGCAAAAAGTGGCCGAAGCATTGGCGGGCAACGCCGTGATTGAAAGCGCGGAAGTCGCCGGCCCCGGCTTTATCAACCTGCGCCTGAGTCCTGAATTCCTCGCCCAAAACATTCATGCGGCTTTGAACGACGCGCGTTTCGGCATAGCGAAAACCGACAAACCGCAAACCGTCGTCATTGACTACTCTTCGCCCAATCTGGCGAAGGAAATGCACGTCGGCCACTTGCGTTCCAGCATCATCGGCGACAGCATTTCGCGCGTATTGGAATTTATGGGCAACACCGTCATCCGCCAAAACCACGTCGGCGACTGGGGTACGCAGTTCGGCATGTTGGTTGCTTATTTGGTTGAGCAGCAAAAAGATAATGCCGCGTTTGAGTTGGCGGATTTGGAGCAGTTTTACCGCGCTGCCAAAGTGCGCTTTGACGAAGACCTTGTCTTTGCCGATACCGCGCGCGAATACGTTGTGAAGCTGCAAGGCGGCGATGAAACCGTGTTGGCGTTGTGGAAACAGTTTGTCGATATTTCGCTCTCGCACGCCCAAGCCGTTTATGACACGCTGGGCTTGAAACTGCGTCCTGAGGACGTAGCGGGCGAATCGAAATACAACGACGATTTGCAGCCCGTGGTTGATGATTTGGTTCAAAAAGGTCTGGCGGTCGAAGACGACGGCGCGAAAGTCGTGTTCTTGGACGAGTTCAAAAACAAAGAAGGCGAACCCGCTGCGTTTATCGTGCAAAAACAAGGCGGCGGCTTCCTTTACGCTTCCACCGATTTGGCGTGTCTGCGCTACCGCATAGGCCGTCTGAAAGCCGACCGCCTGCTGTACGTCGTCGACCACCGCCAAGCCCTGCACTTCGAACAACTTTTCACCACTTCCCGCAAAGCAGGCTATCTGCCGGAACATGCAAAAGCCGAGTTTATCGGCTTCGGCACGATGATGGGCAAAGACGGCAAACCGTTCAAAACGCGCAGTGGTGACACTGTAAAACTGGTTGACCTGCTGACCGAAGCCGTTGAACGCGCCACTGCTTTGGTGAAAGAAAAAAATCCCGAATTGGGTGCGGATGAAGCCGCTAAAATTGGCAAAACCGTCGGCATCGGCGCGGTCAAATACGCCGATTTGAGCAAAAACCGCACCAGCGATTATGTGTTCGACTGGGACGCCATGCTCTCGTTTGAAGGCAACACCGCCCCCTACCTGCAATACGCCTACACCCGCGTGCAAAGCGTGTTCCGCAAAGCCGGCGAATGGGACGCAACCGCGCCAACCGTTTTGACCGAACCGCTGGAAAAACAGCTTGCCGCCGAGCTTCTGAAATTTGAAGACGTGCTGCAAAGCGTGGCAGATACGGCGTATCCGCACTACCTCGCCGCCTACCTCTACCAAACCGCCACCCTGTTCAGCCGCTTCTATGAAGCCTGCCCGATACTCAAAGCCGAAGGTGCAACCCGAAACAGCCGCCTGCAACAGGCGAAGCTGACCGGCGACACGCTGAAACAAGGTTTGGAGTTGTTGGGTATTGATGTATTGGATGTGATGTAAGTTTTTGAATGAAAACAATGAAAGGCCGTCTGAAACTTTGCGGATTGCAAGGTTTCAGACGGCCTTTTTATGCTTTGAAAAATATTGTGATACCGTTGTTTGACCTAAGCGGTTTTGAATTTGCTCAGGTAATGCGTTCAGACGGCCTTATCTTTATTTCAAATTGCTTGCCAACAGCCAAGCCTGTGCTTCAGTGGCGTCGCTGAAATATTTGGGATGTTGGTTGGTCAGGAGGCTGGAAAGGCGCGCGCCGAGTCTGATCCAGATGTCGTCGGTAATGACGGCAACGCGGCCGAAGTCGGTTTCGTGTTGGTTGAGGAATTTGATTTGTTCGACCGCCATATCGATGGTGAAGTCTTTCAACATGGACAAGTCCAACAGGATGTCGGGCAGATGGATTTTTTGTTTTGCGGCCAACAAGGCTTCTTCCAATTGGCGGAAATCGTCCAAAGTGAACTCGTTGTACAGCGCTACGTTTAAGCCGTAAGATTGTTCGCGGATGGAAATCATGGTGTTCTCCTTGTTAAATTATTGCTTCATCAGAAATTTTTTGATTGAGGCCGGAGTAAAACTGCTGAACACGCCGCCTGCAACAATGATAACCATGCCGGCGGCTTCCTGCCAAGTGATTTTATCGCCGAAAAGCAGTACGCCGGACAGGGCGGAGAAAACGACAGCCAGGTAGGAAAGCGAGGCAACGGTAAATTTCTTGCCGACCTTATAGGAGCGGGTCATGGCAAGTTGGGCAATCATGGCGGAGATGCCGATGCCGGCCAGATAGGGCAGGGAAGACACGGTCAGCGGATGCCAGCCGGTAAAGCAACTCCAAATGGCAGACATAATCAGGCCGGTAAGCGACAGATAAAACACCACGCGCCAGCCCGGCTCGCCCAAAAGCGAGAGTTCGCGCACCTTCAAATACGCCCAGCCCGACATGGCGCCGCCTGCTAAGCTGACCAGCGCGGCAAATTCCTGTCCGCCTTGAAAAGATGGGTTGAGCAACAGGATAACGCCGATAAAGCCCATAACCAAAATGGCTTGGGTATAAAGCGTAATTCTTTCTTTTAAAATGAAAAATGAAAAGATGGCAAGCCAGATGGAGGACGTGTAGTTGAGTGTGACGCCTGTTGCCAGCGGCAGATGCATGACGGAATAAATCGTGCACATCATAGCAAGCGTGCCGATGACGCTGCGGTTAAGATGGGTTTTCCAATGCGGCGTGGAAAATGTGTTGCCTTGCGCTTTGGCCATGATGCCTAAGAACAGGGTGGAGACCAGCATGCGCCAAAAGACCAGCTCGCCGCTGGAAAAGCCGAATTGCGTTGAGGCGGCTTTGACGGAGAGGTTCATGACGGTAAAGCCGAGCGCGGCAATAACCATCCATGCTGAGCCGAGCGGATCTTTTCTGACGGTTTCCATTTGATGGGTGTGTAAAGCGGTTTTATTAATAAGAAAATATTATACAGGTCAATCAGGCCGTCTGAACAATATCGTTGGGTTTCAGACGGTCTTTTTATTAGAAAATGAGAATTATTATTGAAGAATAAAGTGGATTTTTATAGAATGGAAGCCCTGTTTTAAGAAAGGCTTGTCATGAAAGTTTCCAATATTTCCGCTGTATTGCTGTCTGCTTTGTTTTCCGTTGCCGTTTCTGCCGCGCCTTTGGGGGAGGTTTCTTCCGAAAACGGTAAGATTTTCAGCGGCGAAAATTACATGGTCGTTAAGAAAGACATGAAGAAAGGGGAGCAGATTAAGCCGCACGATCATCCGGGTTTTAAAACGCTGATTTTTGCCGTTGGAAAAGGAAGCTTTGACGTGACGTTGAATCAGACTGAAAAACATACTGTCGGCGCAGGCTCGGTGTTGAGGTTTGGCAGCGATGCAGTGATTGAGGCAATTGCAACCGAAGATGCGGATGTGGCAATTACTTTGATTAAGTAAACCGATAGATGATAAAAGGCCGTCTGAAAAATGATGTTTCAGACGGCCTTGTTTATTCATTCAACTATTGCCATTAAGCGCAAATCAAATAGATGAAGCCGGAGCCGAAGATATCTGCCAAGGCGTGAATCAGGAAAAACGGCAACAGGTTTTTGACTTTGTATTTGTAGAAGAAGTAGTACATCAAGCCGAAAACAACGCCGATAACGGTCGCCCAAAGCATGCCTTGGTAAGTATGGAAGGAGACACGTACCAAGGTTGAATAGGCCAATGCCTGCCATTTGTATTTGTCTTCCACGCAGGTTAAAAGGCCGAGGAAACAGAATTCTTCGTAAAAGCCGTTTAAAAGGCCGTAGAGGATGGCCATCGGCGCAAGGGCAGCGAATTTGTCGAAGATGGATAATGGTTTGATGTATTGGAAGATTTCAGTGGTAAAGTAATTGTAGCCGCCGCTTAACGAAGTTACCGCATCGGCGGTCAGACCCATCAGGATAAAAATCACAGGCGTCCAAAACAACACGCCTAAGTTAAAACGAATCGGCAACTGTTTGAAGTCGAAACGGCGGATAACGAGGTAAATCAGAGCAATAGCAAGCAGCATCAACTGCAGGCTCATGTTTTCCGAATAAGCCACGCCGGTTACCGCAGTATCGCGCACTTCTTCGGCAACCGCGGCCGTTTCCACTTGCGGCATCAGGCTGGCAATATAAAGTTGGGTAGAACGGTAGGCAAATTGACCGAACAGGATAGCGGTAACAATCAGCATGTCAAACCAGCGCAGATTGCGCAAAGGCTCTTTAGGGCGGATAGCGGCGAGTATGCTCATAATTCTCCTCTTTACTCTAATTAAATGGTAGTGCGCAATAGTTACATAAACATACAAAAATCGTCAACAATTATCACAATAAAACATGAATTAAAAAATCAGGCTGTTTCAGACGGCCTGAAGCGCTTCTAAAATGCCGTATTTTCCGAAGGGTTTATCTTCAAAAATATGGCATAATCACTTTATTGCAAACTAAGGAATCTTATCGTGAGTATTTCTCTGCCCCAATATCTGCTCTACCTGCAATACATGTTGGCAGGTGTCGCCATGACTGTAGTTTTTGGTGCCGTATATCTGCGGATTACCCCCGCCGAAGAATTGCGCCTGATTAAAAACGGCAACCTTGCCTGCGCCTTATCATTTGGCGGCGCGTTGGTCGGTTTCTGTCTGACACTGGCTTCAAGTATTGCCCACAGCGTCAGCTTCATCGATTTTATCCTGTGGGGACTTGCCGCAGCAGTGATTCAGATTTTTGTCTATTTCGCTGCAACAATGATGATTAAAGACGCTACCCCAGAACTTATCGGCAACAATGTCGCCGTCGGCGCGCTGTTTGGTGCAGTGTCCATCTCGATCGGCATTTTGAACGCTGCTTGCTTGACTTGATTTTGATGGTTGGTTGGATAGCAAAAGATGTGCTGATCCTGACTCCTGCCTGGAAAAATTATCGGTAGATTTTTTTGACTGATAAGGTCTTATGTCTGATGGTATTGGCGTTATAGTGAAATTCTGAAAGCATCAAAAAATTCAGACGGCCTGTTATATACAAGGCCGTCTGAAACGTTTTAACTACTTAAACTCATCAAATTAGAAAGAGTATTGCAATCTTACGCCCGCTTCGTGGGTGTGGTTTTTAGGTTCTATAGATCCCAATCCATATGAGTCATACTCTTCCGTAACGGTAAGGTTCGATTCTTTAACTTTCCAGCCGCGATAGAATGGAGCGAGGCTGATTTTGGAGCCGTTCGCGAATTTTTTAGATATAGGCACTTCAACCTCAATACCTTGTCCGCCGCCTTGTTTCATTCGGGTTTCTACCTGGTCGGGTTCGTAAGAATATTGGCGGCCTTTCACGGCACGATTGTAGGCAATGCGGGGAGATATCTCAAAGTTTGCAGGAAGGGCGATATTTACTCCGGTATTGATTTGCGCATATGTGGTTCGGTTTTTGCGGTCATAATCATTTGGATCAATGCGGCTACTTAAGTCTCTCAGAACGCGGTGTCCCAAGCCGGCTCCGGCAGTAATGCTAAAGCGATCGTTAATCGGGAGTGTATATTCGTATAAGGCACGGATATCGTATGCGCGGCGTGGTGCATTTTTGAGTGTGGCTGAGCCATAACTTGCTGAATCGTCGATATAATCCTCAGTTATATATTGTACGCTTCCCGTGTAATCTGTTTTACCGCGCGAATAACGGCCTTCTAATTTTGCCGCATGGCGATCGTTGAAACGGTATTTTACGCCGGCATTAATAGACCATAAGTTGCCTTTTTGCTGCATTAAGCGACTACCATCTTTTTCGTATTCGCGATAGGTCTCGTTGTAATATTCGCTACCAACGGTAAATTCAACAGGGCGGGCAGCCTGTGTACTTACGGTAGCAGAGAGTACTAACACAGCAAAACAGAAATGAGCAGAATTTTTCATATAAATTCCTTTTACTTTATGAAAGCCAATGTGATAATTTGAAAATACAGCATGATGAATTTCTAGGATTTGATAAATATTAACAGGTGTAGTGAACGCTTGGTATGGTGTTTAATGATTTTCTACCTGTATTTGTCTTTTTTATGATATAGCGCAGGTAAAAGCAGAAAAATAGTGTAAAACAGAGTCTGCATGAATTTTAATGATATGTTAATGTTTCTGGGTGGGCTAGTGGGTTTAACACTAAAAATAGATAGAGCAACCCACTCTATTCCCAGGCATAAAGACATTTTGAATGTTAATATCGTATGACATTCTATTTATATAAAATAAGCGATATGACCAACCAGGCAAATTGACCTGACAGCCTATAAGTTATCCCTTCTTCTTCAAATAAGGAACTGCGATGTTCAACTTTATCAAGAAACAGTTTATCGACGTCATTCAATGGCCGAATCCCGATGACAGCCTGTTGATGTGGCGTTTTCCGATTGCCGATGAGGAGATCCAAAACGGTGCGAGCCTGACTGTGCGTGAGGCGCAGATGGCGATGTTTGTCGATGAAGGCGTAACCGCCGACGTGTTTGGGCCGGGGCGTTACACGCTCAATACGCAAACGTTGCCAGTACTGACCAACTTGAAAAACTGGGACAAGCTTTTTGAATCCCCGTTTAAATCGGATGTTTACTTTTTCAATACCAAACAACAGCTCGCACGTAAATGGGGGACGTCCCAACCAGTTACCGTACGCGATGCCGAGTTTGGCGCGGTGCAACTGCGTTCGTTCGGTATGTATTCTTACCGTATCAGCGATCCGGCAAAATTTTTCAAAGAAGTTAGCGGCGTGGCGGCGCAATACAGCGGCGTAGATTTGGAAAACCAGTTGCGCAATATTGCAGTCACCCAATTGGCGGCGGCGTTTGGCAGATCCGGTATCCCATTCTTGGATATGGCGGCGAACCAAGTTTTGCTGTCGCAAAAAATCGGCGAATTGCTCGGAGCGGAATTTGCCAAGCTGGGTTTGGCGCTGGAAAACTTCACTGTTGAAAGCATTACCTTGCCTGCGTCTATTCAGGCTGCGTTGGATAAGAAAATTTCAATGGGCGTTATCGGCGATTTGGGACGCTACACCCAATATCAAACCGCCGAATCTATCCCACTTGCGGCACAAAATGAAGGCGGACTTGCTGGAATCGGTGCAGGTTTGGGCGTAGGTGCCGGTATTGGTCAGGCGATGGCGGGTGCCATGGCGGGCATGATGCAGCCGAATACGCAACAGGCTCAGCAAAATGCTCAGCCGGCTGCCGAAGATCCGCAGGCTAAATTGGTGAAACTCAAGTCTTTGCTGGATGGCGGTTTGATTTCGCAAGAAGATTTTGATAAGGCCAAGGCTGAAGTGTTGAAGCAGCTGATTGGTTAATCAATTGAAGGCCGTCTGAAAAATATCATTCAAAGAAGCGTTGAGCTGCTTCTGTGAAAAGTTTTCAGACGGCCTTTCGAATCATTTGATTGAGTCCGTTCGGCGATTTGGTTTGTTTCTAATCTGAAATCATTGATAAAACCAGTTGATAGAAACGCTAAGGCCGTCTGAAACATTCCAACCCATTCTGTAAAAGCAAACCCATGTCTCAAACTCCTTTCTTTAAAACCGACTGCCCAAGCTGCGGCGCACCGGTCGAAGCGCATTCTGCTTCTGCCGTGACGCTGGTGTGCGGCTATTGCAACAGCATGCTGGTGCGGCAAGATAACGGCGTTGTCGACTCCGGCCGCGATTCCGCATTGCTGGAAGATTTTAGTCCGCTGCAAATCGGAACCAGCGGCACATTTGTCGCTCAACGCTTTACCTTGGTCGGACGGCTTCAGGTGCAATACGACGATGGTGCGTGGAATGAATGGTATGCGTTATTTGACGACAGCAGAGCAGGTTGGCTTTCTGAGGCGGGCGATTTGTATGTGATGACTATGCCGGTCGAAATCGATAATCCGCCGAAATTTGAAGACACGCGAGCCGGATTTAGCGAGCTGACTTTTCAAGATAAGCACTATATCGCCTCCGATGTCCGCAAAATCAGTTTGAAACACGCCGCCGCGCAGGGTGAATTGCCGTTTGTTTTGAAAGAGGATACAGAAAATCGGGTTTCCGACTGGCGTTGCGAAAACCTTTTCATCACGCTCGATTACAGCAACAAAACACCCGAAGCCTTCTTCGGGCGGATGGTAAACCTAGATGATTTGAAGCTGGAAAACACGCGCCACGAAGATGAAATTAAAGAAAGCGCAGGCCGTCTGAAAGGCAGTATTACTTCAGAAAACTGTCCTAACTGCGGCTCATCCATTCATTGGGTAAACGGTCTGACTTCTCATCTGAACTGTCAAAGTTGCGGCAGCGAATTGGCAGTCGGCAAGGATAAAGCGGAGCTTATTACCGCGAACAATCTGCGTTTGTCGCAAAATACGATGTTTACTTTGCCTGTCGGCTCGACAGGCCGTCTGAAAAATAAAGAGTTTCATGTTATCGGCGCAATCAGATATTTAGAAACAGATGCGCAGGAAACATTTGATAACTTGTTCAAAGGAGCCAAACATACATTGGCACCAGAAGGGCAGTGGACAGAGTATCTGCTTTACAACCCAACTCAGGGTTTCTTATGGCTGGTTGAAGCTGATGAAGGTTGGAATATTTCCGAAACCTTGAACGATTGGCCGCGCCTCGACCGCAACCGCCAACCGCAAGGCTATGGCAAACTTTATGACTATGGCGGACGGGTCAGGGTTGCCAGCGGAGCGTTTTATTGGCGTGTCCGAAGCGGTGATTTGAACTATTACAGCGATTACCGAGATGGACAAAGCCGTAAGATTGGCTCCGAACTAAACAGTCACGAAATGGCATGGACTAGAAGTGCCCCAATTGCTTATCGGGAAATTGCAGATGCGTTTAATCTGACCAATAAAATATCATCTTATACCGTGAAAATGAGTGCGGATGATATCGATGAAAAATTACGACTTCTGATGATTGCTATTTTGGTTATCGTCAATATTCCGTCATTGTTTATGAATGGCTTCGATGCACTGTTCGATATATTTCTTATCGGTTGGGGTGTCTATGCTCTTTTTATAGTTGGACGGAAGAGAGATGAAAATGGCGAACAGAGTATTTCCCGAGTGGGATATGTTATTTGTGCAATGGCTTTGATTGTTTTTGTTACGATGATGAATTATGCAGATTTGGATGATGACAGTAGCCGAGTTCATTCAGGAGGAAGCTACGGCGGTTATTCAAGCGGCTATTCCGGAGGCCATAAATGACCCATGCCCCCGGTAACCATGGCCTATTGGACTTATATGGCTGCGATGAAGCCATCTTAAAAGATGAAGGCCGTCTGAAAACCGCTTTGGTAGCAGCCGCACAGGCAACAGAAGCGACTATATTAACCGAACATTTCCACACCTTCGGCGGCGCAGGCGGCGTAACCGGCGTTTTGCTGCTCGCCGAGTCCCATATCAGTATCCATACTTGGCCGGAACACCGTTTTGCTGCTATAGACGCATTTATTTGCGGCGGTATGAAATTGGAAAAAGTGAAGGAAATCTTGTGCAGGGAATTGGCGGCGGAACAGGTGGATTGGACGGTTGTAAATAGAGGCAGTGATTTGACTTTATTTTAGTTTTATCAATATTGGCAAGAGGGGCAAAAGTTCAACGCCAAGCATACGCCATTTGATATTTCAGGAGATGTTAATTTATTGCTGGTTAAGTAAGTGTTATCGGTTCTATAACATGAAGGCATTTGGAAATAATGGGTATCTTACAGAGAAAAGGGTGTATGACTTGCTTTCCTAAAAAATACTGAAAAGCAATAATTTATTATGCTAACCCGCCGTCAATTTCTCAGCTATACCGCCGCGCTTGGCGCTGCTTCTGCTTTTTCTTGGCAGACTTACAAATACCTCAACCATAAACCGCCGGTTTCTATTAACCGTGTCGGCTTGCCGTTGGGGCATTTGTTGCGTGACGGGGAATTGCTCAATCAGCCGACCCGTCGTTATGAATGCAATACGTTGATACTTGGCGGCGGTGTGGCGGGTTTGGGGGCGTTGTGGTATTTGGCGAAGCATAATCACTGCGATGTATTGTTGGCAGAAGGGTTTGAACGCAATGGCAACAATGCTGCCTATACGTCTTCAGACGGCCTGAAAGCGCCGAGTGGCGCGCATTATTTGGCTTTGCCGTCGAAAGAAAGCGTGTATGTGCGCGAGATGTTGGCGGATTTCGGTATTTTGCAGTCGGACGGCAGCTTTAGGGAAACAGATTTGGTCTATGCGCCCGAGTCGCGCCTCTTATATCAGGATAAATGGGTGGAACATTTATTGCCGAAAGAAGATGCGGATTCCAAACGGTTTTTTGATTTGATAGGCCGTCTGAAACAGGCTTACGGCAATGACGGTAAGAAAATTTTTGCCATTCCGATTGTGCTGTCATCGGCAGATAAAACATGGCGCAAACTTGATGATTTGACGTTCAAACAATGGCTTGAGCAAGAGGGCTACACCTCGCCCGAGCTTTTATGGTATCTCGATTATTGTTGCCGCGACGATTACGGACAGGGCATAGCGCAAGTATCCGCCTTTGCCGGACTGCATTATTTTGCCGCCCGCAACAGCGCGGAAACCGTCCTCACTTGGCCCGAAGGTTTGGCGCATCTTTCTGAAAACCTACGCCGTCATGCCGGTTTGCAGGAAGGCTGGCAATGGCCGTCTGAAAACCGTATCCGTTTGGAGAAGCCTGCTTCAATTAATGCTTCCGCCGTCAAAATCAAACCGCTTTCAGACGGCCGGATTGAAGTGTGGCTGCGTGATAATGCAAAAGGGGAAACCGTTGCCGTCACTGCGCAACACGTTATCTCCGCCATGCCGCTGATGGTTGCCGCCTGCATTATTGAATTTCCCGAACAATTTGGTCTGGACATCCCAGAATACGCGCCATGGCTGGTTTCTAATTTTGAACTGCACAGTTTCCCGAAAGAAAAAAACAACAGCGAACTTGCGTGGGACAATGTGGTTTACGGCAGCCAAGGGCTGGGCTATGTTGTTGCGACCAACCAGTTTATCCGGGTTGCCCGTCCTGAACGCACGATTTTTACCGCCTACGCCGCGCTCAATCACGATGCGCCACAAGTCGTCCGCCGCCAGCTGCTTGAAGCAAGCGACGAAGAGCTGCTCCAGCTTGCCGCCCAAGATCTGCTTACCGCTTACGGCGAAGGCTTTTGGCGGCACGTTTCCCATGTTGATATTACCGTTCGCGGGCATGGTATGAGCGTGCCGAAGCCCGGCTATTTAAGCGATGAGGCTTTATTAAAAATCAGAAACCGAAATGGCGGATTGTTGTTTGCACACAGTGATTTAAGCAGCTATTCGGTATTTGAAGAGGCTTTGTATTGGGGTGTGGAAGCGGCACGGAAAGTGTTGGCTTAATTGATATAAAAAGGCCGTCTGAAATCATATTCAGACGGCCTTTTCTCTTTTAACTTAATAACCTGATTAGGCTTTTGGTTTCAAAGCGGCAGCTTCGCGAGCCAGACGGGTGATGGTATCCCAGTCTTTGTTTTTGATGGCTTCTTTCGGAGTCAGCCATGAGCCGCCGACGCACAAGACATTAGGCAGCGCTAAGTACTCGGGTGCAGTTACCAGGCTGATGCCGCCGGTCGGGCAGAAGCGAACGTCGGCATAAGGGCCATAGAGTGCTTTGAGCATGGCTTTGCCGCCAACGACTTCGGCAGGGAAGAGTTTGAGGGTGTCGATACCGTGTTCCAAAGCCAGTTGGACTTCGCCCGGAGTGGCAACGCCGGGAATCAGGGGGATGCCGCTGTTGTGGCTGGCTTTGGCGAGGGATTCGTGCAAACCAGGGCTGATGGCGAAAACTGCGCCTGCGTCTTCGACGGCTTTGAGCTGTTCGGGATTGGTTACCGTACCCGCGCCGACGATGGCGTTAGGCACTTCTTTGGCAATCAGGCGGATGGCGTCGAGGCCGACGGGGGTGCGCAGGGTGATTTCGAGGGTGGGGATGCCGCCTTCGACAAGGGCGTGGGACAAATCGACGGCGGTGCTCAAGTCGTCAATCGCCATCACAGGCACAACTGCGCCGGCTGTCAGAATTTCACGAGGGGTCAGTTTGGACATTTTAGGTCTCCGTTGGGGACTGTATCGTAATAGGGTTGTTAACATGGTTTCAGACGGCCTGATTGTTTTAAAAGGCCGTCTGAAAATGGTTTAGGCAAATTCGCCGCCGAAGCTCATAGCACCGGTTTCTGCGCTACTGGTCATGCTGCGGAAGTTGGCGAAAAGTTCGCGGCCGCAACCTTGTTGGTTAGCGCTCAAATCGATGCGTTCGACTTCGCGGGCATTCCATTCGGCTTCGTTAATCAGGACGTTGAGTTCGCCGGTAACGGAGTCGAAGCGGATCAGGTCGCCGGTACGGATTTTGGCGATATTGCCGCCCATCAGGGCTTCAGGCGTCATGTGGATGGATGCAGGCACTTTGCCGGATGCACCGGACATACGGCCGTCAGTCAGCAGCGCCACTTTAAAACCGCGGTCTTGCAGGATGCCCAAAGGCGGGGTCAGTTTGTGCAATTCGGGCATACCGTTGGCACGCGGGCCTTGGTAGCGGACAACGCAGACGAAATCGCGTTCCAACTCGCCGCGTTCAAACGCAGCCAACACTTCGCGTTGGTCGTTGAATACGATGGCGGGCGCTTCAATGATGCGGCAACCTTCGCGCACGGCAGATACTTTAATCACGCCGCGACCGATGTTGCCTTTCATCAGGCGCAAACCACCGTCTGGGGAGAACGGATTGTCGGCTTTGCGCAGGATGTCATCGTTGCCGCTGGTTTCGGGGGCTTCGCGCCATTCGAGTTTGCCGTCGATGAGGAAAGGCTCTTTGGTGTAGTGGCGCATACCGTGTCCGACGACGGTATCGACATCGTCGTGCAATAAGCCTGCGTCCAGCAATTCGCGGATAACGAAAGGCAGGCCGCCTGCTGCGGTAAAGTGGTTCACGTCGGCTTTGCCGTTGGGGTACACGCGGATCAGCAATGGGATGATGGAGGAAATTTCGTCGAAGTCGTCCCAGTTCAAAATCACGCCTGCGGCACGTGCCATGGCAACGAGGTGCATGGTGTGGTTGGTCGAGCCGCCGGTTGCCATCAGGCCGATCAGGGCGTTGATGAAGGATTTTTCGGTCAACATTTCGCCCAATGGTTTGATGGTGCCGTTTTTGATGCCGCGTGCGAGGTGTCCGGCAGCGTAGCGGGTTAGGGCTTCGCGCAGGTCGGTATAAGGATGGACGAAGGCGGCGGCAGGCAGGTGTACGCCCATCATTTCCATCATCATTTGGTTGGAGTTGGCAGTACCGTAGAAGGTACAAGTACCCGGGCTGTGGTAAGAGCCCATTTCGCTTTCAAGCAAGGCATCGCGGCCAACTTTGCCTTCGGCGAAAAGCTGGCGGGTACGGGCTTTTTCTTTATTGCCGATACCGCTGGACATCGGGCCTGCGGGGACGAAGATGCCTGGAATATGGCCGAAAGACAACGCACCGATCATCAGGCCGGGAACAATTTTGTCGCACACGCCCATAAACAGGCTGCCGTCAAACATTTGATGCGACAGACCGATAGCGGTACTCATGGCAATCACGTCGCGGGAGAACAGCGACAATTCCATACCGGCATAACCTTGCGTGATGCCGTCGCACATGGCGGGTGTGCCGCCGGCGACTTGGGCGGTTGCGCCGTTTTTCTGTGCTTCGTCTTTGATTTGGTCAGGGAAGTCTTTAAACGGCTGGTGTGCGGAAACCATGTCGTTGTAGGCAGTGATGATGCCTAAGTTGGGGACGGTTTCCTGAAGCATTTCGATTTTGATGCTTTTAGGCATGGCGGCATAGCCGTGAGCCAGATTGCTGCAGCCGAGTTGGTTGCGCTCTAAGCGTCCCATCTGTTTGGCACTACGGATTTTCGCCAGATATTTTTCACGCGTCGGGCGGCTGCGCTCGATGATGCGCTCGGTAATCTCGGCGAGTTTAGGGTGAATCGGAGTGGGGTTCATGGGCTGTCTCCTGGCTAAACGATATGATAGGGATTTTGTTTGCGCGTTTCTGATTTTTGTATTGGGTGTTTTCTTCAGACGGCCTTGAGCTGTGGGAATGAATAATATGGGCCGTCTGAATATTTGAAGATTTTCTCTTCGAAGCGTCCGCATATTATAGTACAAAATCTGTAATTTTGTTACAAAATAATTTACTAAGTGGAAGAAATTTGATTTAAATCGAGGTATGGTCAATTCGTAAAATGGCAGGCTGCAAAAGTCATCAAACTTTTATGTTAAATCAAACAATTTGTAAAAATGAGAATAGACAAAATGTGTAGCCATGTGTAGTATTACTACTCATTAGCCCGCTTGTTTGAAATTTTGGTGCAGGCGATTGGTTTTTTACTGCTTATTGCTTAAAGGCTTTTGATTCTAATCGATTTTTATAGATGACGACAGTCCAAAAGTTTTGAAGCAAGCTTCCTCAACGAGAGATGAAACAATGAGTACACAGACAAATTTTGATTTGGTGTTGTTTGGCGCGACCGGCGATTTGGCAATGCGTAAACTTTTGCCTTGCCTGTATCAGGCGCATGTAGCCGGTTTGCTTCATCCCGAAGGTCGTATTTTGGGCGTAAGCCGTAGCGAATTGGATACCGCCGGCTTTTTGGCTAAAGTGGAAACGAATTCTAAAATCCATGTCAAACAAAACTTCTCAGAAGAAGCGTGGGCATCGTTTATCCAACGTCTTGAGTATTTGAAAGTCGATGTGACAAAGAAAGACGACTTCATTGCTTTGGGCGACTTGGTAAAAGCGCGCAAGAATACTGAGAATGTCGTGATCTACCTCTCAACTGCGCCGAAATTCTTTGCGCAAGCCTGTGAAAACCTTGCCGAAATCGGTTTGAATGCCGATAACGTGCGCGTAGTTTTGGAAAAACCGTTGGGTACGGACTTGGCTTCTTCCCAGCAAATCAATACAGATGTGGCCCGTTATTTCAAAGAAGAGCAGATCTACCGTATCGACCATTATTTAGGTAAAGAAAGCCTGCAAAACCTGCTGGCCTTGCGTTTTGCCAATGTGATGTTCGAGCCTTTGTGGAACAACAAATATATTGAAAGTGTACAGCTGACCATCGCCGAGCAGTTGGGCGTGGAAGAACGCGGCGAGTTTTACGACATTACCGGCGCGTTGCGCGATATGGTGCAAAACCACTTGATGCAAATGCTTTGTATGACTGCCATGGAAGCACCGGCGAGCTTGGATGCGGATGCCGTACGCGACGAGAAAGTAAAAGTCATTAAATCGCTGAAACCGCTGACCATCGAATCCGTCAACGAAAATGTTATTCGCGGCCAATATGTTGCAGCAAACGGCATGAACGGCTATCTGGAAGAAGTCGATGTACCGAAAGACAGCTTCACTGAAACCTATGTTGCCATCAAAGCCGAAATTGAAAACGAGCGTTGGAAAGGCGTACCTTTCTACCTACGTACCGGCAAACGCATGGCAGGAAAAGTGGCGGAAATCGTGTTGAACTTCCATCCGCTGCAAAACCATATTTTTGACAACAGCCAACCTGCGCCGAATCGTTTGGTTATTGAACTACAACCGACCGAATCCGTCCGCCTTTACACTCAAGTAAAAACCCCGGGTGCAGGCAACAAAGTCGAAGTGACACCGATTGGCGTGGACTTGGGCACAGCAGTAGAGGGCCGCCGCGCTGAGGCTTATGAGCGCCTGCTGCTGGATGTGATTAACGGCAAACTCGCTTTGTTCAACCGCCGCGACGAACTCGAAGCCGCTTGGGAATATGTGATGCCTATCCTGGAAAACTGGGCGAACAATACAACGCCTCCGCATGCTTACGAAGCCCATTCTTGGGGTCCTGAAGCTGCGCGCGCGCTGTTGGCGCGTGACGGCAACAAGTGGCACGAAGAGCAATAATATTTCTTTCAGACGGCCTTGTTTTCCAACAAAAGGCCGTCTGAAACCATGAAAGGACGAAACATGTTTGTTTGGCACGAACAAGAAAACGCTGCAACTGCCGCGCAGGCTCTCGCTGATGCCGTTGCCGCTGCATTACAAACCGCGTTGAATGAGAAAGGCCATGCGGTTTTGGCTGTTTCCGGCGGTCGTTCGCCGATTGCGTTTTTCGAGGCTTTGTCGCAAAAAGATTTAAATTGGCAAAATGTCGGCATTACTTTGGTGGACGAGCGTATTGTCCCGACCACGCATGCCGACAGCAATACAGGCTTGGTACGTGAATATCTGCTCAAAAATAACGCGGCCGTTGCCACATGGATTCCTGTTGTTGAAGACGGAAAGTCTGAAACTGAATTACAACCTGAAGTTGTCGTTGCTTATGCATTGAAACATTACAAGCAACCTGACGTGCTGGTGTTGGGCATGGGAGGAGACGGGCATACAGCGTCGTTGTTCCCTCAAGCGCCTCAATTACAGGCCGCAATCAATGAAGCTGATGACCCGACATTGATTCATACTACGCCGGTTACCGCGCCGCATGAGCGTGTGAGCATGACTTTGGGTGCGATTGCCAAGACGCCGAATGTATTTTTGGCCATTCAAGGCGCAGAGAAAAAAGCAGTATTTGATAAAGCTGCCACAAGGGCTGATACCGAATATCCGACCAGCCTGATTCTCAATCACCAAGGAATTAACTGCCATGTCTACTATGCACACTGAAGCTTATCCCCGCCTGGTCGCCGATATCGGCGGTACGAATGCCCGTTTTGCGCTTGAAACTGCACCGCAAGTGATTGAGAAGGCTGAAGTTTTACCTTGTAAAGATTACGATACCGTCGTTGATGCCGTCAAAACTTATTTGGAACGCGCAGGCAGCCCGAAAGTTTTGCACGCCGCCTTTGCGATTGCCAATCCGATTTTGGGCGACTGGGTGCAGATGACCAACCACCACTGGGCGTTTTCCATCGAGACCACCCGTCAGGCTTTGGGTTTTGAAACGTTGATTCTGTTGAACGATTTTACCGCCCAAGCTTTGGCAGTGACCAAAACTGAAAAGAATGACTTGGTACAAATCGGCGGTCAAAAGCCCATCGAATTTGCACCTAAAGCCGTTATCGGCCCGGGTACCGGTTTGGGTGTCAGCGGTTTGGTGCACAGCGCTGCCGGCTGGGTGGCATTGGCAGGCGAGGGCGGCCATACCAGCTTCCCGCCGTTTGACGATATGGAAGTGTTGATTTGGCAATACGCTAAAAACAAATACGGCCATGTTTCTGCCGAGCGTTTCTTGAGCGGCGCAGGTTTGAGCCTGATTTACGAAGCATTGGCCAAACGCGACAACATCAAACAATGCCGTCTGAAACCTTCGGAAATCACCGATAAGGCATTGAGCGGAACATCGCCGATTTGCCGTCAGACTTTGGATATTTTCTGCGCCATGCTGGGTACGGTTGCTTCCAATTTGGCTTTGTCATTGGGTGCGCGCGGCGGCGTGTATTTGTGCGGCGGCATTATCCCGCGCGTGTTGGATTACTTTAAAACGTCCCCGTTCCGCAGCCGCTTTGAAAATAAAGGCCGCTTTGAGGCTTATCTTGCCGCTATTCCCGTGTATGTCGTATTGAGCGAGTTTCCGGGCATCGTCGGCGCGGCGGTCGCATTAGACAATCATTTAAATAACGTTTAAACACACAAACGGCGGTGCAGGGCAGGGGGTGGAAAAAACCCTTGTCCTGAACGTCAAAAAATCAAAGGGTAGAGTATATGTTAAGCAAAATCAGCGAATCATTGTCCAATCTCTCCGGCGCAGAACGCAAAGTTGCCGAATCTGCGTTGGCCGAGCCGAAATGGTTCGTTCATGCCGCTGTGGCCGAAATCGCCGAGCGTGCATCCGTCAGTCAGCCGACTGTAATCCGTTTCTGCCGCAGCTTGGGTTACAAAGGCTTGCCTGAGTTCAAACTCGCTTTGTCTGCCAGTATCGGTCATGAAGGTATGCCTTACGTTCATGAAGAATTAAACGCCGATGACAACATGGGCAGCGTGGTCGAAAAAGTGTTGGGCAACGCCGCAGCCTCCCTCTTGGGCGAGCGCCGCTTTCTGAAAGAATCCGAGCTGGAAAACGCGATTGCCATTCTGATGCACGCGCGACGCGTTGAGTTTTATGGAGTCGGCAACTCCGGCATCGTTGCCCAAGATGCGCAACACAAATTCTTCCGCTTCGGTATGTCCACCGTTGCCTATGTCGATACGCATACCCAGTTGATGGCAGCTTCCGTGTTGACCGAGCAGGATGTGTTGGTGGCGATTTCTAATACCGGCTCATCTATCGAATTGTTGGACGCGGCCAGTATCGCCAAAGAAAACGGCGCAGCCGTTATCGCGCTGACCCGCAATGATTCGCCGTTGGCTCAAATGGCCGACTGTGTATTGAGCATTGCCACTCAGGAAAATGCCGAGCTTTATACGCCTATGGTGTCCCGCCTTCTGCAGTTGGCCGTTATCGACATTCTTGCTATCGGCTTGGCCTTGCGCTTGGGCGATACTGCCAGCACGCAACTGCAAAAAAGTAAAAAAAGCATACATAACAAACACATCGAATACGATAAAGATTGATTCTTCACTGATATCTTCAGACGGCTCCAACCCACATCAAGGCCGTCTGAAACCTCAAAAAACGGAAACCACCCCGTTCCCGTTTCAGACGACCTCACGGCCGTTTTCTCAACAAAACTGTCCACTATCCAGGAGAGCATCCGATGAAACACCTTCACGATTTACCAGCTTGGTCAAAATTATGGATACATTTTGACGAAACCAAAGAACAACACATGCGTGAAATGTTCGAGCAAGATCCCGAACGTGCCGAGCGCTACTGGCTGCAGGTTGGCGGCCTGACTTTGGATTATTCTAAAAACCGTATCAACGACGAAACCATGGCACTGTTGTTCGAGCTGGCGCGTGAAGCAGGCGTACCGGAGCGGATGCAGCAAATGTTCCACGGCGAAAAAATCAATACGACAGAAAACCGCGCCGTACTCCACGTTGCCCTGCGCAACCGTACCAACGCCCCTATCGTCGTGGATGGCGAAGATGTCATGCCTAAGGTTAACCATGTCCTGCAACGCATGGGCGAGTTCGCGCATGAAGTCCGCAGCGGTAGCTGGTTGGGCTATACCAATCAAGTCATTACCGACGTCGTCAATATCGGTATCGGCGGCTCTGACCTCGGCCCTCTGATGATGTGTACCGCGCTCAAGCCTTTCGGCCATCCGCGTTTGAACATGCACTTCGTCTCCAATGTGGACGGCTCCCAACTGCGCGACGTATTGTCCAAAGTCCACCCCGAGACCACCCTCTTCATCATCGCCTCCAAAACCTTTACCACCCAAGAAACCCTGACCAACGCCCTGACCGCACGTAAATGGTTCTTGGATCATGCAGGCGATGAAAGCGCCGTGGCCAAACACTTCGTTGCCGTATCGACCAACCAAAAAGCCGTTGCCGAATTCGGTATCGATACCGCCAATATGTTTGAATTTTGGGACTGGGTCGGCGGACGATACAGCCTCTGGTCGGCCATCGGCCTGCCGATTATGCTGTATCTCGGCGAAGAAAACTTCATCGAAATGCTCAACGGCGCACACCTGATGGACCAACACTTCATCAACACGCCGCTGGAGCGCAACCTGCCGGTTATCCTTGCCCTTATCGGTGTTTGGTACATCAACTACTACGGCGGCGGCAGCCACGTTATCGCTCCTTACGACCAACATCTCCACCGCCTGCCCAAATTCATCCAGCAGCTCGACATGGAGAGTAACGGCAAACAAGTTACCCTTGACGGTAAACCGGTCGGTTACGAAACTTCCCCGATTATTTGGGGCGAAACCGGTATCAACGGCCAGCATGCCTTCTTCCAACTGCTGCACCAAGGTACGCACATCACGCCGATTGACCTGATTGCATCCCTTGAAAAACGCAGCAATTTGCAAGGCCACCACGAAATCCTGTTGGCAAACGTCTTTGCCCAAGCCGAAGCCTTTATGCGAGGTAAAACGCCTGACGAAGTACGCGCCGAGCTTCAAGCACAAGGCATGGACGAAGCGCGTATCGAAGAGCTGGTTCCGCACAAAACCTTCTCCGGCAACCGCCCGACCAACCTCATCCTCATGGACAAAATCAACCCGCGCAATATGGGCAGCCTGATTGCCATGTACGAACACAAAACCTTCGTGCAAGGCATTATTTGGGGCATCAACAGCTTTGACCAATGGGGCGTAGAACTCGGCAAACAGTTGGCCAAAACCATTCTTGCCGAATTGACCGGCGAGACTGAAGTGCAAAAACACGACAGCTCCACTACACGCCTGATTAATCTTTATTTGAACGCCAACAAATAAAGCATTTATTTAAAACAAAAGGCCGTCTGAAAGTTTCAGACGGCCTTTTGTTTCATTCCGGATCATCCGTAAACGCATTTTCCCGAAATATCGGTACAAACGTGAAAAGATACAGTACGAACACGGCGATGGTCAGAATCGCAGGAACGGTAATGAAAAATATCGGGTTCACGTTCATCAAGAAAGCGCGCGAGATGGCGGCCATAAAGAGTAGGGGGATGGCAATGCGGCAGAGTTTCGGGTAGTCGAGTTTGGTAAAGCCGCTGTGCCACAGTCCGGCGGTCAGCCACACCATCATCACGCCGCCCATCATACCGCCGAGGGTAATCAAGTGTAATGGGGCGGAGGAAGGCAGATTTTGCAGTTTCTCCACGCCTGTCCACAGATAGCCTGCGGCGGCAAAAAGCTGGAGCAGGTAATAAGTGCAGACGTAGTGTTTGCGCAGGAGTTCGTGATGGTGGAGCTCACGCAGCTTGGCGAGCAGGATGAATCCGACGGCAAGCGCGGTAAAACCGGCGGTTTGTGCGGGCAGCCAAAGTTCGGCGGCGGCGTGCAGCAGCAGGAAAGTAATGGCGATGTTTTTATAAACGATATTTGGAATAAAAACAGGGTCTTTCAGACGGCATTCTTTAAGGGCTTCCGCGCCCAAAAGAATGCTGACGCGGACGGATACAAACATGACAGCTGCTATGTTCAGATGTACTTGCGCGCGCAGTAAGTTCAAATCGCCAGTTGCGGCGTAGGCCGTCTGAAAAACGGTAAATGCGGCGAGCAGCATTAGTAGGGCGAAGTTATCAGTGTTGCGATCAAGCCAAATCAGCCAAGTGCAGAACAGCAGCAATACCAGCCAATAGACAGCAACGAAAAACGAGGCAGTTTGCGGCGAAAAGGGCAGTATGGCGGATGCGGCGAGCAGTAATGCCGCCATCAAAGTAGCGACAGGTTTCAGACGGCCTTGATAGCCCGTCCATTCAAGCATGGCGGCAGTCAGAAAACCGCCGTATGCCGCAGGCAGCATGAGCTCTAAGAAGATTTGGCGGTGCAAAATGACGGCACCGGGGCCGATGAAAAACACCAACGCGCCGAGTATGGCAAGCACCGCCGCACCGACGAAAAACGGCCGCATGGGGTGGGTAAAAAACTTATTCATAGTTTGGCTTGATTCTGCATGAAGATGCTTTCGGATATAGATTTATTGGGAGGACAGGGCTGTATTTTTGCCAAACAGGCAAGCCTTCGGCTTGCTTACCCTCTCCCTAGCCCTCTCCCACGGGGAGAGGGGATTAAACTGCCAAACCCGAACATTTTTAGGTTTACCTGACATCTGATTCTCAATTCTACGTTCTTTGATTTTCAGCAACCTGATCCCCTCTCCCCGTGGGAGAGGTTTAGGGAGAGGGCAACGAACCGCAAGGTTTGTCA
>NZ_KV792686.1:121934-286371 GCF_001808255.1 Neisseria sp. HMSC15G01
GGAGAGGGCAACGAACCGCAAGGTTTGTCAGATACTCAAATGCCCGTATCATTCATATTATTGATATTATTGTTTGAATTGTATTATTTTCAATAATAATAAATAATCCTAAACCAATATAAATAACAGCCATTATCCAACGACTAAACTTCTCTACAATTTCACCAACACCTGAAATATTAGCCAATCTTTGTGCTGTATATACTAAAACAAAAATCAATATTAAAAATACAAGAAGAGTAACTAATAAGTCGACAAGATCTAAAGTCACAAAGTAAGGAACAAAAAGTCCAATATTATCTGCACCACAACTAGCAACTGTAACCAAAGCAACAATACCGACTAATTTTGACAACCCTTTTTCATCCAATTCTTTTTTAGCTCTTTTTTCGCCCTCACAATCGTCGTAAATAGCAACTTTAATACCTAAGTAAATCGGTATTAAACCTAATAAACCCAACACCCATTTTTCCGGAACATAATGCAAAACAAAAGCTAGAAATAAACTAACTAATATTAAAATTACAGAACCTAAATATTGTCCGATATAAATATCTCGATATTCTTTTCTAGTATTTGCTCTAGCAAAAAATATTAATAGTATTACCAACAAATCTACTGCTGTAGCAATATATAAAACAGCAGCAGTAATCACAGTCGAAAACATAAAGCACCTCATAATGAATCCCCTGCCCCCTTGGCACCACGGCTTTTTCAAAAACCGAATCGCGTTCGGATAACAGATTCGTATCTTTCGCTAAAGAGGCAAGCCTGCGGCTTGCTTACCCTCTTCCTAGCCATCTCCCACGGGGAGAGGGAATTGGGCTGTCGAGCCTGAACATTTTCAGGTTTACCTGACATCTGATTCCCAATTCTACGGCTCTCTGATTTTGAGAAACCTGATCCCCTTTCCCCGTGGGAGAGGGTTAGGGAGAGGGCAACGAACCGCAAGGTTTGTCAGATATTTAAATTCCTATCACTCATAATAATGAATCCCCTGAAACTCTCTTGCCACCACGGCTTCTTCAAAAGCCGAATCGCGTTCGGACAGCGGCGTAGGCAGGGTAATCACGTTTTGCACGTTCATGCCCTTAGTGGAAAGCAGCATGATTTCATGGCTCAGGCGTGCGGCTTCGAAGCGGTCGTGCGTTACCAGCATACACGCCATGCCCTGCCGCTCGATTTTTTCCACCAGCATGGCGACCAAAATATCGCGCAAATCGCGGTCCAAACCGACGAACGGCTCGTCCAGCAAGGCAAGGTCGCAGCCGCACAGCAGCAGGCGCAAAAATGCTACCCGTTTCGCCATGCCGCCGGACAATTCGGTCGGATATTTGTTCAAATCGCCCGCAGTCAGCCCGACTTTCGCCGCCAGCGCGATGATTTCGCCTTCATCGGGTTTGTCCATAAAAATAGCGATATTCTGCATCGCGGTCAAGTTTCCCGGCAGGCGGTTTTCCTGAAACAGAAAACCCGTTTTGCGGAAAGCATTGCGTATCGTGCCCGATTTCGGCGTTTCCAAGCCCGCAATCAACCGCAAAACCGTCGTCTTGCCACAGCCGCTCGGCCCGAACAAGGCTTTCACTTCGCCATGTTGCAGGTTCAAACTGAAATCGCGCACAATGGGGTCGCGGAGAATTTCAAAACGCACGTTTTCAAGACAGAGCATCATCTTCTCCACGGCATAAACAAAATTTCCAAAGGCTTGGTAATCAGGTATTCAAACAGCGACACAAACACGATAACCAGCACCACATAAGCCATCACCGTCGAAGTCTCCAGCATCGCCCTCGCGTCCGCAATCCGCGCACCCACGCCTTCGCTCGCGCCCAAGAGTTCCGCCATAATCACCACCTTCACCCCCATCGCCACCGCCACGCCGATGCTGGAAATCACATAGCCCGTCAGATGCGGGATATACAGATAACGGATTTTTTTCAGACGGCCTAACTTATAAGCGTCAAACAATTCCTCATGCTGCCTGTTCACGCTCGCCATCCCGACCGCCGCACTCGCAAACGTCAGCGGCGCAACCAACACAATGATGGTAAACAACACGCTAGGATTGCCGAAACCGAACCAAAACAGAGCCATCACCACCCAAATAATCGGCGGCATCGCCAACAAAATCGTAATCACAGGCTTAAGCAACGCCATCGCCGTCTTAAAACTGCCCGCCACCAGCCCCGCCGCCAATCCCGCCGCCAGTGCGACCGAAATGCCCACCACCGACCGCCACAGCGAAATCCCGATTTCGTTTTCCTGAAAATGTTTCAATAAATCCAATGACTTTTGAAACACCTCCACCGGCGCAGGCAGCATAAACTCGCCGAACACGGCACTACCCCACGCCCACAACGCCACCACCACCATCGCCACACTCAGACCGGCAAAGCCGCTCCAAAAGTAGTCGATGATGTAAAACACCGCAGGCTGCGGTTTGCGGATTTTGTCGGTTTTAATCATGGTTTGGGTGTTGGTTGGTAGGATGGTTTGGGGACGATAGGTCGTCTGAAAAATGGTTGATTGGGTTAGATGGAACGCCGTAACCCAACGAAACAGCTTGATTGCCCAAAATAGTGTTTTCAGACGACCTTTGGTTGGGATTTCGGTGTTTTGATTGGGATACGGCGTTCCACCTAACCTACAGTTGCATATCCTATGGGATAATAATTTTCTTATCATAATTTTGATCTGCTAATTCCAATCCTTTTAGAATATCAGTCATTCCTTCATATTTAGACATATCAATTAAATATTTCAAACTAATCTCCCCAGAAAATATTTTGACTACTACATCAAAATAATTCAGTAATATTTTTTTTATTTCATTTGTAATATCATCATGCTGGATTAGAACCCCTGTAAAGTTAATATTTTTTAAAGCATTATCCAATTTCCACCAATCATTGTTTAAATCAAAATATAAAACAGGATAATGATATCTTTCTATAGAATTCAGTACATATTGGTAATTATGGCTAGTTTTTATTTGTAGTCCTGCTGGTTTTCCAAAGGAACTTTTTGATTTTACGCATAAAAGCTGACTATCAAGATTATCTTTTCGTACCCATATAATATCTCGCTGTGTATCCGAAGGGTTATACCAATTAGGATACAATTGCTGTGTTTTTTGAGCACCTGTCGCAACAGCAATAAAATTATCCATATCATTATTTAATCTTGACGCACCTTTAGCATACATACCCAATCGCCTATTAACTTCCTGATACTCATTGCAAAATTTAGTAACCAATATCTCAGCAATACTTCCCATAAGTCTTGTTGCATCACCATGAGAATTGCCTGTAAAAATTCTATTTAGAATTACCGACCCATCATTTTCACTTAATTTTATTGCAGATTCTTCTAATAAAATATCAATTAAACTATAACCAAATATTCTACATTTAATTTCATAATCATCAGAAAATGGCTTTGTGACATTTTTTTCATCAGTAACTATAACTTTTACAGTAGGTGGATATAGAAATTTCCCATAATTTAGCATTATAAAACTCATAAATTATTTCAAAAAGTTAATCTTTAATCATTAATTCTATTTCTTCCAAACACAACCCCAGCTACATACCCTACCAACCAATCCCTTTTTCCCAGCAAGCGTAGATTGTGTCATAACCCAACATTTCAGACAATTCAACGGTTTTGTCGGGTTTGGCAACTCAACCTACAGTTACCACTCGCCGTCATTCCCGCGCAGGCGGGAATCCAGAAGTTTGACGTTGCCGCAATTTTAAAACATTCCTGCAATATCAAAGACTGGATTCCCACCTGCGCGGGAATGACGGCTCTTTGTGTACTGTTCTAACTATTATCTGATAGGCCGTCTGAAAAGAGTAGATCGGATACTCGTATCCGACAGCCCCGTTTAGCCGAAATGTCGGATTCAAGAATCCGACCTGCGCTGCCGATAATGTCCTTATAGGCCGTCTGAAAATGACAAGTCAGATTTCATGGCTACTTCACTATTTTCAGACGACCTCTCCTCCTTTTAAGCCAAGAAGAACCCATTATCCGGCAGCTTGCCTCCCAAGAGTTTCGGGTTGAACTGCATCAGGATTTCGTAAAACTTCAAAATCTCGTTCTTCACTTCACTGCCTTTGGTTACCGTCAGCCGCGCACCGTCCAAGCCCATGACTAGGGCGGGTTCGGGGGCGGGGAGGTAGTTTTTGCCGATTTTCGCGGCGCTTTGGCGGTTGGCAAGTATCCAGTTGAGCGCGTTTTTCAAATCCTGATGGAAGATGTCGAACTGTGCCTTGTGTGCGTGGAAATATTCTTCGTTGGCGATGATGCCCGCCATCGGAATCAGCGGTTTGGTGTCAAAAGCCTGTCCCCATGCTTTCACCAAGTCAAATCCGCGCACGACGTTTACGCCCATGGTTTTGCCTTTAAGTAGGCTGGCGGTTGCCATCGGTTCGGGCAGGATGGCGGCGTGGTAGTCCTTGCTCAAAAATAGGCCGACTGCTTCGGGCGGCGTGGCGGTGTAGGTGATGCCGACTTTGTGTGTGTCGATTTTCAGTTTTTTCAGCAAGGCTTGCAGCACGATGTCGGGCATATCATTTTTAAACGGTACGAGGATTTTTTTGCCGACCAAATCCTGCGGCGAGACAATCGCGCTGCCTTTGCACATCAGCTGCGTGATGCCGTTGGTCAAAATATTGACCATGCCGACTTTCTGTCCTTGGTTGCGCAGGTTCACGCCGACATTGCTCGGACTCATCATCACTTTAAATTGTCCGCTCGCTACGCCCGCTCGCAGTTGGTCGGGCGAACGCCAGATTTTCAGCGATACGTCCGCCTGTTTCGCCAGCTTGCCTTGCAACGCCGCTACGGCAATGGTAACGCTGGGCATTGCCGGTGCGCCGTACACGGTAAATTGCTCTTTACCGGCAGCAAGCAGAGAAGGCGAAACGCCTGCGGCTGCCAGCGCGGCGGTCATTTTTAAGAAATCGCGTCTTTTCATATCCATTTTTTATCTCCTAATTCTTAATAAGCCAGTGTAGGCATTCTTTCAGACGGCCTGATTTTAAAACGCCGCGTGCAAACTCAACCAATATGTCCTGCCCGGTGCATACACCACGCTGGGCGACAGGGCGAGGACGTGGTCGCCGCTGATGTGTTCGGCGTATTTTTTGTTGAACACGTTGTTTACGCCTAAGCGCAAGCCGTATTTGTCTTTGAAGTTTACGCCTGCGTACACGTCGGCAACGGTAAAGCCTTTGGTGGCTTCGCGTTTGTCTATGCCCAGACCGCTTGCCGCGTCAAAATCGCCGCGCGTTTGTTTGGCGACAAAGCGTGTTGCTGCGCCGATGTTGTAGCTGCCGTGGGCAAAGTAGTTTTTGTAGTCGGCTTGGACGGCGGCTTCAAATGGACGAATTTGATAGAGCGGCCTGCCGTCGGTTTCGTTGTGTCCGTAGTTGTAGGCGGCTTTGATGCCTGCCGCCCAATGCGGATTGAAGTTGTAACGCGCGTAGGCCTGCACGGTAAATAATCGCGCGTCCACGTTGCGTGTGATGATGCCGCTGCCTTTGGAAGCCGTGCCGCTTTGTCCGTGTGCGCGGTCAAAAATAATCAGGTCTTTGACTTTGTCCGCCACAAGTGTGCCGCCCACGTTCCAGCCTGCGCCTGCCAACGAGTTCATATAGCCGTTGTAGTAGTCGTTGCGGCTGTCGGCGGTGAGCTTGATGCGGTTGTGTTTTTCGGTTTTCAGCAGGGGATTGCCTGCGATGGCGGCGGCTGGGTTTTGGTTCATCAGCATGCCGTTCATACGGTTTTGCACGATGGCGGCAAGCGAGTTGAAGCGTTCGGTGTTGTCGCCGATGCGTTCTAAGTGAGCAAGGGAAACGCCGTATTTTTGCGTTTCAGACGGCGTAAAATCGTATTTGAGTTCACCTGAAAAGGCATGACGGCGCACTTTGCCGTTGAAGTCGTAGCCGTAATGGGTTTTCCAGATTTGCTGCGATGAGGCGAAGGCAAGGTTGCGGTTCATCGGATGGGCGGGTTGCGCCGTATTTTTGCGTACGTCCGCTTTGTTGATTTCGTAGCTCAAACCCAAGCCCAGTTTGTGTCGGTCGTCAAACTTGTAAGACAAGGTATCGGCAATGCGCCAGCGGTCGAGGTGTACATCGGCGAAACGGTAGCCGTTGAGGAAATCGCGCATGGCGGTGTGGGCGTTGCGCTCGCCGTTTTGGCTGTCGTTGCGGTAGCTGACGGCGGCGGTGTTGTGGAATTTGCCGAAGTTCGCATCGTGTTTGAGCGAGAAGTCGTACACTTTGCGGTCAAGCTCTACGAATACTTGCTGCGGCGTATTGTTTTGGCGCAGGGAGTAATTGTCGGCATGGCGTTTGAGTTTGATGATGCCTGCTTCCGCGCTGACCGTATTGCTCAAATCGGCATTGCCCCAACGCGCGTTGAGTTTGGCGATGTGGCGTTCGGTATCCAATGCGTCGTTGACGAACTGCGGCTGGCGGTCGTTGTTGATGTCATCGTGTAGATAGGTGAGGCGGTATTCCTGATTTTCAGACGGCACGAAACCGAGTACCAAAGCTTGATTGAAACGGCTGTATTTCCAATCTGTTTGATTGCCGTCTCCGTCTTTATAGCCGTTGGCTTTGGTGTGATTGAGGTTGGCCACGCCGTACACTTTCGCCCCGCGCGCTTGCGCGGTAATGGAATTGTAAAAGCTTTTGCCGTAAAAACCGCTGTTTGCTTTTAATGGACGGAAGGCTTGGTCTATGTTTTCGGTAACAAAGTAATGATCGCTACGGTCGGTGCGGTCGAATTGGTTTTCGGGGAAATAGCCTTGTGCGGCGGTCGGTGCAATCGGTTTGGGAGGGGAAAAGGTTTTAACAGGCTGGATTTCATCAGGGTCTGCCAAGGTTTCGGCAAAGCCGTTTGCGGCAGCAAAACTGCTCATTAACAGGTAAACCAAATGTTTTCGTTTCATCTTCATCTCCTGATAATCATTTTTATTCATTATGCTCTTGGAGAGAAACAAAGTAAAGAAACGATAAGGTATTTATTGTCGATAAACACCTAGCGTAGAACACAAATCGGCAAAGAGGAAAATTTTTAGAAGAGGGGAGCGGCGGCGCAGGTTGTATTTGCTCCGAAATCGGTTTTTATCTTCTATTAATATTTCAAGTTAATAAAGCAAAAGGCCGTCTGAAAACCCCTCTCTTTTCAGACGGCCTTTTGCTGGGTATAATAAATTTACGAATCATTATTATTTCTGTTTAAATATAGGAGAAACGCATGAGTACCCGTACCGAACACGACACCATGGGCAATGTCGAAGTCCCGTCCGAAGCCTATTGGGGCGCGCAGACCCAGCGTAGCCGCAACAATTTCAAAATCGGCGGCGAAACCCTGCCGCAGCCGTTGATTTATGCTTTGGCGCTGGTGAAAAAAGCCGCAGCCGCCACCAATGTTTCCCTCGGCAGGATTAAGCCTGAACAGGCGGATTTGATTACTCAGGCGGCGGATGACGTGTTGAACGGCAAGCTCGACGGGCAGTTCCCATTGGTAGTGTGGCAGACCGGTTCCGGTACGCAGTCCAATATGAACATGAACGAAGTGCTGGCGAACCGCGCCAACGAAATCGCCGGTACGGGTTTGGCGGCGTATCAGCCCGTCCATCCCAACGACCATGTGAACCACGCGCAATCTACCAACGACGCGTTCCCGACCGCCATCCACGTCGCCGCCGCGATTGAAATCAACCGCCACCTCATCCCCGCCGTCCAAGCCCTGCGTGACACGTTGGACAAAAAAGCCCAAGCCTTCTCCCCCATTGTCAAAATCGGCCGCACCCACTTGCAAGACGCAACGCCGCTGACTTTGGGACAAGAGTTTTCCGGTTATGTTTCCCAGCTTGATCACGGTTTAGGCCGTCTGAACGATGCACTTAAAGACTTGTATGAACTCGCCTTGGGCGGCACAGCAGTCGGTACGGGATTAAACAGCCATCCCGAATACGCCGAAAAAGCCGCCGCCAAACTCGCCGAATTGTCCGGCCTGCCGTTTGTTAGTGCACCGAACAAATTTGAAGCCTTGGGCGGACGCGATGCCGCCGTTGCCGCTTCGGGCGCATTGAAAACGCTGGCGGCAAGCCTGAACAAAATCGCCAACGACATCCGCTGGCTGGCAAGCGGCCCGCGCTGCGGTTTGGGCGAGATCAAAATCCCCGAAAACGAGCCGGGTTCGTCCATCATGCCGGGTAAAGTCAACCCGACCCAATGCGAAGCGATGACCATGGTGTGCTGCCAAGTGTTCGGCAACGACGTCACCATCGGCATGGCGGGCGCATCGGGCAATTTCGAGCTGAACGTCTATATGCCCGTTATCGCCTACAACCTATTGCAATCCATCCGCCTCTTGGGTGACGCGTGCAACAGCTTCAACGAACACTGCGCCGTCGGCATCGAACCCGTGCCGGAAAAAATCGACTATTTCCTGCACCACTCCCTGATGCTGGTTACTGCGTTGAACCGTAAAATCGGCTACGAAAACGCTGCCAAAGTCGCCAAAACCGCCTACAAAAACGACAAATCGTTGCGCGAAACTGCCATCGAATTGGGCTTGTTAACAGGTGAAGAGTTTGACGAATTGGTCGTTCCTGCCGATATGGTTCATCCGCGTTAAGCTTTAATAATGAAACATGCCGTCTGAAAATGTGTTCAGACGGCATGTTTTTATGCTGCGGTTGTTTTTTCCTCGAATAGGGTAAAAATCATTGGCGTCAGATTGACGACCATTAGAAACATTATTGAGCTCAAAAATGTACGCCAGGCGTAATGCCACGCTTCCGTTCTGTCTGCTTGGGGGAGGAGCGATGCAGTATAGCGGTTGTGTAGGGTTTTTGCGGTGTCATTGTTTTCCAAATAGTCCAACGAAAGTACCAATAATTTGCCCGTGTCTTTGTGTTGCAAGAATTTGGCATGTTCAACCCAGATTCCTGGCTTGGCGTGTTCGCATAAAGATTCAATGCCGACGCAAGAGGCTAAGCTGTTTTGGTTGTTTTGCAAAATCGACAGCTCGTTTTTTTCGGCCTGCATGGCTGCGGGGGAGGTTTGATGAAGGTATACGCTCATGCCGTTGCTCTCTATTGCTTGAAAATCATGGAGCTGGCTGAATCCGCCATTTTCCCAGGCAACGAATACGGCATAGCATCCGCAGCATAGGCAGATCATAACCAATTTTAAGACAATGTTTTTCATCCTTGCTCCTTTTGTTTGAAGATGGCGGCAAAGTCAGGAGGCGTGTTTTCTCGTTTGAAGGTAAGTTTAGGTTTTATCTGTTTTTATTCTGAGGTTGAGTGTAACACAGGTAATCAAAAGGCCGTTGAAAATTTTCAGACGGCCTTTTATTGTGTATTTAGATGGGTTTAAGCCAACAATTCACGCCAGCGTTTAATTTGGAAACGGACTTGTTCAGGCGCAGTGCCGCCCAAGTGGTTGCGCGCGTTTAAGCTGCCTTCGGGTGTCAGCACGCTGTAAACGTCGTCGGCAATCAAACCGCTGAAACCTTGCAGGACTTCAAGCGGCAATTCGCTTAAATCAACGCCAGCTTCATCGGCATGGCGCACGGCTTGGGCAACGACTTCGTGGCTGTCGCGGAAAGGCATGCCTTTTTTCACTAAGTAATCCGCCAAATCGGTAGCCGTTGCAAAACCCTGCATTACGGCGGCGCGCATATTGTCGGGTTTGACGGTCACGCCGCGCATCATGTCGGCGTAAATGCGCAGGGTGTCGATAAGCGTGTCGGCAGTATCAAACAAAGGCTCTTTGTCTTCCTGATTGTCTTTGTTGTATGCTAAAGGTTGCGATTTCATCAGGGTAACCAGGCCGATCAGGTGGCCAATCACGCGACCGGATTTACCGCGCACGAGTTCGGGTACATCGGGGTTTTTCTTTTGCGGCATGATGGAAGAGCCGGTGCAGAAACGGTCGGCAATATCGATAAAGCCGAAACGCGGGCTCATCCACAAAATCAATTCTTCGGAAAGACGGCTCAGATGAACCATAATCAGGGAAGCGGCGGCCGTGAACTCAATGGCAAAATCGCGGTCAGATACGGCATCAAGCGAGTTTTGGCAGATTTGTTCAAAGCCCAGCAGCTCGGCGGTAATTTCGCGTTGAATCGGGTAGGTGGTACCGGCCAGTGCTGCAGCGCCGAGCGGCATACGGTTGACGCGCTTGCGGCAGTCGGCCATGCGCTCGAAATCGCGGCCGAGCATTTCAACGTAGGCGAGCATGTGATGCCCGAAGTTGACCGGCTGGGCAACTTGCAGGTGGGTAAAGCCGGGCATGACGGTTTCGGCGTTTTGTTCCGCCAAATCAACCAAGGCCGTCTGAAGGTTTTGAATCAGGCTTTGAATAACGGTAATTTGATCGCGCAGCCACAGGCGGATGTCGGTAGCGACTTGGTCGTTGCGGCTTCGGCCGGTGTGCAGGCGTTTGCCGGCATCGCCGATTTTGTCGGTGAGGCGGCGTTCGATGTTCATGTGGACATCTTCCAAATCCAGCGACCAGGAAATCGTTCCTTCTTTGATTTCTGCTATAATCTCGGCCATGCCCTGACGGATGGCGGAGAGGTCGTCTTCGCTCAAAACGCCCGACTGTGTCAGCATTTGCGCATGTGCCAGCGAGCCTTGGATGTCCCATTCTGCCAGTCGTTTGTCAAAATCAATCGAGCCGGTATATTTTTTGACCAGCTCGGAAACAGGTTCGTTAAAACGGCCTGACCAGGTTTTGTCCTTGCTCATATCAGCATCCTTAAAATATAAATAAAAAAACAGGGTCTACGTCTTCAATATAGCAGACCCGTCTATACATTATGAAAGAAAACGGTTGAAATCATGTCTATTATACGTCAAATAAACCAGAATTTCGCAGTGCCGGATTTGCGCAATTCCGCAACTTTGGTGCGCCTGCTCATTGTTTTGTTAATCAGTTTGTTTATCTTTCCGTTGATGACGGTATCGGGCGTGCCTTATCCGGAACAGATTTTCCAACATTTTTCATGGGCTTGCCCCGTCATCCTTTTAATTTTACTTAAAGTCTATTTCTTACAGGCATTTGCGCCGTCCCTGCTTCGCTCGCAGTACAGCGTTGTGGTTTCCTACGTCTCCAACCTGCTGATTTTCTTGTTTGTCGATCTAGTGATTTTGAAGACGGAAATTTGGCCGCTGATTCAACACTTCTTCTTGCTGACCTTTTTTTGTTTCAGTTTCATGTACATCGAAGCATCCCGTCGCAACAGCCTCGCGCCTTCCATTTCCGAAGCCAGACTGAGCGCGTTGACGGCGCGTATCCGTCCGCATTTCTTGTTTAACAGTCTAAATGCTGCTATCAGCCTGATCCGTTTGCGTCCGTATGATGCGGAAACTTTGCTGGAAAATCTGGCCAACCTGTTCCGCGCGCAACTGCGCGACGGTAGTCAAAACAGTACCTTAGGGCAGGAAATCGAGTGGGCGCAGGAATATATTGCCATCGAGCAAATCCGCATGGGACATATGCGCGTACAGGTTATGTGGCAGCACCATGCGCCGGATGATGCGGAAACGCCGCATCTGCTGTTGCAACCGCTTTTGGAAAATGCCGTATTTCACGGTGTCGAATCCATCCACCGTCCAGGGATAATTACGGTATTAACAAAATTGGAAAAATCATCTATTTTCATCAGTATCGAAAATCCGTGCGGAACGGAGCCTAACGAAAATACCAAGCCGCATAAAGGCAATTCTATGGCTCTGCGCAATCTGAAAGAGCGCCTGACTTTGATGTATGACACCGACGCGAAAATCAGAAACATCCAATCAGACGGCCTGTTCCGCGTTGAAATCATATTGCCGTACCGTAAAAAATCAGCCGAAGTTTCCCGTCTGTTTGGCTAAAACGCATAGAAGAGGGCGGCTTTAGATAGGTTAAACTATTAACACATTAAATAAAATAGTTTAAATTTATTACATTCAGTAACATAACTGTTCCCATTTTTTGAAAACTGGTCTATGATGCTTAAAAGGATTGTTTACAATCCTTAATTGCAAATCATTTGCAACTGCCCAGAAGAAAAAACAGAAAAAGGAACAAAGAGATGTTAGAAGCCTATCGTAAAGCCGCCGCCGAGCGCGCCGCCCTTGGTATTCCCGCCCTTCCTCTGACTGCTCAGCAGACTGCTGATTTGGTTGAGCTGCTGAAAAATCCACCTGCCGGTGAAGGTGAATTCTTGGTTGAGCTGTTGGCTCATCGCGTACCACCCGGTGTGGACGATGCCGCCAAAGTTAAAGCCTCATTTTTGGCAGCCGTTGCCGAAGGCAGCGCATCCAGTCCGCTGATTTCCCCTGAGTATGCTACCGAGCTGTTGGGCACCATGCTTGGCGGTTACAACATTCATGCACTCATCGAACTCTTGGACAACGACAAACTTGCGCCTATCGCTGCAAATGGTCTGAAACACACTCTGCTGATGTTTGACTCTTTCCACGATGTTCAAGAAAAAGCCGAAAAAGGCAATAAATACGCACAAGAAGTATTGCAATCTTGGGCAGATGCCGAATGGTTCACCTCACGCGCCAAAGTTCCAGAAAAAATCACTGTTACCGTCTTCAAAGTCGACGGTGAAACCAATACAGACGACCTCTCTCCTGCACCTGATGCATGGAGCCGTCCTGATATCCCTCTGCACGCGCTGGCGATGTTGAAAAACCCGCGCGATGGCATCAATCCTGACAAACCTGGCGAAGTCGGTCCGATTAAATTGTTGGAAGAACTCAAAGCCAAAGGCCATCCGGTTGCTTACGTTGGCGACGTGGTCGGTACCGGTTCTTCACGTAAATCTGCTACCAACTCCGTGATTTGGCATACAGGCGAAGATATTCCGTTCGTACCGAACAAACGTTTCGGTGGCGTATGTCTGGGTGGCAAAATTGCTCCTATTTTCTTCAATACTCAAGAAGACTCCGGCGCATTGCCGATTGAAGTCGATGTATCTGCTCTGAAAATGGGCGATGTCGTCGATATCCTGCCTTATGAAGGCAAAATCGTGAAAAACGGCGAAACCGTTGCCGAGTTCAGCCTGAAATCTCAAGTCTTGCTGGACGAAGTGCAAGCCGGTGGCCGTATTAACCTGATTATCGGTCGCGGTCTGACTGCTAAAGCACGCGAAGCACTGAAACTGCCTGCTTCTACCGAATTCCGTCTGCCTCAAGCGCCTGCTGAAAGCAAAGCCGGTTTCACCTTGGCTCAAAAAATGGTTGGCCGTGCCTGCGGTTTGCCAGAAGGCAAAGGCGTGCGCCCAGGTACTTACTGCGAACCACGTATGACTACTGTCGGCTCGCAAGATACTACCGGTCCGATGACTCGCGATGAATTGAAAGACTTGGCTTGCTTGGGCTTCTCAGCAGATATGGTAATGCAGTCTTTCTGTCACACCGCCGCTTATCCAAAACCTGTCGATGTGAGAACCCATAAAGAATTGCCAGCCTTCATTTCTACCCGTGGCGGTGTGGCTCTGCGTCCGGGCGATGGCGTGATTCACTCATGGCTCAATCGTCTGCTGTTGCCTGATACAGTCGGTACCGGCGGCGACAGCCACACCCGATTCCCTATCGGTATTTCTTTCCCTGCCGGCTCCGGCTTGGTTGCTTTCGCAGCAGCCACAGGCGTAATGCCGCTCGATATGCCTGAGTCCGTATTGGTACGCTTCAGCGGCAAACTGCAACCGGGCGTAACCCTGCGCGATTTGGTGAACGCCATTCCGTTGTACGCGATTAAACAAGGCCTGCTTACTGTTGCTAAAGCCGGTAAGAAAAATATCTTCTCCGGCCGCATCCTCGAAATCGAAGGTCTGCCTGATTTGAAAGTGGAACAAGCCTTTGAATTGACTGATGCGTCTGCCGAACGTTCTGCTGCAGGCTGTACTGTGAAGCTCAACAAAGAGCCGATTATCGAGTACATGAAATCCAACATTGTGTTGATGAAAAACATGATTGCCGACGGCTATCAAGATTCGCGCACTTTGGAACGCCGTATCAAAACCATGGAAGCATGGCTGGCGAACCCGGAGCTGCTCGAAGCGGATAAAGATGCCGAATACGCCGCCGTGATTGAGATCAACATGGACGACATTAAAGAGCCGATTATTGCTTGCCCGAACGACCCTGACGACGTGTGCTTCATGTCTGAACGCTCCGGCACCAAAATCGACGAAGTGTTCATCGGTTCTTGTATGACCAACATCGGCCACTTCCGCGCCGCTTCCAAACTCTTGGAAGGCAAGAGCGATATTCCCGTGCGCCTGTGGGTAGCGCCGCCGACCAAAATGGACGCGAAAGAGTTGTCCGACGAAGGCCACTACGGCGTACTCGGCCGTGCAGGCGCGCGTATGGAAATGCCGGGTTGCTCATTGTGTATGGGTAACCAAGCACAAGTACACGAAGGCGCGACTGTAATGTCCACATCTACCCGTAACTTCCCGAACCGCTTGGGTAAAAACACCTTTGTTTACCTCGGCTCGGCTGAGTTGGCGGCAATCTGCTCCAAACTGGGTAAAATCCCGACTGTTGAAGAATACCAAGCCAATATCGGTATCATCAACGAGCAGGGCGACCAAATCTACCGCTACATGAACTTCAACGAAATCGACAGCTACAACGAAGTAGCCGAAACCGTGAATGTTTAATGTAACAAGGTAAACCGATTTTCAGACGGCCTTAAATAATAAAGGCCGTCTGAAACGGAAAAAATAAAGGGCGTGTTTATCACGTCCTTTTCATTTTTAGTTTAATAAAAGGCCGTCTGAAAGATAAGTTTCAGACGGCCTTTGCTTAGGATAAATAATCAGAAAACCGATTAATCAGCGTTGTTTACTTTACGCCAAAACCAGGTTGGAGCAGGGCGCAAGGCTGACGCTCGTGACGGCTGCGGCGTGTTCTGCCGGCAATTTTGCCGCAGACAATACCCGGATCATTTTTCTCTTCTGCTTTTTTTGAGCTTTTATCTGATTTATTTGCGTATTCGTTGCGTTTGTTTCTATCCTCACGGCGAGAGCGGCTGTCGTTGTGCTGAACCGGTTGCGCTTCGGCTTAATCTTGATTGTCGTTACCCTACCAATGCGGCTCAAAGCCTTCGATGCGTTCCACATTCAAATCGCTGCCGGTTAGTTCTTTAATAGATTCAAACATTTTCTGTTCGGTTTTATCCATTAAGGAAATGGCAACGCCGTCAGCACCGGCCCGGCCGGTACGTCCGATGCGGTGGACGTAGTCTTCAGGTTGGGTTGGCAGCTCGTAGTTGATGACGAAAGGCAACTCGGCAATATCCAGGCCGCGTGCGGCAACGTCAGTGGCAACCAAAACGCGTAATGTACATTCTTTAAAGGCGTTGAGGGTTTCCAGTCGGCTTTGTTGGGATTTATCGCCGTGGATGGATTGCGCGGCAATGTTGCGGCGTACGAGGTCGCGGGTAACTTGATCGACGCTTTGTTTGGTTTTGCAGAATACAATGACTTGATTCATATGCAAATCAACAATCAGACGTTCGAGCAGGTTGCGTTTTTTGAGTGCATCAACGGCAATGATGTGTTGCTCGACATTGGCGTTGGTGGTATTTTGCGCAGCCACTTCAACCATTTCAGGCGTGTGCATAAAATCTTGCGCAAGCTTGCGGATAGGCGGTGAGAAAGTGGCGGAGAAAAGCAGGGTTTGTCGCTGTTTGGGCAGCATCTGCATGATTTTGCGGATATCGTCGATGAAACCCATATCAAGCATACGGTCGGCTTCGTCGAGTACAACGATTTCAACTTTGTTTAAATTGATGTTTTTTTGTTTAAAGTGGTCGAGCAGTCGGCCAACCGTAGCGACAACGATTTCGCAACCGGCGCGCAAGTCGGCAGTTTGTTTGTCCATATTGACGCCGCCAAAGAGGACGGTATGGCGTAAAGGAAGATTCTTAATGTATGCCTGCACGTTTTGATCGATTTGATCGGCCAGTTCGCGGGTCGGGGTCAATACCAACATGCGGACAGGATGCATGGCAGGGGAGGTGCTGGATGTGGCGTAGCGTTTCAGGCGTTCGAGGCTGGGCAGCATAAAGGCGGCGGTTTTACCTGTGCCGGTTTGTGCTGCGGCTAAAAGGTCGTGTCCTGCCAAGGCTTTAGGAATCGCTGCGGCTTGAATAGGCGTCGGGTTTTCATAACCCTGATCGGTGAGGGCAGAGACTAATTCGCTGCCTAAACCGAGTGAAGAGAAAGGATTCATGATGGTGGCTTTCTGTTCAGACGGCCTTCTGAATGATGAGGCCGTCTGAAAAATCTGATTCTGAAATGGATAAACCGCAGTATGATTTTGATTCTGCGGTTTGAAAAAAGGGGGAGCGGAATAATCCGTCAAGTAGTTCATTATGCCATAAAAAGAGGGACTCCCCAAATGATGGTTGCGGCTAGAATTGACCAAGTTTTGATATTTTTATAGTTCAAAATCAGAAAAAATGACTGGCCTGCAAGGTTTTGAGTTTATTGAGGATTAAGCATTTGTCTTAACTTCAATAGAATTAATTTATCAAAAACTTACAGGCTGAAATGAAACTAAATTGTACTCACGTACTCAATATTGAGGTGCAGAGCTTGTTTTGCAGCCTGTATCTCCCGTTTAACGGTAAACCATAAAATCAAAATTTAGGAATATACAATTATGAAAACTTTATTGATCGCTCTTGCAACCGGTAGCCTGATGTTGGTAGCTTGTTCTTCTTCCAAGCCTGAAGAAGCGGTAGCGCCACGCATCACTGTTGAAGAAGCAATGACTCAATGCCAACAAGCATCTGGTGAAAATGCTGACCGCGCTGTATTTGATGCCTGCATGAAAGGCAAAGGCTATCAACGTACCGCTGAATCAGTTGCCTCCGAGCCTGCTGCCTCCGAGCCTGCTGCCTCTGAACCGGTAGCAGCGCCTGAGGCTGCGGCTTCTAAGCCTGCCGCCAAAGCTGCTACTGCTAAAAAAGCTGTTAAAAAAGCAAAAAAATAAGTTTCATAAAATTCAAGGAAGTCACCATCATCAATACTCCGGATGAAGGCAGACTTAGAGCAACTTGAAAACAAAGGCCGTCTGAATATGTTTCAGACGGCCTTTGTTTTTCATGTATAAGACCATTATTCAAAGATATGCTTTTGGTTTTATTAAGAAAATAAAAAAAGACGTGTAACGGTTACACGTCTTTTTCGGAGAATAAACCTTATTGCTTGTATTCGTTGCCGTCTTCACGGAAAAGTTTTGGCTGATCGCCTTTTTCCACCACCTCTTTATTGATGACAACTTTGGCTACGTCTTTCAAATCTGGCAGGGTGTACATGGTGTCTAAGAGGCAACGTTCGACGATAGAGCGCAGGCCACGCGCACCGGTTTTGCGTTCCATAGCCAGTTTGGCGATGCTGCGCAAAGCATCTTCTTCAAACTCAAGGCCAACATCTTCCATTTCAAACAAGGTTTGATATTGTTTGACCAAGGCATTTTTAGGTTCGGTCAAAATGTTGACCAAAGCATCTTCGTCCAATTCTGCCAATGTGGCAATCACGGGCAGACGGCCGATAAGCTCGGGAATCAAACCGAATTTAATCAAATCTTCAGGCTCGACTGTTTCAAACAGTGCTGAAATATCGGCGTTTTCATCTTTGCTGTGTACCGCTGCACCAAAGCCGATACCGCCTTTTTCAGTACGTTGTCGGATGACTTTTTCCAAGCCGGCAAATGCGCCACCGCAGATAAAGAGGATGTTGGTAGTATCAACGTTGATGAATTCTTGGTTTGGATGTTTGCGGCCGCCTTGAGGGGGAACGCTGGCTACCGTGCCTTCAATCAGTTTCAGCAAGGCTTGTTGCACGCCTTCGCCGGATACGTCGCGCGTGATGGACGGATTGTCGCTTTTGCGTGAAATTTTATCGATTTCATCGATATAAACGATGCCGCGCTGGGCTTTTTCAACGTCAAAATCACATTTGCCCAAAAGTTTGGTGATGATTTGTTCGACGTCTTCACCGACATAACCGGCTTCGGTCAAAGTTGTGGCATCCGCCATGACAAAAGGTACATCCAGTTTGCGCGCCAAAGATTGCGCCAACAGGGTTTTACCTGAGCCGGTAGGGCCGATGAGCAGGATATTGGATTTGGACAACTCGACTTTGCCCTCCGCTTTCGGGTGGCGCAGGCGTTTGTAGTGGTTGTAAACCGATACTGCCAACGCTTTTTTTGCGTGTTCCTGACCGATAACGTGGTCGTTGAGGTTGGCAACGATTTCGGCCGGGGTAGGCAGTTTTTTCTCGGCGTTTTCTTCTTTCGCTTTGACAAGCTCGTTTTCAATTTCGCCGAACTCGTTGTCTTGCAGCATTATGCCGCAAGTTTCTACACATTCGTTGCAGATGAAGGCGTGTTCGCCTTCGATCAGGTTTTTAACGTCGTTTTCGGACTTCCCGCAGAATGAACAGGTGCGTTTTTCTTCAGACATAATAATTTCTTCGTATGGTTGTATGGAGGCTGTGTTGTAAAGGGGGAACAGATATTTCGGGCGTATTGCCGGATTGAGGGAATGCCTCTGACAAAGGAGCCTAAGTATAATGACTATCTTGTGTTTTTTCAAATCAGAGCAGGCATTGCGCCATATCGTCTAAGAAACAGATGCGGGCGCTGGATTTGAATATCTCGCAAACAAACGCAAAGTTTTCTCAACTCGCTTTACAATTGCCGAAAAATTTAACAGAATGTTGAATTAAATGTATTTTTTTGAATTGGCAGATATGAAATTCTATAAAACTTTAGGAATGGTATGGACAGGTGTGGCATTGGCCTTTGCTTCTGCGCCTGCCGTTGCCAATGATATGGATGTATTGGGACAATTTTTGGAGCAAAATTTCCCAGTGCAAAATGACCCGCTGGAAGCTTTTGCATTGAGTCATGCCGACCAAGTCGAAGCTCAAGCCGCTTTGGCAGGCCCTCTGTTGTCTTCGCAATCTGCTTTGATTTTCAATAATAAAACCGGTGAAGTGCTGTATCAGAAAAACCCTGATCGTGTCATGCCGATTGCCTCTATTTCCAAATTGATGAGCGCGATGGTGGTGTTGGATGCGCATCTTGATATGAACGAGCCTATCACGATTACCGAGGCTGAAATCGACCGTTTGAAAGGTACAGGCAGCCGTTTGAGCATCGGCACGACGCTGACACGCGGCGAACTGTTGCACCTGAGCCTGATGAGCAGTGAAAACCGTGCTACTCATGCATTGGGCCGTACGTATCCGGGCGGTATGAGCGCATTTGTTGCGGCTATGAATGCCAAAGCGCAAAGCCTGGGTATGACCAGCAGTCGTTTCTATGAGCCTACCGGTTTGAATTTCCAAAACGTTTCCACTGCACGCGATTTGAACCGCATGGTTGCGGCAGCCAGTAAGTATCCGCTGATTCGCAAAAATTCGACTTCAAATTACGGCTCGGTTTGGACGGCAAATGGTCGTCAAAACTACAAAAACTCCAATGCCTTGGTGCGTGAGGGCAGCTGGAATATCGAATTGCAGAAAACCGGCTATATTCGTGAAGCAGGACGTTCTATGGTGGTTAAGGCCAATGTACAGAATCAGCCGATTACCATTGTATTGCTCAACTCTCCGTCTTCCACAACCCGCGTGAACGATGCGCGTAAGATTGAGTCTTGGATGCTGCAGCGCCGTTCTTAAATATTACGCTTAAAGGCCGTCTGAAACCGTTCAGACGGCCTTTTGTGTAAAGGGTATTAAATTTGGGTACAATGTTGTTACATTAATTTTAAAACACAGAGAGAAAACATGTTGAAAAAATGGAATAAAAAATATTGGGCCGGCATGGGTGTGATTTTGGCGTTGACCGGCTGTACTTCTGTAGCGGATATGGTTGGCTACGATACTGCGACTTTAAATGAAGACGCGGCTAAAAGTTACTCACAAGTCATTCAAAACGCGCGTGGTCAAAAAGCTTTGGATGTTTCATCTCCAACTGCTCAACGCGTTCAACGCGTGTTTGCACGTCTGCGTCCTCATGCTGAGCGCGCCAACAAAACCGGCGTGCCTTTCAACTGGCAGATGAACGTTATCCGCAGTGATGAAATGAACGCATGGGCAATGCCAGGCGGTAAAATGGCCGTGTACACCGGTATAGTAGAGAAATTGAAGCTGACTGATGATGAAATTGCCGCCGTTGTCGGCCATGAAATGACCCATGCTCTGTTGGAACACAGCAAAAAAGCTTTGGGCGGACAAGTATTGACCGGCTTGGGCGGTTCGATTTTGGCCAGCTCAACCGGTGTGGATGGCGATTTGGTCGGCTTGGGTGCAGATTTGTTGGCGACCAAACCGTTCTCACGTCATCAGGAAAGCGAAGCGGACGCCGGCGGTGTACGTTTGATGGCTGAAGCAGGCTACAACCCTGAGGCTGCGGTAAGCGTGTGGGAAAAAATGAACAAAGTACAGGGCGGCAGCTCATTGTCTATTTTGTCGACCCATCCGACCAATCAAGCGCGTATCAATGCAATCCGCAAGATGTTGCCTGAAGTGATGCCGATTTATCAGAAAAACAAACGTTAATTTGATGTACTTATAATTTTGCCGGTTTGAACAGATGATTCAAACCGGCAAAGTTTTATGGTTTCAGTCTGACAGTTTGGCAAATTTATCCCAATTTGCCTGAACATACGCTGCCGCAGTTTCCAAGTCTTCGTCGGCAACGTCATAATAATCGCCGTCAAGCTCTTCAAAATCAGGAAAAGCTTTGCGGATTTCGTCGAAATCCCTTTGCTCGTCTGCCATTTTTTCAATGGCTTCGCCGTGTTTTTCGTACAGGGCTTTGGCTTTGTCTAAGATTTTCGGTATCGGCTTGATGCGCCAGCGGCGCAGGCTGTCGGCAACCGGGTTGCCAAAGATGTATTCTCCGTATCCTGAAGCGATAAGCTGTACGAAGCCGCCTTCTTGAATTTGGCTGTCGAGATAACAAAGTGCGATTAATGTATGCTGTTCGTCGTTGAGGCCGGACATTTCCTCATCACCTGCCTGTTCGGTGTGATCCAAATAGGCTGCGCTGAGTGTATAAAGAAATGAAGCGGAATCGGAAGTATCGAAATCTTGAAGGCGAAGCAGGGTAGTCATAATCATTAAAGGCCGTCTGAAAAAAGTGATTATATAATGTTTTCAGTCTGAACCTATCGGCCGTTTTGCTTTACAATATTGGAAGATAAGAAAACATAGTGAGGAACCAAACCATGAGTACACAGTCTGAAAAAAACGTTGTAGTCATCAAGCCGCAGGATTTGCCGCTGCATTGCTCCGGCCCTAATCATGAAACATGGAACGGCCATCCGCGCGTGTTCTTGCCGATTCAGTCCAACAGTGAGATTGAATGCCCGTATTGCGGCACTTATTACCGTCTTGATGGCGAGATTCCGCATCACCATTACTAATCTATGCCTATGTTGAACAAAATCATCTGCGCTTTGTGTGTGAGTTTGTGCGCTGCGTGCGGTTCGTATAAGGCCGTGCGTCCAGACGCGCCGTTACCGGTCATTGCACAGGCGCAGACGTATTCTGTCCGTTATCAATCCGTACAAGGTCGGACGATTACTGCAATTTATATCAACAGCCACAGCCCGATGATGGTTGAGCTGCGTGAAGGCAATACAGTTGAGAAACTGGTGCAAGTCCGCTTGCGCAGTCAGGGTGTCGAGTACGCCAATCCAAGCTCGCGTTGGCAGATTGGCGACGGGTTTGCCGTGCTGATTCGCGGCGGAAAAGAAGTTGTATTTAAAGAGATTGTGGAATAGGGCGGTTTAGCCTTTAGCCAAATATTTGATTAAAGGCTTGGGCAAACCATAATCTGCTAAATGTTCCAATGATACCCAAAGGCCGTCTGAAAGATGTTCAGACGGCCTTTGTTGCGTCTGAAAAGGGGTAATCATCAATAAGCGGTGGGTCAGGCGGTGGGTAAATGTGGTTTGTTCTTCAAGGCCGTCTGAAATAATACCGAAGCGTTCTGCGTAAGCATACAAATCGTCTAATTTTTCAAAACAGGGTACGCAATACAGACCGCCCCAAATGCCTTTGGCAGGGCGTTTTTCAAGCAATAATGCGCCGTCAGTGTTATGGATAATCAGCCAATAAAGCGGTAGGGTTTGCACTTCGGGAGCAGTTTTTTTACGGGGTAGCTCGTCAATGCGGTTTTGTTTTTTTGCTTCGCAGATGTCTGCCATAGGGCATTGATGGCACAAAGGTTTTGTTCGTTTGCAGACGGTTGCGCCCAAATCCATCAAGCCTTGCGTGTAGGCAGGCATATCAGTGTTTTCAGACGGCAGCAGGCTTTCGGCGAGTGACCAGAGCGAGTTTTCAAATTTTTTGTCTTGCGGATTGCCGTCTTGGGCAAAAACACGGCAGAGAACGCGTTTGACGTTGCCGTCCAAGATGGTTTCTCGTCGGTTAAAAGCAAAGGCAGAAATAGCGGCGGCGGTACTTCTGCCTACGCCGCAGAGTGTTTCCAAGTCTTTGCGCTCGGATGGAAAGATACCGCCGAATTGTCCGACGACTTGTTGCGATGCTTTGTGCAGATTGCGTGCGCGGCTGTAATAGCCCAAGCCTGCCCACAAGGATAAAACCTCGTCTTGCGGCGCGGCGGCAAGCGATTGTATGGTTGGGAATTTGGCTAAGAAACGCGGATAGTAGTCCAATACGGTAGCAACCTGCGTTTGTTGGAGCATGATTTCTGAAAGCCAGACGAAATAAGGGTCTTTGACCTGCCAAGGCAAGTTGTGACGGCCATGCAGCCGTTGCCAATCGATGAGTCGTCGCGCGAAGGATGTGGATGTGTTCATTAATATTTACTTTTTAATTATTTATTTTTAAAACATAGCGTTACACTATAACATACGAAATAATAATCAGGATTGACTTATCTGGTGGAGGGGTATATAAATATAGTTAACGTGGATTTACGTTGTATTGTTAAAGTTTATTAACCGCTCAAGGAGATTCACATGAAAGCAATGGTTTATCATGGCGCAAACGACATTCGTTTCGAAGAAAAAACCCGCCCTCAAATTATCGATCCGACCGATGCAGTCGTCAAAATCGTTAAAACCACGATTTGCGGTACTGACTTGGGTATTTGGAAGGGTAAAAACCCTGAAGTTGCCGACGGTCGTATTCTCGGTCATGAGGGTATCGGTATTGTAGAAGAAGTCGGCGATGCTGTAAAAAACATCAAAGTCGGTGATAAAGTCATTATTTCATGTGTCAGCAAATGCTGTACTTGCGACAACTGTAAAATCCAACTTTATTCACACTGCCGCAACGGCGGTTGGATCTTGGGCTATATGATTGACGGTACTCAGGCCGAATACGTCCGTACTCCTTATGCCGACAACAGCTTGGTTCCGCTGCCTGACAACGTCAACGAAGAAGTTGCCCTACTGTTGAGCGATGCCCTGCCGACCGCCCACGAAATCGGCGTGCAATATGGCGATGTGAAACCTGGCGATACCGTATTCATCGCCGGTGCCGGCCCTGTCGGTATGTCTGCGTTGCTGACTGCGCAACTGTATAGCCCTGCCGCCATCATCGTTTGCGATATGGACGAAAACCGCTTGAAACTGGCGAAAGAATTGGGCGCAACCCATACCATCAGCCCTGCTTCCGGCGATGTGAGCAAGCAAGTTGCCGACATTGTTGGCGAAGACGGCGTAGATTGCGCCATTGAAGCGGTCGGTATCCCTGCGACTTGGAATATGTGTCAAGACATTGTGAAACCCGGCGGTCATATCGCTGTGGTTGGTGTACATGGCCAATCTGTTGATTTCAAACTGGAAAAACTGTGGATTAAAAACCTTGCCATCACTACCGGCCTGGTTAACGCCAATACCACCGAAATGCTGATGAAAGCCATTTCCAGCAGCTCAGTGGATTACACCAAAATGATGACCCACCATTTCAAATTCAGCGAATTGGAAAAAGCTTACGATGTATTCAAACACGCTGCTGAAAACCAAGCCATGAAAGTGGTTTTGGAAGCGGATTGATTTGAAAATCGCTTAATATGCCCTTAATTAAAGGCCGTCTGAACATTCAGACGGCCTTTTTGTATGGTTTTATTTTTTCTTCAACCAAACGCCGCTTTCAATATGGTGGGTAAATGGGAATTGGTCGAATAAAGCAGCGCGTTCGATGGTATGGGTTTGACAGAGTGTGTCGAGATTGGCGCGCAGAGTCTCAGGATTGCATGAAATATAGAGGACATTGTCGAATCGGGCAACCAATTTGAGCGTCTCATCATCAACACCGGCGCGTGGGGATCGACAAAAATAGTTGAAAAATCATAGTTTTTCAAGTCGATGCCTTGTTCTTGCAGGCGGCGGAATTCACGGTTTTGCGTGTAGGCCTCGGTAAACTCTTCCGCAGACAGGCGGGCGATTTTGAGGTTGATAATTTGGTTGGCTTCAATATTCCATTGGGCGGCGTTGACGGAGGTTTTAGATACTTCGGTCGCCAACACTTGATTGAAATGTTGCGAAAGCGGCAGGGTGAAATTGCCGTTGCCGCAGTACAACTCAAGCATGTCTTTGCCTAAGTTTTGCGCAGCATCACACGCCCAAGTCAGCATTTTTTGGCATACTTGGGCATTGGGTTGGGTAAAGCTGCCCTCGATTTGACGATAGCGGAAGGTTTTGCCGTTGACTTCCAACGCTTCGGTCACAAAATCTTGGCTTAATACGATTTTTTGTCCGCGGCTGCGGCCGATGATGTGGATGCCCAAATTGTGCGCCAGCTCTTGCGCGGCTTGTTGCCATGCGTCGTTCAGCTTCTTGTGGTAAATCATGGTAACCAGCATTTCGCCGCTTAAAGTGGACAAAAATTCGACGGCGTACCAGCGGTTTTTCAGCTCGGGATGATTGGACGCGGCTTCAATCAGTTTCGGCATCAAGGTATTGATGGATTCGGATGCGGCAGGAAATTGGTCGCAACGGATCAGGCTTGCCCCGTTTGCTTTTTGCCCGCGCTCAAACATGGCGTAAAACATTTCGCCGCCCTCATGCCAGATACGGAACTCGGCACGCATCCTGTAATGCTGTTCCGGAGATTCAAAGACTTCGATTTCAGGGAAATCCAGTCCTTGGAAAAGTTGCTGAAGATATTGCTTTTTGTCGGCTAGTTGTTGCTGGTAGGCAGTCATTGGGGCAGTCTTTCAGAAAATAATGGCGAATTATAATATAGTTGGCGCAAAGATACGAAAGGCCGTCTGAAACATCGGTTTCAGACGGCCTTTGATTTCAAAGCATCAGCTTGTCAATCAGCCTTGCATTTGTTTGGCTTGAACGGCAGTCAGGGCGATGGTGAAGACGATGTCTTCAATCAATGCGCCACGGGACAAGTCGTTAACCGGTTTGCGCAAACCTTGCAACAACGGGCCTACGCTCAGGACGTTGGCGCTGCGTTGTACGGCTTTGTAAGTACAGTTGCCGGTATTGAGGTCTGGGAAAACCAAAACGGTTGCTTGACCGGCAACAGCGCTGCCCGGAGCTTTGGATTTGCCGATGGATGGAACGGTAGCCGCATCGTATTGCAGCGGGCCTTCGATGGCCAAATCAGGGCGTTTTTCTTTCGCCAGTTTGGTTGCTTCGATCACTGCATCGACATCAGGGCCGCTGCCCGAGTTGATGGTAGAGTAGGAAATCATGGCTACTTTTGGATCGATACCAAAGGCTTTGGCACTGTCGGCAGATTGAATGGCGATGTCGGCCAGTTGTTCAGGCGTTGGGTTCGGGTTAACCGCGCAGTCGCCGAATGCCAATACTTGGTTAGGCAGCAACATGAAGAATACGCTGGATACGAGGCTTGCACCCGGAGCGGTTTTAATCAGTTGCAGGGCAGGACGGATGGTGTTGGCAGTGGTGTGGACTGCGCCGGAAACCAAACCGTCCACGTCGTTTTGAGCCATCATCATGGTACCCAGTACGACGGTATCTTGCAGCTGTTTGCGAGCATCTTCCGGAGTCAGGCCTTTGGATTTGCGCAATTCGCACATTGGCTCGACGTATTGCTCAACCAAAGAGGCAGGATCGATGATTTCCAAAGAATCAGGCAGGGAAATGCCACGCTCTTTAGCTACGGCTTCAACTTCTTCGCGGGTCGCCAACAGTACGCAACGGGCGATGCCTTTTTCGTGACAGATAGCGGCAGCGGCGACGGTGCGTGGTTCTGCGCCTTCAGGCAGGACGATGCGCATATCGGCTTTGCGGGCAAAATCGATCAGGTTGTAGCGGAATTGGGCTGGAGACAGGCGTTTGGCTTCGCGTTTGGCCAAAGCGGATACGTCTTGTAGGTTGTCGCTGGAGCCGAAGAAAGTCAGGCCGGTTTGCTCGGCAACTTGTGCGCCTAAAGCGGCTGCTGCGCCGTCAATGATAAAGCCTTCCAATAAGCCTGGGGAGTTAGTGTAGAGCTGTTTGGCGAGGTTTAATTGTTGGGCGATGGCGGCCGCGTCGGTATTGTCGGATTTCAGCGCCAATACAACGCCAGCGTCTAAAGACAGCGCCAATTCGACGTTTTTGCCTGCCAAGAACAATTTGTCTGCATCAGGAGTGATGCCTTCGATAACGAGATTGTCTGCATTCAATGCTGCAACTTTACCGACAAGCGCGTCAAACCAGTCGTCGCTCTTGCCTTGAGCCAACAGGGTTTCTGTAGTGGAGTCAACGGCTTGGAAAACTTGCGCATTCAATGCCGCTGCAAATGCTTTTGCCGCTGCATCGGCGCTCAGGCCGGCAGATACCGGTGCGATCAGGATTTTTGCCATTTTGTGTCCTCTCTTTCGGTGATTGTAGAAGGGTGTTGCTGTTGTGCAGCTGGTGCTGCATTTTATCACTTTGGGATAACATATACACGGTCATATTGACATATGTCATCAGGCCGTCTGAAAAGTATAAACGCAATGGACCAAATCCATCAATCCCCCATTGCCGCCAAAAGCTCGGCTTGATGCTCGGCAATCAGGGCGTTGGTGATTTCTTCCAAATCGCCGTCCATCACAAAATCCAGCTTGTGCAGGGTGAGGTTGATGCGGTGGTCGGTCACGCGGCCTTGCGGGTAGTTGTAGGTGCGGATGCGTTCGCTGCGGTCGCCGCTGCCGATCAGGGATTTGCGTTCGGCGGCTTCTTTGGCTTGGGCTTCGCGTTTTTGCGCGTCATTTAAGCGAGCGGCGAGGACTTTCATCGCCTGCGCTTTGTTGGCGTGTTGGCTGCGGCCGTCTTGGCACTCGACCACCATGCCTGTGGGCAGGTGGGTGATACGGACGGCGGAGTCGGTTTTGTTGATGTGCTGACCGCCGGCGCCGGATGCGCGGAAGGTGTCGATCCGCAGATCGGCCGGGTTCAGTTCAATGTCTTCCAGCTCGTCCGCTTCGGGCATGACGGCAACGGTACAGGCGGAGGTGTGGATACGGCCTTGGCTTTCGGTGGCAGGGACGCGTTGCACGCGGTGGCCACCGGATTCAAATTTTAGACGGCTGTATGCGCCCAAGCCGATAATGCGGGCGATGACTTCTTTATAGCCGCCCAATTCGCTTTCGTTGGCGGAAACAATTTCAACCTGCCAGCGGTTGCGCTCGGCGTAGCGGCTGTACATACGCAGCAAATCGCCTGCAAACAGCGCGGCTTCGTCGCCGCCGGTACCGGCGCGCACTTCGATAAAGATGTTTTTATCGTCGTCGGCATCTTTTGGCAGTAGCAGTTTTTGCAGTTCGGTATCGAGTTCGTCGATTTTGGCTTTTGCGGCTTCGATTTCTTCGGCGGCAAAGTCTTTCATTTCAGGGTCAGACAGCATTTCTTCGGCATCTGCCAAGTCGCTTTGCGCCAGTTGGTAGTTTTGGAAGACTTCGACAACGGGGGTCAGTTCGGCGTGTTCGCGTGTGAGTTTGCGGTAGTTGTCCATGTCGGACGTGGCTTCAGGCTGACCGAGCAGATGTGTGACTTCTTCCAGTCGGTCGCTGAGTTGTTGTAGTTTTTCTAAAATAGACGGCTTCATAAATTTTCCAAAATACGGATGCCGTCGAGTGGTCTGCAACGGCGAAATAAGGAGTCATTATAATGGGTTTGAATGAAAATTCAAAAAGATATGATTGATTGGAAAGGCCGTCTGAAACTTGTTTTTGAGTTTCAGACGGCCTTTTTTATATGGGCTTATTTAGGCGCAGCCAAGATGCCTGTTTGGTTCAGCAGGAACAAAACGGTAAAGCCGGTCAAATAAATCAAACCGATAATGGCGAGGAAGTTCATGCCCATGGTCAGTTTGTGGCGTTTGTCGCCTTTAACGAGGCGGTAGTTCAGCCAAGCGAACACAGGGGCGGCAACGAAAGCGGTAATCATGGCGAATTTGAGCAGCTCTGCCATTGCGCTGTTGAACCAGAAAATTACGGCCAAGCCTGAGCCTGCGACCCAAATGTTCCAAGCAAACAGTTCGACGTTGCCGGTTTTGTCTTTACCGCGCAACAGGCGTACCGGTTCGGCAATCGCGCGCGCGTAGCCGTCTACTACGGTAATGGTGGTGCCGTACATACAAGCAAAGGCGATAAATGCCACCAGCGGACGCGACCAGTCGCCGATGGTCACGGCGTACATATTAATCAGCTGGCCAACATATTTGCCGCCCGCCATTTGTACGGCTTCGCCGTTGCCGTATTGGACATATGCACCCAAGGCCAAGAAGACGACCGCCAACACTGCGCTGGTGATGTAGCCGACGTTGAAGTCGAAAATGCCGTCTCGGTAGCTGGAAGGGTTGATGCGTTGTTTTTCGGTAACCCACAAAGAGTTGATGGCGGAAATTTCAATCGGTGCAGGCATCCAGCCCATCAGCGCGATGAGGAAGCCCAAGCCTGCCAGTGTCCACGGGGTAGGCTCGATAAAGTCGGGTTTCATCTGCATGCCGCGAGACATGGCCACGGCTGCTGCGGCGACGGTGGCGATGGTCAGGCTGACGATGATGATTTTGGAAACGTTGTCCAAGGCTTTATAGCGGCCACTTGCCAAAATCAGCAGGCAGGAAACCATAATCATGACGGACACCATGCCGGCATCGAAAGTCAGCGATGGGATCGCCATTTTGACGATGGCGGCGGTAACGATGGCGACCGCACCGGCATTAATCGTTGCCGATGCAATACATAAAATCAAAAATACCCACAAATAAACGCGGCTTTTTTCGGCATAGCCCTCAATCAGACTTTTGCCCATATCCAGCGTGTAATGTGCGCTGAAACGGAAAAACGGGTATTTGAACAGGTTGGTCAGAATAATGATCAGCGCAAGCTGCCAGCCGTAAAGTGCACCTGCCTGCGTGGAGGCAATCAGGTGCGATCCGCCGACCGCTGCCGAAGCCATCATGATGCCCGGGCCGAGAGCATTGATTTTGCTCTTCCAGGTGGAAGCGTGTGTATGTTGTTCAGCCATAATTAGTTTCCGCCTTTTTCAGACGGCCTTATTATCAAAAAAAGGCATATTTTAACGTAAATAAAAAGTTTGCCCAATAATATGCGTAATACTTTTTATCAATCAAAGGGAAAATACGGTGTTAAAAAGCCGAGATGACGGAGTGAACGATATTTTGTGCCAAAAACATTTTTTCAGACGGCCTTGTATCGCTTTTTATTCATGAATATGGGGTAGGGAGGGCAGAGTGTGTCGGTTTGGAAACGAAATGGCTGGGCAAGGCTTTTTGATGCCTTGAGGTCGGCATATTAAGGGGAAGTATGGAGCAGGGAATCCACGTTTTGCTCGGTGATTTCAGCCAGTTGTACCAGTGGTACGTCGCGCAATTCGGCGGCAATTTCGGCGATACGGCGGATGTTGGCTGGTGTATTGGTTTCATGGCCGAGCATAAAAGGGCTGTCGGTTTCGAGAACAAAATCCGTGTCGTCTAAGGCTTGTAAGGCGGCACGGACTTTTTTTGCATTGGGATTGAGCAGCAGCGAGCCTATGCCGATTTTGAAGCCGAGTTTCACCAAAATCCGTGCTTCTTCTACGCTGCCGGAGAAGGCGTGAACGATACCGCCTCGTGTGAAACCGGCGGTTTTAACGGCGGCGACAATGGCGGCGGTGGCTTTCAGATTATGGATGATGACGCGGCGATTGAGATTTTGGGCGAGGATGAGTTGGCGGATAAAGACATCGGTCTGCGTGTCGCGTTGCGCTTGGGTTTGCTCTTTGCCATAAAAATCCAAGCCGATTTCGCCAACCCATGCTTGCGGATGCTGGATTAATTCGGACTCTAACTCTTGGAATGCCACTTCGTTGAGGCCGTCTGAAAACCACGGATGAATACCCAAAGCGATATGGATATTTTCAGACGGCCTCTCCAACTGCGCAACTGCCTGCCAATCATTGGGAGATGTAGCCGGTACGATAAAACGCACCACGCCGGCGGCTTGCGCTTCGGTAAGCACGGCAGGCAGCGTATCGGCAAGTTTGGGATCGGCAAGATGGCAGTGGGTGTCGGTGAAAGTCATATTTAATGGTGGTTTACAGCAGATTTAATTGTCGCAATTCTTGTTGCACCTTATCTGCATTCCAGTCATGAGATACGGCGAGGGTCATCAGCGCAGTGGCGGTTTCGAGATTGCATTTGCCGCCGTTGATGATACCTGCCTGACGCAAAGCATCGCCTTGGGCATAGACGGCAGCGGCGCAACCTTGCGGCACTTGGCTGATGTTGAGCAGCAACTTGCCTTGTTGCGTAAAGGCTTGGACGGCTCGGACAAACGCATCGTTGCTCGGCGCATTGCCGTGGCCGTAGCTTTGCAGAATCAGGGCTTGGGCGGAAAGGTGGGGCAGGCCGTCTGAAAGTTCTTGCGTGGCATAACCGGGAATCAGCGTGCGGACGGAAACTTTGGCTTCGGGATTTGGAAGACGCGGCTTGAGGCCGTCTGAATGTTGGGTTGTGGCAATATGGATATTATGCCAACCTTTGTTTTCATCCCATTCGGTGAGCGCACCAAAATGCAGGTTGTCAAAACCTGCGGCGGTTTCTGTGCTGACCTTGCTGCTGCCGATGGCGGGGAAGAGCTTGCCGTCAAAGGCAATCGCCACTTGTTTGAGTTTGAGCGAGAAAGCGGAAACGGCGGTAGCAAGGTTGCGCGGCGCATCGCTGTTGGCGGCATCGTAAGGCCATTGCGAGCCGGTCAGGATAACGGGTTTGTCCAAACCTTGCAGCGAAAGGGCGAAGAGGTTGGCGGTGTATGCCATGGTATCCGTGCCGTGCAATACCAAGATGCCGTCATAGTCAGGCAGTTTGGCAATAATAAGCTCCAGCCAGTCGCGTTGGTTTTGCAGCGTTACTGCGGAAGAGTCGATGAGCGGCTGGCAAACGTGCCATTCGAAATCAAGGCCGTCTGAAAAGGGGGCAAGGGCTTTATCGACGAGAGCGGTGTCGGGACGCAGACCGGCGCTGCTTTGGGTCATGCCGATGGGGCCGCCGGTGTAGAGGACGAAGATTTTTTGTTTCATGGTGTTTCTGATGAATGATTGAGGCCGTCTGAAAGCGGGGAAGTGTTTCAGACGGCCTAGAAAGGTTTATTGATTAGCTTGTTTTTTGGCTTTTGCAGCGCGTTTTTCGTGCAGTTTTTCACGGAAGAAGGTATGGCGGCGGTGTTTTCTCCACCAAATCCAGCCGACAATGACGGCGCCGATGCCCAGTACCGCAAAGATACCGGATTGCAGGCTGTGCATTTTTTCCATCAGCCAGTCGGTATTGCGTGCGCCGTATTCGCCCAAATAAATCCAAACCGGAACGGAAATCAGCGCGGCCAAGCCGTCCATCAGGATAAAGCGCAGGTAGGAAACCTTGCGGCTGATGCCTGCAGTCACGAAAACAGCGGTACGCAGGCCGGGCAGGAATCGGGCGACGAATAAAACCCAGTTGCCGTATTTGTCGAATTTTTCCTGTACTTGGGCATAGCGTTTGGGCGTCATCACGCGCGCAATCGGTTTGAATTTAAGGATTTTTTGCCCCCAAATCCGGCCGGCTGCAAACATAAAGCCGTCGCCTACCAATACGCCGAGCATGCCGACGGCAAACATAATATGCGAGTTGGTATAACCCAGACCGGAAATCACACCGCCGGTTACCAGTGTCAAATCTTCAGGAATCGGCACACCGAAGCCGCAAATAACCAAAACGAAAAACACGGCCGCATAGCCGTATTCAACGAAAAAAGATTCTAAAATTGCAAACATGGCCGCCGTCCCACGATAAATATTGATTGATGACTGGATTAAGTTGGAATTTTACCAAAGATAAGGCCGTCTGAAAGCAATCACAAGCAGATATTGTTTAAATTTGACGGTAGTTTGCAAAAAATCTAGAAATTCGGGCGTGGAAAGTTGGGATTTGAACAGATTTGGCAGGTACAATAGCCGCTGGTTTATCTTTCAAACCCGAAATGGAAGTCTGTTTTCAGACGGCCTGTTCAGGAAAATGAAATCATGAAATACAGAGATCTGCGAGAATTTATCGCCGGATTGGAAGCTGATGGCAAACTCAAGCGTATTCAGCATCCGGTGTCGCCGTATTTGGAAATGACCGAAATTGCCGACCGCGTGCTGCGCGCCGAAGGGCCAGCGTTGTTGTTTGAAAAACCGATTAAGCCTGACGGTACGCGTTATGATTATCCCGTGTTGGCGAACCTGTTCGGCACGCCCGAACGTGTGGCGCTGGGCATGGGTGCGGACAGTGTGTCCAAACTGCGCGAAATCGGGCAGACGCTGGCGTATCTGAAAGAACCCGAACCGCCCAAAGGCATTAAAGACGCGTTTTCCAAACTGCCGTTGCTGAAAGACATTTGGAGCATGGCGCCGAACGTGGTGAAAAATGCGCCGTGTCAGGAAATCGTGTGGGAAGGCGAAGACGTTGATTTGTATAAACTTCCGATTCAGCATTGCTGGCCGGAAGACGTTGCGCCGCTGGTAACGTGGGGCTTGACCGTCACGCGCGGTCCACACAAAAAACGCCAAAATCTCGGTATTTACCGCCAACAATTAATCGGCAAAAACAAGCTGATTATGCGCTGGCTGTCGCATCGCGGCGGCGCGTTGGATTATCAGGAGTTCCGTAAACTCAATCCCGATACGCCGTATCCTGTCGCCGTCGTACTCGGTTGCGACCCTGCCACTATTCTCGGAGCGGTAACGCCTGTACCCGATACCTTGAGCGAATACCAATTTGCCGGACTGTTGCGTGGTTCGCGGACGGAGCTGGTAAAATGTATCGGCAATGATTTGCAAGTGCCTGCCCGTGCAGAAATCGTATTGGAAGGCGTGATTCATCCAAACGAAACCGCGTTGGAAGGCCCATACGGCGACCACACCGGCTATTACAACGAGCAGGATCATTTCCCTGTGTTTACGGTTGAGCGCATTACCATGCGTGAAAACCCGATTTACCACTCCACCTACACAGGCAAACCGCCCGATGAACCCGCCGTTTTGGGCGTGGCGTTGAACGAAGTGTTCGTCCCGCTTTTGCAAAAGCAGTTCCCCGAAATCACCGATTTCTATCTGCCGCCCGAAGGCTGCTCCTACCGCATGGCGGTGGTCAGCATGAAAAAACAGTACGCCGGACACGCCAAGCGCGTGATGATGGGCTGCTGGTCGTTCCTTTACCAGTTTATGTACACCAAATTCATCATCGTAGTTGATGACGATGTGGATGTGCGCGACTGGAAAGAAGTCATCTGGGCGGTAACCACGCGCATGGATCCCGTACGCGATACTGTTTTGATGGAAAACACACCTATCGACTACCTCGACTTCGCCAGCCCCGTCAGCGGACTTGGCGGCAAAATGGGTTTGGATGCGACCAACAAATGGCCGGGCGAAACCGACCGCGAATGGGGACGAGTAATCAAAAAAGACCCTGCCGTTACGGCCAAAATCGATGAGATTTGGGAGCATTTGGGTTTGTAGATGTCGGATTTATTGGAATTTCTACTTCAAATATTGATGGAAATAATTGGGTCTATGTTTGAGGGTACGGTAGAAATAGTGAGGTTCGATTGGAGAGAAAGAAAACTCTCCAAAAAAGGCTTGATTAATGTTGGCTATATGGTTTGTCATCATTATGGTTTGTCATCATTGTTGCACTGATTGCGTATATAGTCATTCCTAAGTAAACATCTTATTCTGACAATGTATCTGTTAAAAGGCCGTCTGAAATTTTTTGGGTTTCAGACGGCCTTTGATTTGAAAACCTAGCGCGGTTTGAGCCACTTCCATTGTTCTTGTATGGTTTCTTGCAGGGCTTTTTGTTTTTCTGCAGGCGTATTCATACCATTGGTCAAGCGGCTGTAATCAAGGGTAATGGAAGGGTTTTGTACGGTTCCGCCGATTTTGAGGGGAATCGGTTTGTTTTTAGGCTGCAGTACGTTGCTGATAAGCAGGTTTTCGGACAGCTTTTGGGTATTCAAATCGGTATAGCCGCTGCTGACAACGTGCAGGCTGTCGGAAAACAGTTCGGTGTTGATATGATGGCTGATGCCTTTCTCGATTTCGCTATTGAGGGTGAAATGATGGAAAGGAGTTTTGAGGTTGCTGTTGTCGATTTTTTCCGAAGAGATGCCGTTTTTCAGAATGCTGTCCATATCGATGCCGTGCCATGCGCCGTTGGTAATATCGAGGAGCAGGCTGCCGTTTAGGGCTTGTATCATTTGGGCGCGGTTGTTGCCGGTGGTTTTAATGTCGATAACGGCGTCGCCGCTGCCGCTGAAGCTGTGGAAACCGAACAAGTCTTGCAGCAGCGGCTGAATTTGTATGCCTTTTGCGTTTTGCTGAAGGTGGTAGGAGGCAGGTTGGGTCGCCGCAATACTCAGACCGCCCTCGGTTTTGCCGCCATAAAGCCCAGCTTTGAAACGGTGCAGGGCGATATGTTCTTTATCGGCGGTGAGCAGGGATTCGACGTTTTCTAATTGCAGGCCGGCAGTTTGAATGCTGCCGATTTGGAGGTTGGCCTCAATGTCGGGCAACCAGGATTTGGCCAGCAGAGAAGGAAGATTCAGTGATGGCTGGGTTTTCAGATCTTCCAAGTAAGGGGTCAGATTGAGTTTTTGTAAGGCGATACCGGCGTCAAGGTGCGGACGCGGTTGGGCATCGCGCTGGTATTTAAAGGCCAAGGCAAGGGCTTGTCTGTCAAATGCGCCTTTCAGACGGCCTTCCCATGTATTGAGGCTGAAATTGGCCTGCCCTTCGAGTGTACTGATGAATCTGGGGCGGGGAAGGCGGTTGATGGTGTCTTGCAGGGTGCTGAGGTGCAGTTTGGGCGCATCAATGCCTTTGCCTTTTTGCCAAACCAACGGGCTGGAAAAGGTAAAGTTGGTTTGGAGGCGGTCGTTTTTATGGCTGCCTTTGAGTTCAAAATTGGCTGCGGTCAAAACGGTTGCATAGAGGTTGGTTTTGTCCAGTTTGAATGAACCGTCCCATTGGTTGTTTTCACTGCCGGCAGTCAATGCGCCGTTGAGTGTGTTTAGGTGTAAATAGCCGTTCTTGAATTGCAAGAGGGGAGAGCGTGCATTGATATGCAAGTTTTGATAGTCGCTTTCGGCTTGCAGATTGAAGTCGCGCAAAAGGGCGGTTTGGTTTTGCCAATTAAGGCTGCCTGCGATTTGGGCATCCAGCTTGTTTTTGAGTAATACGGTTTGCAGGTTTAATTTGAGGGCGGGAACGCTCCAGCCGGCATCATCTTGTACAAGATGGCCGGCGCCTTGCCAACTGATGGGGTTGCCGATGTTTTGCAGTGTGCCGCTGATATCGAATGGACGGCCGTCTGAATCAGCTCTGCGCAGGGAAAATTGCAGATCGTTTAAGGCAATATCTTGCTCTTTATTGTGATAGCGGATGCTGCCGTTATTGATGATGACGCGGTTGAGCTGGAAGCTTTCTTTCGATGTATGGTTTTGTTGCAGGCAGGCAGGCAGGTGGTTTTTGGGACCCAGCGTCAGCGACGGATTGGAAAGAATCCATTTTTCAAGAATGGGGGCATCTGACCATAGGCTGCTCCAGCCAAAGCCCATTTTAGACTCGGCAATATTCAGCGTCGGCGTATCAGGTTCGGAAGAGGAAAGGCTGAGGTCTTTTAAAATAAGCGTAGGGCGCGGCAGCCATTTTCTGCTGATGTTGGCATTGTATTTGACTTGGCAGCCATGGGCGGAAAAGTTTTTTTGTATGAATGCGTCGATGTTTTCTGTGTTGAATATGCGGAACATTAAGGCACTCAATACCGCCGCGAGGCATAAAAGCGCGGTAATGCCGAAAACCAGGGTTTTCAGCCAAAATTTTCCTGAGTGCAACATGGAATGAACAGACAATTCAGATTCTCGCTTTGATGGGAGCTTTAAGGAGTGATTGGGAGTTTAAGCCTTGCTGCTTAAGCGTGTGGAAGTATAACACAGAGCGTGGGCCTGTGTTTCAGACGGCATCGGTATGTCAATAAAAAACACCGCCCGAAGGCGGTGTTGATTTAAGCATAAATTATTTACGCAGACCCAGGCGGGTAATCAGTGTACGGTAAGTATCAGGCTGAGTACGACGCAGATAAGACAACAGGCGACGACGTTGGCTAACCATTTTCAACAGGCCGCGACGGCTGTGGTGGTCTTTAGGGTTGGCTTTGAAGTGAGGAGTCAGGTCGTTGATGCGGAAAGTCAATAGAGCGACTTGTACTTCAGAAGAGCCGGTATCGCCTTCTTTGCGTTGGAAATCTTTAACAATTTGTGCTTTTTGTTCTACGGTCAATGCCATGATGGATAACTCCGAAAATAAAAGAACCTTTTCAGGTTCGGACAAGTTTGCCAAGCCGAACGACCTAAGCAAACTCCTAAGTGCCTTTTTATAAGGACGGGCGGATTATGCCACAATTTGTCTTTGTGCGCCATATCTTTTCAGACGGCCAAAAAAAAAGCGGCGATACCTTTCAGTACCGCCAAAGCTGCTTTGGTGATAAAAACGAAACTTTATTTGCTTGCGCAACGGAAGCCCAAGTTATTTAAAACATATTTGGACTGTAGGCTGGTGCGGATGCCGTAGCGTAAGAATGCCGCATAGTTGGACGGATCGCTTGAACCCACGGATGCGCCGCTACAGAACATTTGTGTGTTGGACGAGCCGGCAGAGAGTTGGCTGCTGTTGAAGTCTTCAGTCCATTCCCAAATCAGGCCGTGCATATCGTATACGCCCCAGTAGTTGGGTTTGTTTTTACCGATGTCGTGCAGGCCGTTGCGGCCGCCGTCTGCATACCAATCTAAGATGGTGCGGTTGTAGCCAGGCTCGGCAGAGCCGTCTTTTTGAGTGGCAGAAGCCAAGCCTGCAAATTCCCATTCGTCAATAGTCGGCAGACGTTTGCCTTTGGAAACGCAGTAAGCATTTGCGGCGAACCATGAAACATTGGTTACTGGGTGTTTGAGTTCGCTGGCTTTAGGCGCAAAACTGTTGCTGCCATTTTTTACCCAATGTTTCAGGTAAGCTTTTTCAGCATGTTTGGAATTGATTTTTCCTTTTTGCCATTGCGGATGTGTGTTCACAAATTCGGCAAATTCGGCATTGGTTACCGGATATTTGTCAAGCTGGAAAGGTTTGACTTTAATAAGGGAAGTTTCTTTTTTGAGATAGAGAGGACGGTAGCTGCCTCCTTCGATTTTTACCATTTCGGCAGCAAATGTATTGCCGCAGATTAAGGCACTGCCTAAGAGGAGGAGTCGTATGAGTTTCATGGTACGCCCTTATTATCGATTGAAACAGGAAATTTATTTTTCAGATAGCCTAATCATAACAAGGCCGTCTGAAAAATCAATCTGTCTGATTTGAACAGGAAGATTAATCGTGATGGAAGCCACTGCGGCTCTAAAGAGTAGGGCAGCAGTGGCTTGGCGTATTAAACCGAGAGATTATTTAGCGGCTTCAGAAGCACCAGACGCAGCTGCTGGAGCAGAAGCGGCAGCACCGGAAGGTTGGTAAACGGTGTCGCTCAGTTTTTTGGTCATGATTTCAGGGTTTTCATCACCCTCAACTTTCAATTGACCCAAAGCACCTTTGTTGAACGCACGGAAGATAGAGTGGTCAACCAAGGTGTAGCTGCCTGGAATGTCGACTTTGAATTCAACGATAGCGGCACCACCAGCAGGAACAATTGTGCTTTGTACGTTTTCGTTAATCAGTTTACCACCTTCAACATATACTTTGTCGAAGATTTCGCCGATAACGTGGAAAGAAGATACCAAGTTAGGACCACCGTTACCAACGTACATACGAACAGTTTCACCCGCTTTAGCTTTCAGAGCGTTGTCGCCGGCGATAGAGCCTACGTGACCGTTGAATACAACGTATTCAGGTTGTTCAGCAATCGCTTTATCCATATCGAAAGGTTGCAGGCCTTGAGCGCCTTTTTTACCTTTAGTATAGAAGTCACCTTGTACGATGTAGAACTCTTTGTCCACTTTAGGCAGACCTTCTTTAGGTTCAACCAAGATCAAACCGTACATACCGTTGGCGATGTGCATACCTACAGGAGCAACGGCACAGTGGTAGATGTACAAACCGGCTTGCAGTGCTTTGAAGCTGAAGGTAGAAGTGTGGCCTGGGGCAGTAAAGGTAGCTTCTGCACCACCGCCTTGACCGGTAGCAGCGTGGAAGTCAACGTTATGAGGAACGGTAGAAGAAGGATTGTTAGAGAATTCTACTTCTACGGTATCGCCTTCGCGTACACGGATCATTTGGCCCGGAACGTCGCCGTTGAATGTCCAGTAATGGTATTCAACACCGTCTTCCATGGTCATGGTTTTTTCGACGGTTTCCATTTTAACGCGTACTTTAGCCGGATGATCGCGATCAGTTGGAGGTGGAACTTCCGGAGCGTGAGTTACGATAGCATCGATTACAGGCAGTTCTGAAGAAGGAGTCTCTGCAGCAGCTTGTGAGTTGGAAGCGGCAGGAGCTTCAGCAGAAGCGGTAGCAGCTGGAGTTTCAGCAGGTTTAGCAGCTTGCTCGCCGCATGCGGCCAGTGCAAATACAGAAGCGATAAGTGCGGCTAAGGTTTGGCGTTTCATGTTTAAAGTTTCCTTATAGTAAGAAAAGTTAAGAATCCTGATAGGATGGTTCGAAGTTTTGTATGATTATGTAGGCGCTTGTTTGGTCATATTTTGATGTAAATCAAATTGTTCAGGGAATATGAATCTTTTAATCCCTAAATACTCCTTTAGAAGTATAAAAAAATACATCGAAAAGTTTAATTTTGTGTGAAAATGTTAGCGAGAACTTAACACAAAATACGATAAAGGAGGGTCTGTATAGGAAAATGGGAATCAATATCATATAAGTTAATGGTTTTAAAGGAATATTATTGACAAAATATTTCTTTACTTATTAAACCGTGATACAATCTTTAACATTCATATTTGATGAATTAATACCCAACCACTTTTTACCAAAATCAAGGAGTACTTAAAATGGGACAGTACAAGAAGCTTTGGTACTTGCTGTTTGCCGTGCTGGCAGTATGCTTTACCATTCTTGGTTATATGGGTAGCGAAGTCTATAAAAAGGCTCCGCCATACCCTGAACAAGTCGTTTCTGCATCCGGCAAAGTCCTGATGACCAAAGACGATATTTTGGCAGGTCAATCTGCATGGCAAACTACCGGCGGTATGGAAGTCGGCTCTGTATTGGGTCACGGTGCATACCAAGCTCCGGACTGGACTGCCGACTGGCTGCACCGCGAGCTGGTTGCATGGTTGGATCTGACTGCGCAAGAAACTTACGGCAAAAAATTTGACGAAGTTTCTCCTGAAGAACAAGCTGTTCTGAAAACCCGTTTGGCTGACGAATACCGCAACCAAAGCCGTGTTAAGGAAGATGGTTCTGTCGTTGTCAGCGAAACCCGCGTGAAAGCGATCGAAAGCATCCTGCCTTACTACCACGGTGTGTACAGCGACGATCCTAAGTTCCAAACCACTCGCGAACACTTTGCAATGAAAAACAACACATTGCCAAGCCCAGAAGCGCGTGAAAAACTGTTCAACTTCTTCTTCTGGACTTCTTGGTCTGCTTCGACCAACCGTCCTGACGAAACTTTTACCTACACAAACAACTGGCCGCACGAGCCTTTGATCAACAACGTACCGACTACTGAAAACTATATGTGGTCTTTCACCAGCGTGGTATTGTTGCTGATGGGTATCGGCTTGCTGATGTGGGGTTACTCTTTCTTGACCAAACATGAAGAGGTTGAAGTACCTACTGAAGATCCTATCTCTAAAGTACAACTGACTCCTTCTCAAAAAGCGTTGGGCAAATATGTATTCCTGACTGTTGCGCTGTTTGTCGTACAAGTACTGTTGGGTGGTTTGACCGCTCACTATACTGTCGAAGGTCAAGGCTTCTACGGTATCGATACCGCCTTGGGCTTTGAAATGGCCGACTGGTTCCCATATGCGCTGACCCGTACTTGGCACATCCAATCCGCTATTTTCTGGATTGCAACCGGCTTCCTGACAGCAGGTCTGTTCTTGGCTCCGATTGTGAACGGCGGTAAAGATCCTAAATTCCAACGTGCCGGTGTGAACTTCCTGTACATCGCTCTGTTCATCGTAGTCGGCGGTTCTTACGCAGGTAACTTCTTTGCTTTGACTCACATCATTCCACCTGAGCTGAACTTCTGGTTCGGTCACCAAGGTTACGAATACTTGGATTTGGGTCGCTTCTGGCAACTTCTGCTGATGGTTGGCTTGCTGTTGTGGCTGTTCCTGATGCTGCGTTGCACCATCTCCGCCTTTAAAGAAAAAGGTACAGACAAAAACCTGTTGGCTATCTTCGTAGCTTCTATGGTTGGTGTGGGTGTGTTCTACGCTCCTGGCCTGTTCTACGGTGAAAAATCTCCAATCGCTGTGATGGAATACTGGCGTTGGTGGGTGGTGCACCTGTGGGTAGAAGGCTTCTTCGAAGTGTTCGCTACTGCTGCCTTCGCATTCATTTTCTACAACATGGGCTTTGTCCGCCGTAGTACTGCTACTGCTTCTACTCTGGCCGCTGCCGCCATCTTCATGTTGGGCGGTATTCCAGGTACATTGCACCACTTGTACTTCTCCGGCTCTACCTCTGCCTCTATGGCAATCGGTGCATGTTTCTCCGCTTTGGAAGTTGTACCTTTGATTCTGCTGGGCCGTGAAGCTTACGAACACTGGTCTTACCAACACCTGTCCGACTGGGCGAAACGTCTGCGTTGGCCTTTGATGTGCTTCGTAGCAGTTGCCTTCTGGAACATGATCGGTGCCGGCGTATTCGGCTTCCTGATTAACCCACCGATTTCCCTGTTCTACATCCAAGGTCTGAACACTACTGCAGTTCACGCTCACGCGGCTCTGTTCGGTGTGTACGGTTTCTTGGCTCTGGGCTTCGTATTGCTGGTTGCACGCTACCTGAAACCTAATGCTCAATTTGACGACAAACTGATGACTTGGGGCTTCTGGCTGCTGAATGGCGGCCTGGTGGGTATGATTGCTATCAGCCTGTTGCCGGTCGGCGTGATTCAAGCTTACGCTTCTATCACTCATGGTCTGTGGTATGCACGTAGCGAAGAATTCCTGCAAATGGAAATTCTGGATACCCTGCGTTGGGTTCGTACCGCTGCTGACTTGATCTTCATCGGTGGTGCTGTCTGCGTTGCTATCCAAGCTACCAAAATCGTATTCAGCCGCGATAAATAATCTTAAGCTGAATTAAATCAAAGGCCGTCTGAAAAGTTTTCAGACGGCCTTTCTGTTATAATTTCAATATTCTTAAATCGACAAGACAAAACATTATGTTCAACCAAGCTGCTCAAGAGCTGACCACTGTTCGCGATTTATTGCGTTTTGCTGTCAGCCGTTTTAATGATGCCGGACTGTTTTTCGGACACGGGAGTGATAATGCCCATGACGAGGCAGCCTATCTGATTTTGCACACTTTGAACCTGCCTTTGGATATGTTGGAGCCTTATTTGGATGCCAAATTGTTGCAAAGTGAGAAGGAGGAAGTGTTGTCCATTATCGAGCGCCGCGCAGTTGAGCATATTCCTGCTGCGTATCTGACGCATCAGGCATGGCAGGGCGAGTTTGATTTTTATGTCGATGAGCGCGTTATCGTGCCTCGTTCTTTCATTTACGAATTGCTTGGTGACGGTATCCGTCCTTGGATTGAACACGATGAATTGGTGCATCGAGCTTTGGATTTGTGTACCGGTAGCGGCTGTTTGGCCATTCAAATGGCGCATCATTATCCCGACGCACAAATCGATGCCGTTGATTTGAGCTTGGATGCGCTGGAAGTGGCTGCCATCAATATTGAAGATTATGGTTTGGAAGACCGTATCAGCTTGGTGCATACCGATTTATTCGAAGGTTTGGATGAAACCTACGACTTAATTGTTTCCAATCCGCCTTATGTTGACGCGGAATCTGTGGAAGCGTTGCCTGATGAATACCTGCACGAGCCGGAATTGGCTTTGGGTAGCGGCGAAGATGGTTTGGACGCTACACGTCAAATCATTCTGCAAGCGGCAAAATATCTGAATCCGAAAGGTGTATTGTTGGTTGAAATCGGTCACAACCGTGAGGTATTGGAAGCGGCTTATCCCGAATTACCGTTTACTTGGTTGGAAACCAGCGGTGGCGATGGGTTTGTATTCCTGTTGACCCGCGAGCAATTATTGGGCGAAGAGTAGTTTATTTTGATATGAATAAAACAAAGGCCGTCTGAAAAGGTTTTAGACGGCCTTTGTTTTATAAAATATTTAATATTTTAAGAAAATACAAATGCCTATGGTATACCGAATATGAAATCCAAGCAGGCTTTGAAACTATGGCTTATAATATTTGTCATAGTTTCTAATGTCAGTGGATTTTTATTACTGACTTTTTGTAGAACATATACTGCCAAACTCCATATTATGAATAATTATTTAAAATCAGGCCTGTTGGCTGCTGCCTTGTTCAGTATGCCCGTTGCCGCCTTTGCCCAGCAACATACCGTTTATTTCAATCAAAACGGTAAACTGACGGCGACCATGCCTTCGGTTGCTTATGTCCGCCAATACAAGATTGAGGCAGGCAAGGCGCAGGTGCAGGATTTTTACTATCCATCGATGAAAAAATATTCTGATCCTTATGAAGTACCTGCCGGTCAGATTAAGGTTTTTGTGCCGGCGTTGGATAACGGTACGCTGACCCTGTGGCATTTCAACGGTCAGAAAAAGATGGTTGGCAGCTATCGCAACGGCAAGCCGCATGGTGAATGGGTTAACTGGTATCCAAATGGCAAAAAATCTGCGGTGATGCCTTATCAAAATGGCCTGAGTGAGGGCGTGGGTTCCCGCTATTACCGAAATGGTGTGAAAGAAAGCGAAATTCAGTTTAAGCACGATAAAGCCAATGGTCATTGGAAACAATGGTATTCAGACGGCAGTCCGAAAACTGAAATGATGATGAGCAATGACAAACCGACGGAGATCATCAGTTGGGATGAAAATGGCCGCGTTGTGTCTGAATTGAGTATTCGCAATGGCAAACGCAGCGGCATCATTTTGGATTGGTATGATGATGGTGCGAAGAAATCCGAGTTGGTTTATAAAGACGACCAGTTGGTGAAAAAAACTTTTTGGGATACGGACGGATACGTCCTCGAATAATTTTAATCATAAAAAACCGCAGGCTGAGCAGCTTGCGGTTTTTTATTACATACAGCCTTTGTTTTGGCACAGGGTAAATAACGGCGCGCCGCTTTCACGGATTTTTTTGCCGCCGTCCAAGTCGGTAAATTCCAAAATGGCAGCCGCTTCGATTACTTCGCCGCCCAGTTTTCGGATCAGCTCGACACCTGCCAGCATTGTGCCGCCGGTTGCCACCAAATCATCTACCAACAAAACGCGCGCGCCCGGCCTGATGGCGTCGGTATGGATTTCTACCGTTGCTTCACCATATTCCAAAGCGTAACTTTGAGAAACCGTATCAAACGGCAGTTTGCCTTTTTTGCGGATGGGGACAAAGCCGACGTTTAGCTGATAGGCCAAAGCCGCGCCAATAATGAAGCCGCGCGCATCCAAGCCCGCAACAACATCAACTTTTTGCCCCATATAGCGGTAAACCAGTAAATCGACCAGCAGGCGGAAATATTCTGCGCTTTGCAAAACGGGAGTGATGTCATGAAACAAAATCCCTTTTTGCGGCCAATTTTCAATTTTACGGATTTTGTCCGCCAAAGCTTCTACGCCCATTACTTCAGGATGAATCAACATCTCGACATTCCGAAATCAAAAAGTTTTTAACGCGATATTGTAGCGGTCATATGCGGACTTGCCAAATTAATCGATACAATAGCCAAATTTTGCAACATGCCGTCTGAAATTCCGAGAAACATTGTGTTGTGTTATAATTTACAGGTACATACCATCGACTAAACCACCATGCAAAATCATAAAAAAGGCAATATTTACATCATTTCTGCCGCTTCCGGCACAGGTAAAACGACCTTGGTGTCGCGCCTGTTGAAAAATCATGACGATATCCGTGTTTCCATTTCTCATACCACGCGCCAGCCGCGAGAGGGTGAGGAACATGGTGTACATTATCACTTTGTTCCCAAAGAAGAATTTGAATCATTGATTGAGCAAAGAGCCTTTTTGGAACACGCCAATGTGTTCGGCAATTATTACGGCACCAGCATTGCCGGCGTAAATTCGCTGAGCGAAGAGGGCTATGATGTAATTTTGGAAATCGATGTGCAAGGTGCGGCACAAGTGCGTAAATCGTTGCCTGAAGCCAGCAGCATTTTTATCCTGCCGCCTTCCTTTGAGGTATTGGCGCAACGTTTGATTGGCCGTGGTACAGACAGCGAAGAAGTTATTCAAACACGCCTTTCAAAAGCCCGTCATGAGATTGAGCAATCCGTTTTGTTCGATTACGTCGTCGTGAATGACGATTTGGATCGTGCCGAAGCCGATTTGTTCCACATTATTAAAGCAGGCCGTCTGAAAAAATCCTCTCAACAGGGATTTATCTCAAACCTGTTGGAAAATTCCTAAAAAACAGCGAAAATAACCGTTTATTTGAAACATAGAAAGAAAGCAAGCAAACATGGCCCGTATTACTACTGAAGACTGCACAGGTAAAATCCCTAACCACTTCGACCTTACCCTCGTTGCCGCCCGTCGCGCACGTCAATTAGAAAACGGCAATACGCCTTTGGTTGACGACATCCGCAACAACAAACCAACCGTTACCGCCCTGCGCGAAATCGCAGCCGGACAAATCGGAACCGAGCTGCTGACCCGCAATAAATAAACCAACCGGCAAACCGATAAAACCGCCGCGCGGACTGTATCGGTGCGATATCACAACCGATACAGTCTGACGGCTTAAAAATAGCCATAAAAGGCCGTCTGAAAATGCCAGCCCCACTGCCTACCGCCCCCTATGATCCGTTGACAGCAGAAGCGCGCGAGCTTCTGTTTCGTACCGCATCCTATCTCAATACCAATGAGCAGGCCGAGCTTGAAAGAGCCGTTGCCTACGCTTTCCACGCCCATGACGGACAAACCCGTAAAAGCGGCGAGCCCTACATTACCCATCCCCTTGCCGTAGCCACGCAGCTTGCGATTTGGCACATGGATGTTCAAGGTCTCTGCGCAGGCGTTATGCATGATGTATTGGAAGATACGGGTGTAACCAAAGTCGAAATGGCGGCAGAATTCGGCGATACCATTGCCGAAATGGTAGACGGCCTCTCCAAACTGGAAAAACTCAAATTTGAAGATCATGCCGAGCATCAGGCGGAAAGTTTCCGCAAGCTTATCCTCGCCATGACTAAAGACGTGCGCGTCATCGTCGTCAAACTTGCCGACCGATTGCACAATATGCGTACCCTTGGCTCTATGCGTCCGGAAAAACGCCGCCGCATCGCCAAAGAAACCCTCGAAATCTATGCTCAAATCGCCAACCGCATTGGCCTGAACAATGCGTATCAAGAGCTTCAAGACTTATCGTTCCAAAACCTCCACCCAAGACGCTACGAAACCCTGAAAAAAGCCATGAACAACAGCCGCAAAAATCGCCGCGATGTTGTCGGCAAAGTGTTGCGTGCATTCGGTCAGCGTTTGGTCGGTGTCAATATTGAAGCCAAAATCAAAGGCCGTGAGAAAAACTTATACAGCATCCATCAAAAAATGCTGGCTAAAAAGTTGCGTTTTGCCGAAGTAATGGATATCTACGGCTTTCGGGTCATTGTAAACAATATTCCTGCCTGTTATGCCGCGTTGGGTGCATTGCATAATTTATACCACCCCAAGCCCGGCCGTTTCAAAGACTATATCGCCATTCCGAAAAGCAACGGTTATCAAAGCCTGCACACGACCTTAGTCGGTCCTTACGGTTTGCCGATCGAAGTGCAAATCCGTACGCGTGAAATGGATGCAGTGGCTGAGGGCGGTATCGCCGGTCATTGGATTTACAAATCCGGTGAAAATACTCCTGACCAAGCCGTCCTCCATATGAACCGATGGATGAAAAATATTCTTGACCTGCAGGCCAGCAGCTCAAATGCTATCGAGTTTCTGGAGCATGTCAAAGTCGATTTGTTCCCCAACGAAGTCTATATCGTTACCCCGAAAGGCGATATCCTTACCTTGCCTAAAGGTGCGACGCCGATTGACTTTGCCTATGCCGTTCACACCAATATCGGTCATAAAACCGTTGCCGCGCGTATCAATAACGTCATGATGCCGTTGCGCACCAAGCTGAAAACCGGTGATACGGTCGAAATCATTACTTCCGAACATGCCAAGCCCAATGTGGCATGGTTGAATTTTGCCGTTTCCAGCCGTGCGCGCAGTGCCATCCGCCAATACATTAAAAATCTGAATCGTCACGATGCCGTTGTTTTGGGTGAGAACCTGCTGCAAAAAGCTTTATCCAGCCTGTTGCCTAAAGACATCCTGCTTTCAGACGACCTCAAAGAAAAATACCTTGCCGATTTGAATACCAAACAAACCTCGTTTGAAGAGGTCCTCTACAATGTCGGTATGGGGCATACTTTGCCGGTACACGTTGCCATGCACATTGCCGAGTTGGCGGGCCAACATTTTGGCAGTACAGTCAAACTCAGCCCGATCAAAGTCAACGATCAAGAAACTGGCCGGATTCATTTTGCCGAGTGTTGCCATCCGATCCCTGGCGATCCGATTCGCGCCTTATTGGTCAAAGACAAGGGCATGATTATCCACCGTGATACCTGTCAAACTTTGGTCAAAGCCGATCCGGAAGAGCAACTCGATGCCGGTTGGGACAGTATGCGCAATCAAACGTACCGCACCATCCTCAATGTCAAATCCGAAGATGCGCATGGTTTGCTTGCCTCAATGGCGCAAGCGATTTCCAATTCTGGTGCGGATATCGAATCTGTCGATACGCCAACCAAAGCGCAAGCAGGAACGGAAGGTTTTGTGGAATTTAAATTCACAATTAAAGTCAAAGACTTGGATCAGGTTAATCAGATTATTCATGCAATGCATGCCAATCCGAATATCCGTAAAGTGATTCGAGGATAATCTCGTTATAAGCAAAGGCCGTCTGAAAGTGTTTTCAGACGGCCTTTTTGATGTTTGCAAATAAAAGCTGTTGGCTTCTTTTTAAGAGGGTTTATGGCTTTTTTGTAATTGGATTGGGTTTAATTCAACCAAAAACGGAAAACCAAGAAGAAGACCAAGGCCAAAACGCCGGCCCAAACCAGCAACATGAATCCGGCTACTGCCTGACCCAAGCGGTAAACAGGATTTTTGCGTTCGTCTTCGAGTAGGGGATTTGGTGTATCGTGCGGTTTGTCGGACATGATGAAACTCTGATTGAATTATTGAATAAAAGCGTAAGGGTACGCCGATAGAAGCAAAGATTCAAGTGGGAATGATTATTGATAGAAGTCTTCGTCTTCATTCCACGCGGTTTTTAAGGCCGTCTGAATGGTGTCGGCACCAAAGCCGCGATAGGCAAGGAAACGCGCCTGTTTTTGTTTTTCTTTCAAATCTTGAGCTTCTTGCTTGAATTTTTTACGCAAGACGGAAATAGCGGTTTGCAGCTCGTCCTCTCTGTCGGGTAGGAACTCCCGACAGTCATCTGCATCAATACCTTGTTGAGCCAAGGCTTGTTTGAGGCGGAGCGTGCCGTAACGGTTGCTTTTACTGTGAATATAGGCTTCTGCGTAACGTTGGTCGGATTGCCAATTTCGTTCGGCGAATTCGTCCAAAACCTTTTCCAATTCTTCTTCGCTTTCAGCGTGTGGAGTCAGTTTGCGTTTCAAGCCGACACGGCTGACTTCCTGACGGGAAAGAATATCCAAGGCGCGGGCGCGTAAGGTTTTGGGAGGTTTCATGGGGATATGGAAGGGGAGGGATTTAAACTACATTGAATTACATTTCAGACGGCCTGATTAGGTGAAAGCACTAAAAAGGCCGTCTGAAAATAAAGCCGAATTATTCTTCGTCTTTGTTTTTTTGCGGTTGCAGATTTTCGTAGATTTCAGGCAGGGCTCGAATCAACAAATCAGGTTTGGTCGCTTTGTCTTGGGAGAGCAAGGTCATGTCGCCGTAGCCGAATGTTACGCCGACGCTGAAGCAACCGGCCGCTTTGGCGGCAATAATGTCATTTTTGGAGTCGCCCACCATCAGCATATTGGCAACGTCGATGCCCAAAACTTCGGCCGCATGTTGAAGCGGCAATGGGCTGGGTTTTTTCTCAGTCAGGCTGTCTCCGCCGAGAACCAAGCTGAAATAGCCGTCGAGATTGAGTTGTTTCAGCAACTCAGCAGCCAGAATTTCATTTTTATTGGTAATGACAACCAATGGAATACCCAAGGACTTCAGCAGGCCGAGACCGGCTTCAGTTTCAGGGTAGGGGCGGGTAAAGTCGCTCAAGTGTTCGCGATAATATTTCATAAAGAACACAAAACCTTTTTCCCAGATTTCAGGATCGGCTTCTTTTTCACGATCATGGGTAATGACGCGATGAACCAACTTGCTGATGCCGTCGCCGACATAACTTCCAACCGTTTGGGTAGGCAAAACAGGTAAACCTAAGTGCGCACACATGGCTTGGGCTGCTGCGGCCAAATCGGGAACGGAATCACATAAGGTACCGTCCAAATCAAAGGCAACGGCTTGAACGTGTTCTAAAGCAGCAGTGGTCATTGAGTAGCTTTCTGTCATATTATTTAAGCGCTTATTTTAACATTGTTTGCCTGATTTGCCGATGTTTTGCTGATTCTTTAAAGGGATATTTGTTTAAATTGTTAACAATTTTTGCTGGTGTAAGTCTGTCAGTCTGTTGGCAATGTGGAAAGGATTTTGTCAACAAAAAGGGTGATTTGGTAGGCATTAAAAAACAAAGGGTTTGTGTGCTTTTTTGAATAGTTTGATGAGCATTTATACTGGGCCGTCTGAAAATTTTTTGGTCGGCGTGCCGATATTTTCAGACGGCCTCAAACTAAATTTATATATAAATGAATGGATTTGCTTTTTATCGACTACATGCTATTACATTTTTTCCTGTTTTTGTATATAGTAACAAGTATGGCTCTCGTCTAATCATGTGTATGAAAAGGAAAAATACATGTCCGCATCTGCTGTTAAAGAAACACTGAATCCGTTTGAAATTGCACAAAAACAAGTGAAAATTGCCTGTGATCGCCTGAATGCCGACCCGGCAGTATTTGAAATCTTGAAAAAGCCGCAACGTGTTTTGGAAGTCAACTTCCCTGTCAAACTCGACAACGGTACAGTAGAAAATTTCACCGGCTACCGTTCACAACACAATAATGCCGTCGGCCCTTACAAAGGCGGCGTGCGCTTCCATCCCAATGTAAATCTGGACGAAGTCAAAGCACTGTCTATTTGGATGACCATCAAATGCTGCGTGGCCGGTATTCCTTACGGCGGCGGTAAAGGCGGTATTACTTTGGATCCGCGTAACTATTCCGAAGCGGAATTGGAACGCATTGCTCGCGCTTATTCCGAAGCCATTTCTCCGCTGATCGGCGAGAAAATCGATATTCCTGCCCCTGATGTGAACACCAACGGCAAAATCATGTCTTGGATGGTTGATGCCTATGAAAACGTGGTGAAACATTCCGCGCCGGGCGTATTTACCGGCAAACCGGTTGAGTTTGGCGGCTCCTTGGCGCGTACCGAAGCCACCGGTTATGGTGTAAACTTCGCCGCCGTCCAAGCTTTGGAAAAACTGGGTAAAGACGTGAAGGGTGCCACTTACGCCATTCAAGGTTTCGGTAACGTGGGCTACCACACCGGTTACTATGCACACAAAGCCGGTGCGAAAATCGTTGCCGTATCTACTGTTGACGTTGCCATCTACAACGAAAACGGCTTGGATATGGAAGCAATCATTAAAGAATTCCAAACCAAAGGTTTCATCACCAACGAAGCCGGCTACGGCAAAGAAATCAGCAATGCCGAACTTTTGGCTCTGGAAGTGGATGTACTCGCCCCTTGCGCGCTGGAAAACCAACTGACTTCTGAAAATGCCGGTAAAGTCCGCGCGAAAATCGTGGTTGAAGGCGCAAACGGTCCGACTACTCCAGAGGCCGACGTTATCCTGCGTCAAAACGGCGTATTGGTTGTTCCTGATATTTTGGCAAACTGCGGCGGTGTGGTTGTATCTTATTTCGAATGGGTACAAAACCTGCAAGGCTACTACTGGGAGTTTGACGAAGTTCAAGAGAAAGAAACCGTGGTTCTGCGCCGTGCGTTCCGCGATATTTGGAACTTGGCTCAAGAATACGATGTTGACCTGCGTACCGCTTCTTACATGATGAGTATCCGTCGTGTTGAAAAAGCAATGAAACTGCGCGGTTGGTATTAATCGGTTGACTGATAGCTAAGACAAGGCCGTCTGAAACCTGTTTTCAGATGGCCTTGATGTTTTTAATAAGAGCCTTTACAAATTTTAATCCACCTTGATTCCATTTCAATCAAACTCAGCTATAATCCCCTTTTTTGACCTTTCCGGAAAAGACATAATCATGAACAAAACTTTCAAATTCAGCGCATTGGCTTTGTCTGCTCTGTTGGCGATGACTGCTTGCAACCAACAAAAAGACACTGCCGCCAAAGATGCTCCTGCAGCTTCCGCAGCTTCAAATGCGACTGCAGATGCTTCCGCCATCGGTTCTACTGCCCAACAAGCCAGCTACGCAATGGGTGTGGACATCGGCCGTTCATTGAAACAAATGAAAGACCAAGGTACAGAAATCGATTTGAAAGTCTTCACCGAAGCCATGGAAGCCATGTTTGAAGGCAAAGAAGTCAAAATGACTGAAGCCCAAGCTCAGGAAGTGATGATGAAATTCCTGCAAGAGCAACAAGAAAAAGCGGCTGCCAAACGTGCTGAAGATGCCAAAGCAAACTTGGAAAAAGGCGAAGCGTTCTTGAAAGAAAACGCGACTAAAGAAGGCGTGAAAACCAGCGCTTCCGGTCTGCAATACAAAATCACCAAAGAAGGCGAAGGTAAAAAACCGACTAAAGACGACATGGTTACCGTTGAATACGAAGGCCGTCTGATTGATGGTACCGTATTTGACAGCAGCAAAGCCAACGGCGGCCCAGTCAGCTTCCCTGTAAGCCAAGTCATTCCAGGTTGGACTGAAGGTATCCAACTCTTGAAAGAAGGCGGCGAAGCAACATTCTACATCCCGGCTAAATTGGCTTACCGCGAAGTGGGCGCCGGCGATAAAATCGGCCCGAACGCCACTTTGGTATTCGACGTGAAACTGGTTAAAGTCGGCGCGCCTGATGCTGCCGCACAACAACCAGTACAAGTTGACGTACAAAAAGTTCAATAATCCGAATCAAGGCTTACGCCCTTAAACAACGGATAAAAGGCCGTCTGAAAAAATTCCGTTTCAGACGGCCTTTGTTCCAAACCAACAAGGAATTATGATGAAAAATATCGTCATCCTTATTTCCGGACGCGGCAGCAATATGCAGGCGATTGTGAATGCCGATATTCCCGATGCCAACATTGCAGCCGTATTGAGTAACAGCGAGACCGCAGCCGGATTGGCATGGGCGGCAGAGCGTGGTATTGCCACCGACAGTTTGAACCATAAAAACTTCGACTCGCGTCTGGCATTTGATCAGGCCATGATGGAAAAAATCGATGCCTATCAGCCGGATTTGGTGGTATTGGCGGGCTTTATGCGCATTTTAACCCCGGAATTCTGCGCCCATTATGAAAACCGTCTGATCAATATCCATCCGTCCATCCTGCCTTCCTTTACCGGTTTGCATACCCATGAGCGCGCATTGGAAGCAGGTTGCCGAGTGGCAGGCTGCACCATCCATTTCGTAACTCCTGAGCTGGATTGCGGCCCGATTATTTCGCAAGGCATTGTGCCTATTTTGGACGGCGATACCACCGACGACGTTGCCGCACGCGTGCTGACGGTTGAACACCAGCTGTTTCCGCAAGCCGTTGCCGATTTTGTTGCAGGCCGTCTGAAAATCGAAGGCAACCGCGTTTTGAATGCACAACGCAATGCCGCCGGTCAAAGCCTGCTGGCTTGATTAAAACACCATACACACAAGGAAAACATCATGAATCCGATTAAAACAACCCTGCTGACACTTTCCCTACTTACAGCCTCCATCGGCGCGCAAGCCGCTGAATTGCCGCAATCTGCCGTTTTGCAATACTCAGGCAGCTACGGTATTCCTGCGACCATGACCTTCACACGCAGCGGCAACCAATACAAAATCGTCTCTACCATCAAAGTACCGCTTTACAATATCCGCTTTGAATCCGGCGGCAGCATTAACGGCACGACCTTGAATCCGTCTTACTACAAAGATGTACGCGGCGGCAAAGTGTATGCCGAGGCCAAATTCTCCGGCGGCAACATCACTTATGGTAAAGCAGGTGATTTGAAAACCGAAAAATCCGGCCCGGCCATGGACTTGTTCACTTTGGCATGGCAACTGGCCGCCAATGACGTGCGCCTGCCGTCAGGTTTGAAAATTACCAACGGTAAAAAACTGTACACCGTCGGCAGCATGAACAAAATCGGCAGCGAAAGCTATAAACTGAACGGCGGTACAACGCCTGTGAGCAAATATCGCGTCCGCCGTGGCGACGATACCGTGACTTACTCGTTTGCTTCCGATATCGACAATATCCCTGCGCAAATCAGTTATACCGATGACGGCAAAACCTACAACTTGAAACTGACTTCCGTCAAAATCAACGGTAAAGTAGTGAAACCGTAATCTTTATTTGCTCAAACAAGAAGGCCGTCTGAAAAGTTTTCAGACGGCCTTTTATCTTTATAGCAACACAATATCGTATTGTTCCTGCGTGTAGGCGGTTTCGACTGCCAGCGAAATCGGCTTGCCGATAAAGTCTATCAACATCGCCAGCGATTGCGATTCTTCGTCTAGGAACAAGTCGATGACATTCGGAGCAGCCAAAATGCGGAAGGCTTGGACATCGTAGCGGCGCGCTTCGCGGACGATTTCGCGTTGGATTTCGTAGCACACGGTTTGCGGCGTTTTCAGACGGCCTCGGCCTTGGCAGGAAGGGCAGGGTTCGCAGAGGATTTGGCTTAAGTTTTCACGCGAGCGTTTACGGGTCAGTTCGACAAGGCCCAGACTGGTAAAGCCGTTGAGGGTGACGCGGGTGCGGTCGAAACTGAGGGCTTTGGCAAGCTCTTGCAGGACGGCTTCGCGGTGGACTTCCTGCGCCATATCGATGAAGTCGATGATGATGATGCCGCCGAGATTGCGCAGGCGAAGTTCGCGGGCGATGGTGTGGCAGGCTTCGAGGTTGGTGCGAAAGATGGTTTCATCAAAATTGCGCGCGCCGACAAAGCCGCCGGTGTTGACATCGATGGTGGTCATGGCTTCGGTGGACTCGATGATGAGGTAGCTGCCGAAGTTGAGGTTGACGCGCGGTTGGAGGGCGCGGGCGATTTCCTGCTCGATGTTGTGGGTTTCAAATAGGGGGCGTTCACCTTTGAACAGCTCGATTCTGCCCAATGCACCTTGAACGTATTGTTCGGCAAAATGGGTCATGCGGCGGTGGTTTTCGGTGGAATCGACCAGGATTTTGTGCGTATCGAGGCTGAACATATCTCGTAATACGCGCAGGCTTAATGGCAAATCTTGATAGAGCAGGGTTTCGGGCGGCTGAATTTTTGCCTGTTTTTGAATGTGTTCCCACACTTTGGTCAGATAGTTGATGTCTGATTGCAGTTGGTCATCGGAGGCGTTTTCAGCATTGGTGCGGATAATATAGCCGTGGCAGGCGTTTTCGGGCAGCAGATTGTTGAGACGCTCCCTCAAACTGCTGCGTTCGGCATCGTCTTCAATGCGTTGGGAAATGCCGATGTGGTCTTCTTGCGGAAGATGGACGAGGAAACGGCCGGCCAGCGAGATTTGTGTAGAAAGGCGCGCGCCTTTTGTATTGATGGGGTCTTTGATGACCTGAACCAAGACGGACTGACCTTCAAAGAGCATGTGTTCGATGCGTTGGGTTTCGTCCGGGTTGCGGCGTTGTTCGAGGACATCGACGATGTGCAGAAACGCGGCGCGTTCCAAACCGATATCGATAAACGCGCTTTGCATGCCGGGAAGGACGCGTTTGACGACGCCCAAATAAATATTGCCGACCAAGCTATGACCGCTGTTGCGCTCGATGTGCAGCTCGCAGATATTGTTCTCTTCCAAAACAGCCACACGCGTTTCTTGCGGCGTGATGTTGACGAGGACAGTTTCGGGCGGACGCACGGCGTCCTTGGGGATGGGGATTCCTGAAAGCATGGGGATACCTGATTTTGAATAGAAAAACTTTTGCGATGTGTTCTTCTCCAAAAAACAAATGGCAAAAGTCATTCTGCGAAAGCGCTTATCATACTTTAATTATGGTTTTTCCGCATCTGCACAAATGTTTATGGTCAGAAGGCCGTCTGAATGTTTTTTACAACCGTACGGCGGGAACACTTGTAAAATAGCACCTATGCCCATATAGTCATGAACATTGGTATTCTGGAAGAAATCATGCAAACCGTTACTGTTTATACCGGTCCATATTGCCCATACTGCACCATGGCGAAAAGGCTGTTGCAGGCGGTGGGTGTGAAAGAAATCAACGAAATCCGCATCGACGGCAATCCGGAAGTTTTTGCCGAAATGCAGCAGCTTTCCGGCCAGCGCAGCGTGCCGCAGATTTTTATCGGCGACACCCATGTCGGTGGCTTTACCGATTTGTACCGCTTGCAGCAGGAAGGCAAGTTGGACGAATTACTGAATCCTTAACCCTTAACTTAGGAAAATAAAATGAGCGAAGAATTGCAACCCGTATTCAGCGTTGAGCGTCTGTATGTAAAAGACTTGTCTTTGGAAGTGCCTCACGCACCACAAATCTTCTTGGAACAAGGCGCGCCTGAAGTGGATATGCGCGTTTCTACCGGCAACACCAAACTGGAAGACGGTTTCTACAGCGTTGACGTTACCGTGACCGTGACTGCCAAACTGAACGAAGAGCGCACCATGTTCTTGAACGAAGTTACCCAAAGCGGCATCTTCCGTTTGGAAAACATTCCTGAGGAAGACGTACAACTGCTGTTGGGCGTTGCTTGTCCGAACATCCTGTTCCCTTACGCACGCGAAGCCATTTCCAACAGCGTAACCCGCGCCGGCTTCCCACCTGTACTGCTTGCTCCGATCAACTTCGAAGCAATCTACCAAGAACAACAGGGAGCTAACGCTTAATCGCGTTATACCTAAATTAAGGCCGTCTGAAACATTGTGTTCAGACGGCCTTTTTTTATCTAAAAATCAGGATATAAGAAAAAATCTATAACAAAAAGTTCATATATTAATGCATCAGGTATATAATGATTCCGCCTATCATTACTATTATATTTTAATTTTATAGATTAAATATCATTTAAAATTAATAAATTATAATTTTTATCAAGTAGGTAAGTAGATTCTATTAATTAAGGAAATAGTTGTGAAACCTGATTTTCAAATGAAAACAATTTGTTTGTTATTAGTACTGCCTTGCCAAACTGTTTTTGCAGATACAGGACATCAAGAAGTTGAACATGTAGATATGGATACGGTCAAGGTCAGTGGCAAACGGCAGGCACAAAGGAATACCGAGCGCAGTCAGTCTTATACAATCGGAACGATGGCAACGGCGACTGGGTTGCGTATTTCAGGCAAGGATACGCCACAGTCGGTGAGCGTAATGACGCGTCGGCAGCTAGATGATAAAGCAATATATTCTTTAGAAGATGCAATGAAAAACACTACGGGAATCAACGTGGTTCGGGATTCGGGCCTACAAACTCGTTTTTTGTCTCGTGGTTTCTATGTTGATCAGATTGGTGAAGACGGTATTACCACTAATGTGTCTGGACGTTCGGGTTATACGGCAAAAATCGATGTCTCACCCAGTACAGACCTTGCTGTTTATGATCACATTGAGGTTGTCAGAGGTGCAACCGGTCTTACTCAGTCCAATTCAGAACCGGGTGGAACCATTAATTTAATCCGTAAGCGGCCAGCAGCTCTGTTTAAGCATACAGGTGAAATCAGCACTGACCATAGGGGCAGCAAGCGTTTGGCTTTGGATGTATCTGGAAGCTTGAATAATGAACATACGGTACGCGGTAGGCTGGTTGGTGTTCATGAGGACCACCGTTCTTTTAAAGAGGGTGTATGGAACAAGAAAGACATGGTTTATGGCGTGATCGATACGGATTTGAGTGATAACAGTATGCTGACTTTTGGGGGTACTTATCAGAAAAATAAAGATATTCCCGATTTTGCCGGCGTGATTTTACCTTGTGAGGATCAAAAAACTGCGGCCTTCAGCTCCAGTCCGGCCTGTAACAATCCTTTGAAATTGCCACGTAATACTTATTTGGGTGAAACCTCATGGTCACGCCTGAATGCTGATAAATACAATATTTTTTCCGGTTTCAAACATGTCTTTGACAATGGATGGCAACTCAATGCCGAAATTTCTTATACGCGTAATGATTCAGATGCCAAAGTCGGACAATTTTTTCTGAAAAACGAACACGCGGCAGGTATTTCAGCATCTGCGGCAACGGGTTTCCTAACTGAAAAGGGAGAGGTTATCCCTTTTGAGCCTAAAGACAAGGCGTTGGCAAAATTAAAAGAATATCGTGATGGCGTCACGAAAACATATGAAGAGAAAAAAGCAGATTATGTTGCCCATCATTTCGATTCATCTGCTTTTGAACAATATCGCTCCCAAAGGGCGGCAGCACGTCGGGCAGGTTTCGATCAATGTATGCAGGACATTGGTTTGGATTTCCTATGCAACGACTGGCAGGATCCGGGTGTAGAAGTAGATAAAAAAGAGTTTATTGATAAGGAGCTTGCAAAGCAAGGAATTATTAACAATGCAGAAGGCCTGTTTCCCAACCGTCTATACGACTCAGCATACAATCTTCGCCACACATACAACCGCCGTTACAACTTCATGCCGTTGCACTATACCAAACACGATGTGCAATGGGGCTTTAAGCTGGATCTGACAGGTAATTACCGCCTGCTTGGGCGTGAACATGATTTCTTTGTCGGTTATGCGTATAACAATGAAAAAATTCGTTCTGCTTATACGGAAATATATCAAAACCGTTATTTTGTCCGTCCTCAAGGTTATGCAGGTGCAGGCAGTTGCGGCATTCATCCCGATGGTCCGGAGCGTAATCCTTTAGAAAAAGGTATTGTCGAACCAGATTGGCATATTTATAACGAAAAAGGTAATAACAAGATCTATGTGCCGGAATGCAGTGGCGCGCATGTGACCAAATATACTCCTCGTTTGGATGCAGAGGGTAAGCCTGTCTGGACAGTCAACGACAATGGTGAGCGCGTAATGGTGCAAGATCCTGTTTACGAATTGGATGCAAATGGAAACAAAATACAGGAGCGGGATGAAGAGGGAAATTTGAAATGGGCAAACCAATATCTGAAAACGCCGCTGTGGAAAACTGTTCAGGTTGCAGATGATCATGTTCCGGCGTTATACAATTATTCGAAATACCTTAACACGAATAAAACACATTCTTTGACTGTCAGTACCCGCTTTAATGCAACCAACCGTCTGCATCTCTTGGGCGGTATGCACTATACGCGCTATGAAACCACACAAGCCAAAGAAATGCCTGTACGCTATGGCCAGCCTGCTACGGCATTTCAAACTGAGAGCAGTAACAAAATCGACAAAGAACACTACACCTCAAAAATGCAAAGTCATAGGTTCACGCCATATGCAGGCATTACCTACGACCTGACACCGCAACAAAGCTTGTATGCCAGCTATACTAAGATTTTTAAACAACAGGATAACGTTGATGTAACCAGCAAATCCGTTCTTCCACCACTCATCGGGACTAACTATGAAATAGGTTGGAAAGGGTCGTTCTTGCAAGGCCGTCTGAATGCTTCGCTTGCCTTATTTGTTTTACAGCAGAAAAACCGAACCGTTGTCGATTTCGGATTTGTTCCCGATACTAGTCGTAACGGAGGTTCATTCCAAACCATCGCCAAACCTGTGGGTAAGGTTAAGAGCAGCGGTGCAGAACTTGAATTGGCTGGCGAATTGTCGGAAAACTGGCGTATTTTTGTTGGCTACACATATAACAAAAGTAAGTATAAAAATGCTGCAGAAGTCAATGCGGAGCGGTTGGAGAAAAACACGACTGCCGACCCATATAACTTCAGTAACTTCACGCCGGTACATATGTTCCGCCTCGGTACAAGCTACCGCTTGCCTCAAACTAAGTTGACCTTGGGTGGTGGAATATCCGCGCAAAGTCGCACAAGTAGCCTTTACAATATTCGCCAAGGAGGCTACGGACTTATAGATGGCTTTGTTCAATATGACTTTCACAAACACGGCAGAATCAGCCTGATCGGAACGAACCTGGCTGACAGGACGTATTTTGAAAACAACTACAACCGTACGCGAGGTCAAAACAATTTCTATGGCGAACCGCGGACAGTCAAATTGAAATTGGATTGGCATTTCTAGAGCGAATGGATCATTATTTGGTATGTGAACATTATTGGCCAAATTCCTGATAAAAGTATGGATTGAACATCCTTCTTTTTTGAAAGCTGTTTTCTAACAATGGCTGAAGTTGATTCGATAGCCGGCGTATTTTCAAATATTCATTTGTTTCAAGTATTCAGCTTTGAAGGCCGTCTGAAACATTGCGTTCAGACGGCCTTTTTGTTTTCGGATAAAATACAGCAAACTTTAAATCAGCTGCCTTTTAAGATGACGCCCGAAACCCAAAAACAGCTCAAAATTACCGATGTTTCCGCTAAGAAGCTCGAGAAACTCAACCTCCATACCGCATGGGATTTGGTGTTGCACCTGCCGTTGCGTTATGAGGATGAGACGCACATCATGCCGATTAAGGATGCACCAATCGGCGTGCCGTGTCAGGTTGAGGGCGAAGTCATTCATCAGGAAGTGACATTTAAGCCGCGCAAGCAGCTGATTGTCCAAATCGCCGACGGTTCCGGCAGCGTCCTTTTTCTGCGCTTTATCCACTTTTATGCCAGCAACCAGAAACAGATGGCGGTCGGCAAGCGCATCCGCGCCGTGGGCGAAATCAAGCACGGGTTTCACGGCGACGAGATGATTCATCCTAAAATCCGCGATGCCGAGAGCAGCGGTTTGGCAGAAAGCCTTACGCCGATTTATCCGACCGTAAACGGTTTAAATCAACCCACTTTGCGCCGTATTATTCAGACGGCCTTGGACGTTACGCCGTTGCACGACACCTTGCCTGATGCTTTATTAGGCCGTCTGAAATTGCCGCACCTTGCCGAAAGCCTGCGCCTTTTGCATTCGCCGCCGCCAAGCTTCACCATTCATCAACTTTCAGACGGCACGCTGCCTGCATGGCAACGGCTCAAATTTGACGAACTTTTGGCGCAACAGCTTTCTATGCGCTTGGCACGGCAGAAGCGCGTCAGCGGCTCGGCCACGGCATTGGGTGGCGACGGCACATTGACTCAAGCCCTGCGCCACGCTTTGCCGTTTGCCCTGACTGATGCGCAAGAAAGAGTTGTTTCCGAAATCTGCCACGATATGGCGCAAACCCACCCCATGCACCGCCTGCTGCAAGGCGATGTTGGCAGCGGCAAAACCATTGTGGCCGCCTTGTCTGCTTTGACTGCTATCGAATCCGGTGCGCAGGTGGCTGTAATGGCGCCGACCGAAATCCTTGCCGAACAGCACTTCATCAAGTTCAAACAATGGCTTGAGCCTTTAGGGCTTGAAGTCGTTTGGCTTTCCGGTAGCCAGCGCAAAAAAGCCAAAGACGAAGCCAAAGCCAAACTGGCTGACGGCACTGTCAAAATTGCCATCGGCACGCACGCCCTGTTTTCAGACGACGTCGAGTTTCAAAATCTCGGCTTGGTGATTGTGGACGAACAACACCGCTTCGGCGTCGCCCAACGCCTCGCCCTCAAAAACAAAGGGCGCGACGTCCACCAGCTGATGATGTCTGCCACCCCCATCCCGCGCACGCTTGCTATGAGTTTCTTCGCCGACTTAGACGTGTCCGTTATCGACGAATTGCCGCCCGGGCGTACCCCGATTAAAACCCGTCTCGTCAACAACGTCCGCCGCGCCGAAGTCGAAGGCTTCGTTCTCAACATCTGCCGCAAAGGGCAGCAGGCATACTGGGTCTGTCCGCTGATTGAAGAAAGCGAAACTCTGCAACTGCAAACCGCCACCGAAACCCTCGAGCAGCTTCAGGCAGCCTTGCCCGAACTCAACATCGGCTTGGTACACGGGCGCATGAAGGCCGCCGAAAAAGCTGAAGTCATGGCGGAGTTTGCCGCAGGCCGTCTGAACGTATTGGTCGCCACTACCGTCATCGAAGTCGGCGTAGATGTGCCCAATGCCGCCTTGATGGTCATCGAACACGCCGAGCGCATGGGCTTGGCGCAGCTGCACCAATTACGCGGTCGGGTAGGGCGCGGCGCGGCAGAAAGCGTGTGCGTCCTCCTGTTTGCTGAACCCTTGAGCGAACTCGCCAAAGCGCGGTTGAAAGTCATCTACGAACACACCGACGGCTTTGAAATCGCCCGCCAAGACCTCAACATCCGCGGCCCCGGCGAATTTCTCGGCGCGCGTCAAAGCGGCGTTCCCATGCTGCGTTTTGCCAATCTTGAAGAAGACTTACACCTTTTAGAACAAGCGCGCGAAATTGCCCCTTTGCTGATTGAACAAAACCCTGAAATCGTCGAAGCACATCTGGCAAGATGGCTTTCCAGCAGGGAAGGTTATTTGGGCGTATAAAATTTTCATGAAAAGAAAAAGGCCGTCTGAAATATTTCAGACGGCCTTTGATTTGGCTGGATAGGGGTTTAGAAACCTTGCGCCAACATGGCATCAGCAACTTTGACGAAACCGGCAATGTTCGCACCATTGACATAGTTCACTTTGTCGCCGACTTTGCCGTATTTCAGGCAGGATTCGTGGATGTTGTGCATGATGTCGAACAGGCGTTGGTCGACTTCTTCACGTGTCCAAGACAGGCGGATGGCGTTTTGACTCATTTCCAAACCTGAAGTCGCTACGCCGCCGGCGTTGGAGGCTTTGCCCGGAGCGTAGAGGATGCCGGCTTTGATAAATTGTTCGACCGCGCCCAAAGTTGACGGCATGTTCGCACCTTCGGCAACCACATAGCAACCGTTTGCCAGCAGGATTTTGGCGGCATCTGCATCCAATTCGTTTTGGGTGGCGCAAGGCAGGGCGACTTCGGCCGCGATATTCCACGGTTTTTGGTTTTCAAAGTATTGCAGGCCTTGTTCTTTGGCGTAAGTGGCGACGCGTTCGCGGCGTACTTCTTTCAGCTCGATCAAAGCGGCCAGTTGCGCTTCGGTCATACCGCTGTCAGGGAAGAGGACAAAGCCGTTGGAGTCGGAAACGGTCAATACTTTTGCACCCAGTTGGATGGCTTTTTCGGCAGCGTATTGCGCCACGTTGCCGGAGCCGGAAATCAACACGCGTTTGCCTTCGATGCTGTCGTTGCGGGTTTCCAACATGGCTTGGGCAAAATATACGCAGCCGTAGCCGGTGGCTTCAGGGCGAATCAGGCTGCCGCCCCATTCGAGGCCTTTGCCGGTCAGGACGGAAGCAAATTCGTTGCGGATTTTTTTGTATTGGCCGAACAGATAGCCGATTTCGCGGCCGCCTACGCCGATATCGCCGGCAGGGACGTCGGTGTCGGCGCCGATGTGACGGTAGAGTTCGGTCATAAAGGCTTGGCAGAAGCGCATTACTTCGGCATCGGATTTGCCTTTAGGATCAAAGTCGGAACCGCCTTTGCCGCCGCCCATAGGCAGGGTGGTCAGCGCGTTTTTGAAGACTTGTTCAAAAGCAAGGAATTTCAACACGCCCAAATCGACGGTAGGGTGGAAGCGCAAGCCGCCTTTGTAAGGGCCGATGGCGGAGCTCATTTGAATGCGGTAGCCGCGGTTGACTTGGACTTGGCCTTTGTCGTCCATCCAAGTAACGCGGAACATAATCACGCGCTCCGGTTCAACAATACGCTCAAGCAGGCTTTGTTGGGTGTATTTTGGGTTTTTTGCTAAAAACGGATCCAAACTCATGAACACTTCTTCAACAGCTTGATGGAAGGGTTCTTGGTTGGGGTTGCGTTGTTTGAGATTGGTAAATAGAGTGTTCAGGTCGGTCATTTTTCTACTCCTATTGAGTGAGATATTTCAATATTTATGTTTTGAAATATAGCCGTAAAAATTTTACTTGCCAAGAAAAATTTTACCTAGATTGTTGACATTATTTTTTTACCAATTTGTAAAAATGGAATTATATTTTAAATTTAATTAAAAATATTTAAAAATATTTCATAAAATAGATTTTTATAAAAATAAAATGCTTAGTAATTAAACTAGAAAATATTGAAAATTTTTTTGTAAAAATTTAATTCAGCTCAAAAATTTGTGTAAATTAGCGCTAAATTGTCAACATTGTTAATGAGTGTATTACGCGAATATGGGGAAGGTCGCCCCATTGAAGACAGAGAGGCAGGCCGTCTGAAAATTCGGTACAATACACACGAAATTCCCACAACACATACACTAAGGAAACACATGAAAGCCTATCACGACCTTATGCGCCATGTTCTCGACAATGGCATCGACAAATCCGACCGTACCGGCACCGGCACGCGTTCCGTGTTCGGTTACCAAATGCGTTTTGATTTGAGTGAAGGCTTTCCGCTGTTAACCACCAAAAAACTGCATCTGCGCTCGATTATTCATGAGCTACTTTGGTTTCTCAAAGGCGATACCAACATCAAATACCTGAAAGAGAACAACGTTTCCATTTGGGACGAATGGGCGGACGAAAACGGCGATTTAGGCCCGGTTTACGGCTACCAATGGCGCAGTTGGCCTGCACCCGACGGCCGCCATATCGACCAAATTGCCAACGTGGTGGAACAAATCAAGAAAAATCCCGACTCGCGCCGCCTGATTGTGTCCGCATGGAATCCGGCTTTGGTCGATGAAATGGCCTTGCCGCCTTGCCACGCGCTGTTTCAGTTTTACGTTGCCAACGGCAAACTGTCTTGCCAGCTTTACCAACGCAGCGCCGATATTTTCCTTGGCGTACCGTTCAACATCGCCAGCTACGCATTGTTGACCATGATGATGGCCCAAGTATGCGGACTGGAAGCAGGTGAGTTTATCCATACGTTTGGCGATGCGCATTTGTACAGTAACCATATCGAGCAGGCCAAACTGCAATTAAGCCGCGACTTCCGAAGCCTGCCGACCATGAAAATCAATCCTGAAGTCAAAGATTTGTTTGCCTTCAAATTTGAAGACTTCGAGTTGGAAGGCTATGATCCTCATCCGCACATCAAAGCTGCCGTATCGGTGTAATCCAAGTTAAAAAACAAAAGGCCGTCTGAAACTTCAGACGGCCTTTTGTTTAGGAAGGTTTATTGACGTTTCGCGCCATAGCCACCGATTAAATGTTCGGTTGCATCTTTGTTTTTCAAGCCGTAAGTGCCGCCAATTTCTGCAGCATTGGGGCCGTAGAATTTACCGTTCAGGTTGCCGCTTAACTTGTCATCGGCCGTGCTGACTTTACCGGAGAAGAGGTTGCCGTCTTTCCAGCTTGCCGTGCCTTTGAAATCGTAGTTTTTATCTGCTTCGGATACGCGCTTACCATTTTCCAAAGTATGGAAGTGTGAGTTTGACGTTTCAAAACGGACACCTTTGAGGCCGAAATCAACGATAGCCATGACATTGGAAGTCAACTGACGATTGTTCTTGTCGGTAACCACATAGGCAGTGGAAATACCTTTGTAGGTGGCTGTACCTTTAGCAGGCAGGGTAGTGAAGACAGTTTCATCGCCCAAGCTTTGGTAGCCTTGGTATACATGTCCTTTAGGGTCGGTGTAATGCGCGAAGGTTTGATATGTCCAGCCAGCGGCAGAAGGATCATGTAACACAATTTTGGTGCCATCATCAAAATTGATGACATAGACACCGTCGAATTGTTTATCGAAAACTAAGCCATCTTGGTCTGGACGGAAATAGGCTAGATTATTGCTGGCTTTTTCATTCATTTCTGCTAGTTTAGCCCGAACTTCGAGATTTTTAGCGTATAAAGTATTTAATTCTTCAATCTTTGCTTTGATCTCAGTTACTTTTTTATTGTTAACTGGACCGGCTTCTGGATTTTCTTCTTTTTCAAGTTTTTCTTGTTCAGCTTTTAACTTTTTAGAAATTTCAATAATACTGTCATCCAAAGTTGATTTGCCATATGCGAATTCAGTATTTTTCTCTTTGCCTTTTTGTTCACTGACATCAGTTTGAGTATTGCCTTTCGAATATACTTTGGCAATAACAGAAGCGGAACTTGTCCATGTAGGTTGGGTTGCGTTGCCATCAGTGGTCTTGTTAAATAACACAACGCCGTCCATTTTGACTTCATCATTGCTGTTAAAGTCAATAGAACTGATCAGACCATTTTGGTTGCGGTCTTGATTGTCCGTTTGGAACATTTTGCCTGCGGCATCTCTGCGGATTTGGACGTTAGGGTTGGATTGCTGAGCACCTTTGGAGGAGATGAAATGTGTGTGCAAAGGCTGGCTAACGTTGGCCGGATCGATTGGAGCTTCATCGGTCAGTTCGGCAAGCTTGTCGGCACTGTTGGTAAGCGTAGTAGACGGCGCTTTCGGAGTGTTGACATTGCTGTTATTGTTGGCAGGATTGCCATTATTGCCAGTAGAGTTGCCGGTATTATTGGTAGGAGTCGCGCCGGTGCTTAAAGCAGATGAACCGCCGCCTCCGCCACCACCGCATGCGGACAAGATGGCTGCGCTGATGGCTGTAAAAACGATGGTTTTAAGTTTGGTTTGGATGTTTGACATGAGATTCCCTGTATCGTTATTCGCTTGATGAAAAGGTCGGAGATATCGTTTATCTGATTTTTAAACCTTTAAAGCCCGATAATAACCATAAATCATAAAAAAATAAACAGATTGTTTGCATTTCTGTACAAAAATTAATCAAAGGGCAGGTGGTTGGGCAGGTGTTTTTTTAGTTAATTGTTTTATATGAATTTCTTTTAAATAGTTTAGTGAGTTCAATACTAGTCTGTTTCTTTTTAACAAACTTTTCAGACGGCCTTTTGAAGATAAAAAAGCAGTCGGACTTTATGGATGCTTTTCTCTCAACGGATCAGCGTATTTCCGTTAAAATACGCCTTCTTTTCAGATTCGAAACATTGCCATGCGCCTTACCCACATTAAACTCTCCGGCTTCAAATCTTTTACCGACCCGACCACGATTCATGTTCCGGGGCAGCTTGTTGCGGTTATCGGGCCGAACGGCTGCGGCAAGTCGAATGTGATTGACGCGGTGCGCTGGGTGTTGGGAGAGGCTTCGGCGAAGCAGCTTCGCGGCGAGAGTATGCAGGACGTGATTTTTAACGGTGCGGCAACGCGCCGTCCTGCGCCGAGAGCTTCGGTGGAGCTGGTGTTTGACAACAGCGACCACAGTTTGCAGGGGGCGTGGGGGCAGTATGCAGAGGTGAGCATCAAGCGGCAGCTGACGCGTCAGGGCGAATCGACTTATTTCATCAACAATCAGACCGTGCGCCGCCGCGACATTACCGATTTGTTTCTGGGTACGGGCGTGGGCGCGCGCGGTTATGCCGTTATCGAACAGGGGATGATTTCGCGCATCATCGAAGCGCGGCCGGAGGAGTTGCGCGCCTATATCGAGGAGGCGGCGGGCGTGTCCAAATATAAGGAACGCCGCAAGGAGACGGAAGGTCGTCTGAAAGACACGCGCGAGCATTTGCAGCGTTTGGGCGATTTGCAGAACGAGTTGGCGCGTCAGGTGGAAAAGCTGGAAAAACAAGCGGAAACCGCCGAACGCTACAAATCCCTGACCGCGCAGTTAAACCAACAACAGGATTTGCTTGATTACGCGCAATGGCAGCAATCGCTTGCCGCCGCCGACAAGGCGACCGCGCAGCATCAGTCTTTGCAGGCGCAGCAGGACGAAACCGCCGCGCAGGTTCAGGCGTTAAACGACGAAGTACACGCCTTGCAGACCGCCGAGCAGTCGCAGCAGCAGGCGGTACACGAATTGAGCAACAAACGCGGCGTGTTGCGCGAGCAGATTGCCCGTTTGGAAGAACAAATCCGCCATCAGCAAAACCTGCACCAACGCATCGAACGCGACAAGCAGGCGGCGCAGGCGCAGTTGCAGCGCATCCATCAAGAGCAGCAGCAAATCTGCGTCAAGCTGGAAGAAAACGAGTTATACGTCGAAGAAAAGCAAACCGAATTGGCGGAATGGGCGATGCAGGTTGCTGAACACGAAGAGCGTCTGCCCGAATTGGAAGAAGCCCAAGCCACGCTTAACGCCGCCTTCCAAACCCAGCAGGACGAGGCAAACCGCATCCGCCGCGAACTGGCGTTGAAGCAGCAGCAGCTTGCCCATGCCGAACAAACCGTTGCCAAGCACGAAGAGCGCAAAGGCCGTCTGAAGCAGGAAAACCAAGCCCTGAACCTGCCCGACGAAGCCGAAACCACAGCCGCGCAGGAAGCCGCCGCCTTGTTGCAAAGCCAGCAAGAGCATTACGAAGAGCAAATCATTGCCGCCGAAGAAGCCTTACACGCCGCCCGCGAGGCGTTTCAGACGGCCTCAAACCGCTTCCAAAGCCTGAAGCAGCAACACATCACCTTGCAGGCGCAGCAGCAGGCATTGTCGCAAATCCTGTCGCAACAGCAGGAAGCCGCCGACTTCTGGCAGGCAACCGACCACGCCGCCGCGCCGCAGCTGTGGCAACACATCACCGCGCCCGCCGAGTGGCAGCACGCCTTGTCCGTCATCCTTGCTGAACGCCTGCATGCCCGCGCCGTGCCGCACGGCTTCGTTCCCCCCGCACCTTTGCCGCAGGGGCAGGCGGCATGGCTTTCAGACGACCTCTCCGGCGGCTTCAAAAAATCCCTGCCCGTACAGGCATTGTTGAACCAAATCCAAGCGCAGCCGCCGTTTCAGACGGCATTGCACCACTGGCTCGACGGCGTATTGTGCGCCCCCGATTTGAGCTACGCCCTCGCGCATCAAAGCGATTTGGGCGCCCACCAAATCTGGCTCACGCCCGAAGGCCATCAGGTCGATAAAGTCAGCGTCCTGCTCTATGCCAAACCCGCGCAGGAAAGCCTGATTGCCCAAAAAGCCCGTCTCGACGGCATTGCGTCCGAACTGGAAAACCTCGCCCCCGAACTCTCCGCCGCCGAAGCCTCGTTCAAACAGGCGGAGGCAACCGTGCGCTCGTCCGAAGTGCAACATAAAAACCTGATGCAGCAGCAACAGCAGCATACGCGCCAATACAGCCAAGCGCAGCAACGCGCCGCCGAACTTTTAGCGCGCACCAACCAAGGGCAAATCCGCCGCGAACACATCGAGCGCGAACTGGCGCAGTTGGCGGAAGAGCAGACCGTGTTGCAACATACTTCAGACGGCCTTGCAGACGACATCGTTACCTTGCAAGAGGCCGCCGCTGAACTCGAACACCAGCAGCAAACCACCGCACACAGCCGCCAAGAGCAGCAAGGCCGTCTGAAACAGGCGCAGCTTGCCCTGTTGGAAGCCAACCGACAATACGGGCTGGCGGAAGTCGCCGTTCACAAGCTCAACCAGCAAAAACAAAACTACCAACAGCAAATTGCCCAGCTTGAACAGCAAACATTCGACTGGCAGGAACGCCAGCAAGAGCTTGCCCTCGCCTATGAAACCGAGTTCCAAAACGACGAGCAGCACATCAAGCTTGAAGAATTAAGCGAAGCCGTACAGACCTTGGACGAAGAATATATTGTTGTACAGGAGAAACTCGCGCAGATTCAGGAGCAGGGCAGGGAGCAATACGCTAAAGTGCAAACCCTGCAAACCAAGCTGCCGCAGCTTCAGGCCGCCACCCAAACCGCCCTGTTGCAGCAGCAGGAAGCCCTGATTAACGCCAAACGCTACCATCAAAACCTGACTGAACGCGCCGCCGATTTGGACGCGCTCGAAGCGTTGGCGAAAGAATCACCAAAAGTATTGAACAACAGCATCGGCAGCCTCACCCAGCAAATCGAAGCCCTCGGCGCCGTCAACCTCGCCGCCCTGCAAGAACTCGAAGAAGCGCGCGAACGCGACGGCTACTACCGCAGCCAAAGCGAAGACGTACAGGCCGCTATCGTGCTTTTGGAAGAAGCCATCGCCCAAATCGATGACAAAACCAAAGAGCGTTTCAAAGAAACCTTCGACGCTGTCAACGGCAAAGTCCAAACCTTCTTCCCGACCCTGTTCGGCGGCGGCGAAGCCACCCTCAAGATGATAGGCGACGACCTCCTGACCGCCGGCGTGTCCATCATGGCGCGCCCGCCCGGCAAGAAAAACAGCACCATCCACCTCCTCTCCGGCGGTGAAAAAGCCCTCACCGCCATGAGCCTCGTGTTCGCCCTGTTCAGCCTCAACCCCGCCCCCTTCTGCCTTCTGGACGAAGTCGACGCCCCGCTGGACGACGCCAACACCTCGCGTTTCTGCAATCTGGTCAAAGAAATGTCAGCGCAAACCCAGTTCCTCTACATCTCCCACAACCGCCTGACCATGGAAATGGCAGAGCAGCTCGTCGGCGTAACCATGCAGGAAAAAGGCGTCTCGCGCGTCGTCGCCGTGAACATCAAACAGGCGTTGGAAATGGCGGAGCCGAATTGAGGTAAGAACAAAGGCCGTCTGAAAGAATGAGGAAGAAATCTATAATTTCATCTTCCCATTTTTTCAGACGGCCTTTTTGTATTGGATACAGCGTTATTGTTTTGAAGTATTATCTTTGGAGCGTTGAGGTTGCCCCGAGCGTTGGTTGTTGCCGTTGACGGCATCGCGCCATGCTTTGCGTTCGGCTTCGATTTTGGCGGCTACTTCGTGAACCATGGTTTCTTGTTTTTTGACGACAGGCTCTTCCGGTGTGTTGTCGGAAAAGTGGAGGCCGTACCACAAGACGGCGAAAATGCTGCAGACGAAGATAACGGCAATCAGGCCGACGATAGCTTGTTTGCCGGCGAGGGGTTTTTCAGGGGGAGGGACGAGGACATCGAAGCAGTCGGCGCAATCGAGGGCGAAGCAGACGTTTTCGGCTTCTTTGCGGCCGCGTCGGCCTTCTGTGATGTTGAAGGAGATGTGTTGCCCTTCGGCCGGAAGGCGGGTAAGGGTGGTGAAGGCGGCAAGGGCAAGAAAGATTTCTTGGCCTGTGTCTTCTATGGTAGCGGCTCCGAAGCCGCGCTTGCTGTTCCAGCGAGTAATCGTTCCGTAATAGCGCATAATATATGTGGGATATTATTGTAGGTAACAATTTTTCCTTCGACTGATTTTAAATCAAAAAGTTTAGTTATTGTCTTAAATTTACACTAGATTTGTCTTGTTGGAAGCAGGCAGGCCGTCTGAAGGATTTCAGACGGCCTGTATGGTTTATGCCTATTTATTAAGCACTTTTTGGAAGGTGTCGATCAGGTGTTGCGCAATGGCACGGCTGCCGAATTGTTGCAGGCAATCTTGGCGCAAACGGACGGGATCGTAGTGTGCATGGTTTTCGTAGAGGGTGAGCAAAGCTTTGGTCAGTTCCGGTATGTTTTCAATTGGTACCAACAGGCCATTGTCGGATGTGACGATGGATTGGGGGCCGCCGCAACGTGTGGCGATAACGGGCAAACCTTGCGACAGTGCTTCGATATAGACGACGCCGAAGGTCTCGGTACGGCTGGCGAGGACGAATGCGTTGCTGTGGCGCATGAGATCCAGGGTTTGGTCGGTGGTTAATGCGCCGGTAAAGGTAACGGCGTGGTTGATGCCCAGGTCGCTTGCCAGTTGTTTCAGACGGCCTTCTTCTACGCCGCCGCCGCCGATTTTGAGTTTGAGCTGCGGATAGGTTTTGAGTGCTTCGGCAAAAGCAGGCAGGAGCAGGTCGTGGCCTTTGAGGTGGCGCAGGTGGGAGACGCTGCAGAAGGTGAAGTCTTGATTGTTTTTTTCGGGGAACTCGAAATCCTGTTCAAAATTGCCGCCCAGCATATTGGGCAGGTATTGCCAGTCTGTACCGGCGTAGGTTTTTTCGAGAATGCGGCAGAAATCACGGCTGACGGCGAATCGGGTCGCGCTGTGGCGCACGGCTTCGTGCATGGACGGCCATTGGTTTTTTCGGACAAGGCCGCGTGAAATGGCGCTGCTGTGTTCGGTAATTACATAGGGAATGCCGTATTTTTTGAAGATGGCACAGGCCAAAATGGCGGCATAGTTGACGCAATGGGCGTGAATTACGTCGGGTTTGCCGTTGTCGGCGATATAGGCTTCAAAAGCTTTCATGCCTGCATTGACCCAGCGGATGCGGTCGATGTCGACAACCGGGCAGCGCGGGAAGAAATACATGCTGTCGTAGGCGTAAGTGTTGAGTCCGCCTTGCTGATGGCGGCGCAGGCCGTAGAAGCGCGAGAAGATGGTTTTCGGCTGACTTCTCAAGTAGCGGAACATGGGTACGACCATGCCGATTTTCATGCCTTCACGTTGCAGGGCTTGGGCTTGGAGACGGAAAAAGATTCCGTCCACGTCAGTTTCGGAAGAAGGATACCAAGAGGGGATAACGACAATATGCATGATGTGTTTTTTATGGAAGTAGATAACGGCGAGGCCGTCTGAAAAGAAAAGATATCTTTCAGACGGCCTTTTGTATATTTAGTTCAATCAGTTGCCGGCAACCGTCATTTTAGAAACCAAGATGGAGCCGATTTGATTGGATGAACGGCGTAATGCGTCGTCTGCCACGCCGGTGATGTCGCGGTACATATCCTGCAAACGTCCGGCAATGGTGATTTCCTGAACCGGATAGGCAATGACGCCGTTTTCCACCCAAAAACCGGCCGCGCCGCGCGAGTAGTCGCCGGTAATGCCGTTGACGCCTTGTCCCATCAATTCGGTAACCAGCAAACCTGTTCCCATTTCTTTCAACAGGTCGGCCTGCGTGGCGTGGGTGTGGTTCAGATACAGATTGTGCGCACCGCCGGCGTTGCCCGTTGTCTGCATACCGAGTTTTTTCGCGCTGTAACTGCTGAGGAAATAGCCTTCGACGATACCGTCTTTCACCACAAAACGCGGCTGCGTGGACACGCCCTCGGCATCGAAATAAGTGCTGCGGAACGAGCGCAGGATATGCGGTTCTTCGCGAAGGCTGAGAAATTCGGGAAGCACCTGTTTGCCGATACTGTCAATCAGGAAGCTGCTTTGGCGGTAGAGCGCGCCGCCGCTGAGTGCGCCGATAAGGTGGCCGATTAAGCCGACTGCGACAGTGGTATCAAACAGTACGGGATAGCTGCCGGTCGGAACGCTGCAGCTATTCAGACGGCGTAAAGTCCGTTCGGCTGCAGTTTGGCCGATGAGTTCGGGCGCGTCCATGTCTTCTTGACGGCAGGAAGAATCATACCAATAGTCGCGCTGCATGCCGTGTTCGTCGCTGGCGACCACGCTGCAAGAAATGCTGTGGTGCGTGCTTTGCTGGTGTGCGGCAAAGCCGTGGGTGTTGCCGTAAACATATTGGTAATGGCCGGTATGAACCGATGCGCCTTCGGAATTTTCAATGCGTTTGTCCGTTGACAGAGCGGCCTGTTCGCATTGCTTGGCCAAATCAATGGCGGATTCGGTACTCAAATCCCATTCGTGGTAGCGGTCGAGGTCGCCGATATGGGTTGCCATCAAGGCAGCGTCGGCAAGGCCGGCGCAATCGTCTTCGGCGGTATAGCGTGCAATATCGATGGCGGCTTTGACCGTATCTTGCAGGGCGCGTTCGGAAAAGTCGGCAGTGCTGGCTCGGCCTTTGCGTTGGCCGACATAGACCGTAATGTCTAAAGATTTGTCTTGTTGGAACTCGATTTGTTCGATTTCGCCCAAGCGCACGCTGACGCTTTGACCGAGCGACTCGCTGAAATCGGCTTCGGCCGCGGTGGCGCCGGATTGTTTGGCCAAATCCAGCGTGTGTCCGCACAAGCGCAACAGCTCGTCCGGTGTGTGGTTAAACAGCATAAAAAGGTTTCCTGACAGGGTTTTGCGGCATTTTAACCGTTTCAGACGGCCTCTGCAAAAATCGCACGGAAAGGCCGTCTGAAAACTGATAAAATAGGCAGATTCAGAAAATCAGGGAAACACAATGTTTGAACAAGAAGACGAATGGGTCAGCAAAACCCAAATGAAAAAGCAGATGAACGATTTGCAGGCTTTGGGTATGGAATTGACCAAGCTCTCCAGCGATACGCTGAAAAAAATCGGCTTGGACGAAGAGCTGTTCGAAGCCATTGCCACCTATAAAAAAATCACGTCCAACAGCGCGCTCAAACGCCAAGCCCAATTTATCGGCCGCCTGATGCGCGATACCGACCCTGCGCCCATCGAAGCTTATTTGGCCAAACTGCGCGGCGACAATACGGCACATAATGCCTTTTTGCAACGTGTCGAGCAGGCGCGTACACGACTGTTGGCAGACGATGGCGCGATTACCCAATTTATGGCCGATTTTCCGCAAGCCGACGCCGGCAAATTGCGTACCTTGATCCGCAACACCAAAAAAGAGCAGGAACAAAACAAACCGCCGAAAAACTTCCGCGCGTTGTTCCAAGAAATTAAAGCAGTGATGGAGGCCGGTCAATCCGACGTTTCAGAAGAAGGGAAGGATTGGGAAGAATAAACCTTAAGGCCGTCTGAAAACGGATTGCGGTTTTCAGACGGCCTGTATCGTAATACCGAAGGAGGATGACCATGAAATTTCGCCACTCTGCAATCGCCTTGCTGGTTGGTGTATTGACCCTCAATGGATGTACTACCGATCTTTGGGAAAGAAATAGCCCTTTCCATCAAACCACAACCGAAAAAACCGTCGCTAAAGACAATATTCAAGCATTTTGGCGTGGTTGCCCAAGACAATACGCAACTGGAAACAGGCAGCTTGGTCATGATGGGCAAAAAATATTGGTTTGTCGTTAATCCTAAAGATTCGGCCAAGTTGAAGGCAGTTTTGGGCGCTAAGCTGAGTAAACGCTTTCAAATGGTTCAGCAAAACCCAAAACAGGTGTATGAGGCTTTGCCGGTTGAATTGAAATCTCCTGAAGCGCAAACTTTTCGCTCGAATTTCTGCCTGCGTTACGATACTCAAAAAGCTGCCGAGATTGCCAAGTTAAAACAGTTGGCGTTCAAGCCGGTTGAACTCGATGGTAAAACTGTCTACACACGGTGTATTTCTACCGAAGGTCATTATTATGCGACGCCGAAAAATGTTGCCGAAGACCGCCGTTTTGACACTGCCGTCCCGGTCAGAATTTATTATACGGAAACCAAAAAAAGCACCGACGTTTGGAAGTTGACGGGGAATATCCTGAAAACGCCATTTACATTGGCTTTGGACGCAGTCGGCGCAGTGATAGCAGGCTCATATGTCGTAGTCAGTGAAATTATCGATGCTTCACGCAAATAATATCCAAGGCCGTCTGAAAACGGATTGCAGGTTTCAGACGGCCTCCTCCTTAAAATAAATGTTTCAAAAAATTAATTTTTTCTCTATTTAATCCCACACACTATGTCCGTCAAAATTCAAACACGTTCCATTAATCCGACTGTTTTCAACGACTTGCTCACTGCCGGTACCGATCCTTTGATTGCGCGGCTGTGTGCTGCGCGTGATGTGCAAAGTCCGGCCGAGTTGGACGACAAGCTTGCTGCGCTTTTGCCGTATCAATCGCTGACAAACTGTGAAGCCGCCGCCGGACGTTTGGCGGATGCGATTGAGCGTCAGGAAAAAATCCTGATTGTCGCCGACTATGATGCCGACGGCGCAACGGCGTGTTCCGTCGGTATGAGCGGTTTGGCGGCGATGGGGGCGAAAGTGGATTTTCTCGTGCCCAACCGCTTTGAACACGGCTACGGCTTAACGCCCGAACTCGCCGAACTCGCTGCCGAGCAAGGTGTGGATTTGTTGGTGACGGTGGATAACGGTATCGCCAGCATTGCAGGCGTGGCGCGTGCGCAGGAGTTGGGTTTGGATGTGATTGTGACCGACCACCATCTGCCTGCCGAGACCGTGCCCGACTGCATCATCGTCAATCCAAACCAAAAAGGCTGCGGTTTCCAAAGTAAAAGCTTGGCGGGCGTGGGAGTAATTTTTTATGTATTGATGGCTTTGCGTGCCGAGCTGCGCCGCCGCAATTATTTTTCAGACGGCCTGAAAGAGCCGAATCTGGGCGACCTTTTGGATTTGGTCGCACTCGGTACCGTCGCCGACGTCGTCACTCTAGACCACAACAACCGTATCCTCGTGTCTCAAGGGTTGAAACGGATGCGTTTGGGCAAAATGCGCCCCGGCATCCGCGCCTTGTTTGACGTGGCGCGACGAGATTGGCGCAAGGCTCAGCCGTTTGATATGGGCTTTGCGTTGGGACCGCGCATCAACGCGGCCGGACGGCTGGACGATATGTCGGTCGGCATTGCCTGTCTGTTGGCGCGAGATGACACCGAGGCGCAGGAACTGGCGGCTCAGTTAAACAACCTCAATATCGAGCGCCGCGAAATCGAGCAGTCTATGCTGCAAGACGCGCTGAATGCTTTTCCTGAAACCCTGCCTTCAGGTCAGACGACGTTGGTGGCGTATCGCGACGACTTCCATCAAGGCGTGGTCGGCATTGTTGCCAGCCGCCTCAAAGACCGTTTTTATCGTCCGACCATCGTATTTGCGCCTGCCGACAACGGCGAAGTGCGCGGTTCGGGACGCTCCATTCCCAATTTGCACCTGCGCGATGCTTTGGACTTGGTATCCAAACGCCATCCCGATTTGATTTTGAAATTCGGCGGACACGCAATGGCGGCGGGTTTGAGCATACTCGAACACAATATTCCTGCGTTTCAGACGGCCTTTGAAGAAGCCGTACGCGAGATGGTGTGCGAAGACGATTTGTCGCAAACCTTCATCACCGACGGCAGCCTGCCCGCACGCGACATTACGCTGGAACAGGCGCAAAACCTTGCCCGACACGTTTGGGGGCAGGGCTTCGCGCCGCCGAGTTTTACCGATGAATTTCACGTTGTCCGCCAGCAGCCTCTGGGCGCGGAGGGCAAACATAAAAAAGTCTGGCTGCAAAAAGACGGCTACGAATTTGAAGCCATGTTCTGGCGTTGCAGCGAAGACATTCCCGAATACATCCGTACAGTGTACCGTCCCGTTGCCAACGAATGGCGGAATAATCTCGAATTGCAGCTTTATATCGACTACTGGGAAGCCGCGTAAATAAAGGCCGTCTGAAAAATGAAGAAACAAAAAACTTGGCTCGGCTTTTCATTGGCGCTGCTTGCCACCATGACTTGGGGCTCGCTGCCGGTAGCGGCGCAACAGGCCTTAAAAGCCGTCGATGCGCCCACGCTGGTGTGGATACGCTTTTTAGTGGCGTCGCTGGTGTTGTTTGCGTTGTTGGGACTGACCGGCAAGCTGCCGAGGCCGTCTGAATTTTCCAAGCAAACCTTATTTTTATTGGTGCTGGGTATTGTCGGCATTTCCGCCAACTTTGTGCTCGTTGCCATGGGTTTGCACTATATTTCGCCGACAACCACGCAGGTGTTGTGGCAACTCTCGCCCTTTACCATGATTTTGGTCGGCGTTGGCGTGTTTAAAGAAGCCTTTACGCATTGGCAAAAAATCGGCTTGATGCTTTTGCTGACGGGTTTGGTCATGTTTTTCAACGATAAATTCGGCGAACTTTTCAGCTTGGGCAGCTACGCGGTCGGCGTGATGATGGCGGCTTCGGGCAGCATGATTTGGGTGTGCTACGGCGTGGCGCAAAAACTTCTGTCCAAACATTTCAATTCGCAACAAATCCTGCTCATGATTTATTTTTGCAGCAGCTTTGTTTTTCTGCCGTTTGCCGAACCGTCGCAAATCGCCCATATCGGCAATCCGTTTTTATGGGGCTGCTTTATCTATTGCTGCCTGAACACGCTGATCGGCTACGGTTCATTCGGTGAAGCGCTCAACCATTGGGACGCTTCAAAAGTCAGTATCGTTACCACGCTGATACCTGTATTTACCATGATATTTTCCACCATCGGCCATCATCTCGCCCCCGATTATTTTGCCGCTTCGGATATGAATCTCGTCAGCTATGTGGGTGCCATGGTGGTTGTGGCCGGAGCCTTGCTGGCGGTGGCCGGAGAGAAAGTAATGGGGCTTTTTTTGAGAAAGATATGAAGCTTTATTGAGAAACAGAATAAAACAAGGCCGTCTGAAACAGGTTTCAGACGGCCTTTATATTTTCTAAATCAGATTAATGTGGAACGGCGGATTAATAGAAGCCTTCGCGTTCTTCACGGGTGCTGATGTAGATGTTTTTCACTTGGGTGTAGGCGGCGAGCATCATTTTGTGGGTTTCGCGGCCGATACCTGAAGTTTTGTAGCCGCCAAACGGTGCACCGGCAGGCAGGCGGTTGTAGCAGTTTACCCAAACGCGGCCGGTTTCCAATGCATTGGAAACGCGCAGGCAGCGGTTGATGTCGGTACTCCAAACTGCGCCGCCCAAGCCGTATTCGCTGTTGTTGGCCATTTTGATGACTTCTTCTTCGGTTTTGAATTTAATCACGGTGGCAACAGGGCCGAAGATTTCTTCTTGGGCAACACGGGCTTCGTTGCTGCTGGCCTCAATCAAAGTAGGCTCGACAAATTCGCCTTTGCCCAATTCGCCTTCGATTTTTTTACCGCCGGTAATGATGCGGCAACCTTCTTGTTCGCCGATTTTGACGTATTTCAAAATGGTCTCGAGTTGACCGGCATTGACTTGCGAACCCATTTGGGTGTCGTCTTCCCAAGGCAGGCCGACTTTGATTTTTTTGAACTCTTCCGCCAAGGCATTGACGAATTTATCGTAAATACCTTCCTGAACGAAGATACGAGAACCGGCGCAGCAAACTTGGCCTTGGTTGAACAAAATACCTTTTTGCGCGCCTTCGAGGGCTTTGTCGAAAGGCATATCGTCGAAGAAGATGTTGGCGGATTTGCCGCCCAACTCCAAAGTGGACGGAATCAGTAATTCGGCAGCGGCGATGCCGACGCGACGGCCGACTTCGGTTGAGCCGGTAAAGGCCAGTTTGTTGAAGCCTTTGTGGTGCAGCATGTATTCGCCGGATTTGGAACCGCGGCCGGTAATCACGTTCAACACGCCTTTAGGCAGCAGGTGGTTGATTTTTTGAGCGAGGGACAACAGGCTCAATGAAGTGCTGGAAGAAGGGTGGATGACGATGGTACAACCTGCGGCCAATGCCGGAGCGATTTTCCATGCGGCCATCAAGAATGGAAAGTTCCAAGGAATGATTTGGCCGACAACGCCGATCGGTTCGCGCAAAACGATGGACAGGTCTTCGGCGTCAAGCTGGGTCGCAGTGCCTTCTTCGCCGCGGATCACGCTGGCGAAATAGCGGAAATGGTCGGAAGCCAATGGTACGTCGGCGGCGCGAGTTTCGCGGATCGGTTTGCCGTTGTCCAAGGTTTCTTGCAGGGCGAACAATTCGGCGTTTTCGTCAATTACATCGGCGATTTTGTTCAAAATGGCCGCGCGTTCGGTAGTCGTGGTTTTACGCCATGTTTTGAACGCTTCTTGTGCAGCGGCTACGGCAGCATCGACATCAGCATCGGTTGCGTCTGTGAACTTGGCCAACTCATCGCCATTAGCAGGGTTGTAAGAGGATAAAAGTTTGCCTTCGCTACCTTTCGTCCATTCGCCGTTGATTAAAAGACCATATTCTTTATCAAACACATTTAAATCTTTTGCCATAATGCTGTCTCCTTAATGAGTGGGAAGGCGTGTTTCTGCGCCATAAAAACAGCTTATGCTTTTTTCTTTTTAAGTTCAAGTACTAAAAATGAGAATGTTCTCAAAATTTACGTTTGCAATGTTGTTTCATGTAGCAGGCCGTCTGAAAAATAAAGGATTTGATTGAAATGAAATTGCATTTGTTAATGTATTTAAAGATTTATACGGCTTAAATAGATCCTGTTATGATATAACATTATAACTATTTGTTTTTAAAAAGATTATGGGTTGACGGCTTCGGATATGGGGAGTATTCTCATTCATAGCTAAACAGTTTTTCAACACCCTAGGAGACTCTCTCATGAAAATGCATGCTGTGGTAGTAAATAAAGATGTAGCAGGTGATGTAGAAGTTGTTGAACGCGAACTGCGTCCGCTGGAATATGGCGAGGCGTTGGTGGAAGTCGAGTGTTGCGGCGTGTGCCACACCGACTTGCACGTTGCGGCAGGCGATTACGGCGACAAACCGGGTCGCGTGTTGGGACACGAAGGCATCGGTTTGGTTAAAGAAGTTGCCGACGGTGTGAAAAATCTGAAAGTCGGCGACCGTGTCAGCATCGCATGGCTGTTCCAAAGCTGCGGTTCTTGCGAATATTGCAATACCGGCCGCGAAACCTTGTGCCGCTCTGTATTGAACGCAGGCTATACTGCCGACGGCGGCATGGCGACCCACTGTATCGTCGATGCGGACTACGCCGTTAAAGTACCCGACGGTCTTGACCCTGCGCAAGCTTCGAGCATTACTTGTGCCGGTGTGACCACTTATAAAGCGATTAAAGTTTCCGGCGTTCGTCCGGGTCAATGGATTGCGATTTACGGCGCAGGTGGTTTGGGTAACTTGGCAGTTCAATACGCGAAAAAAGTATTCGGCGCACACGTTGTCGCCATCGACATCAACGATGAAAAACTGGCATTCGCTAAAGAAAGCGGCGCTGATTTAGTCATCAACGCCGCCAAAGAAGACGCTGCCAAAGTGATCCAAGAAAAAACCGGCGGCGCACACGCAGCCGTTGTTACCGCCGTATCCGCCGCCGCGTTCAACTCTGCTGTGGACTGCGTCCGTGCAGGCGGCCGCGTCGTTGCCATTGGTCTGCCGCCCGAATCTATGGACCTGTCCATCCCGCGTCTGGTCTTGGACGGCATCGAAGTGGTCGGCTCTCTGGTCGGTACCCGCAAAGATTTGGAAGAAGCATTCCAATTCGGCGCAGAAGGCTTGGTTGTACCTAAAGTCGAGTTGCGTGCTTTGGATGAAGCGCCTGCCATCTTCCAAGAAATGCGCGAAGGTAAAATTACCGGCCGTATGGTGATTGATATGAACAAAGAGTGCAGCTGCATTCATCACTAATCAAATGATTTCGTGACAAAAAGGCCGTCTGAACAATTTCAGACGGCCTTTTTAATTGGATTGGATAATTTAAAGCGTAAAGCCGCTTTCAAATACGCGGATTTCTCCGCTGACAGGATCGGTGAACTCTATTCTTTTGGCCAGAAGTTTTAAAGGTTTGTCGTAGTCTTCCTCGCCGGCCGCCAAGGGGGTAGGGTAAAGCGCATCGTTCATCAGCGGCATGTTCAAACTCATCATATGCACGCGGAGCTGGTGTTTCTTTCCGGTATGCGGCGTGAGGCGGTAGAGGCTGAATGCGCCGCGGTTTTCGATAAGTTCGATGGTCGTGTGAGCATTGGGTTCGCCTTCCGTTTCCCGCGTGAGAAAGAATTTTTCGCCGCGTTCCATTCGGGATGAAATATCCAGCGGATAGTCCAAATCCGTCCGCGTCGGCGCCACCGCTTCATAGGTTTTTTGGACGGTTTTTTCTTGGAACATGGTCTGATAATCGCGACGCGTAGCAGGATTGAGCGAAAGCAGCATAACGCCTGCCGTATCTTTGTCCAAGCGATGAATCGGCGTAATGTCTTCAACATTCAAATGCTGTAATTCCGGCCGCAGACGCAGGCGTGTAAGCAGGGTTTCCCGCAAAAACCTGCCGCTAGGGATGACAGGCAGAAAATGCGGTTTGTCCACTACAATCAAATGCTCATCAATATGCAAAATCTTTTCTTCAAACGGAATACGCGGCTCGCTCTCACGGCTGGTTTCACGGTAATAAAACATCGTCTTGCCGGGTTCGAACAAGGTATTCTCATCAAACGGCACGCCATCCGCGCCCACCACAAAACCGCTGTTCAGCCGCCGCCGCCAGTTTTCTTCGCCGACAAAGGGAAAATGAGCGCATAGAAAATGCAGCAGCGGCAAGCCGTAAAACTGCTTTTCATGCGGCAAAACCAAATAGCTGGGTTTGACACCGTCTAAAAGGGGTAGGGGGTTGGTACGTTTTTTCATGCAGCGGATTGTACTCGGTTTTTAGGATTTTTTCAGACGGCCTTGTTTATATGGAAAATAAACTTCTAATAATAGATATGTATTGATGCAAGTTTTGTGTTTAAATAGCCTCTATAAATGGAATCAGATAAACTGGTTTTGTTTGAACTTGCTTTTATGGCATGAATTAAAGAAATGATAAAGAAGCAATTTTTGAGAAAAGGAGAATATCATGCAGAAAGAAATCAGCATAATCATTATGTTATCCGCGTTTTCCGTATCCGCTATGGCGGGAGGGGAAGTTCGGCTTGGTAAGAATAAGGCATACGATAATGAGTATGAACTTGTGGTAGAGCATGAAGTCAATGAAGAAGTTTCACAATTAAATCAAGACGAGTATGCAGCACATCCAATACGCAACGATAGCGGCGTCATGCAGTCAGGAAAAGCTGCTTCAGTCAGACAAGCTGTTTCTCAATACGGAAAACCTAATTTGCCGCCTGTACGCTTAAATCCGCACCCTTCACGACCTTGATTTCAAAATCAAAGGGCTGCTCCATTTGTTTGGGTAGCCCTTTTATTTTGTCGGCTCACTCACATTTTTGTTTGCGCAAAACGAGTTTGTAATCGGTTTTGATACTGGTTTGATCGCCAATCATCTTAAAATCATCTATCAAACAACGGTTTTCCGTACATTTCAACATGAAATCTGCACCGACCCTATGGCCGTCAAATTGTTTAAATGTTGCCCGGACGGTATGGGGAGAAGTGAGCTTGACTTGCAAGGTTTTATGGAAGTTATCAGGATGATCCTGGCCAAAGCCCAAGTAGTAATGTATCGGCATGTCACATCCCATCTCCATATCGGGTTGCTTACGGATATTTGTGTCGAATTTATTGAATTGTCGGATGATTTTTTGTAGTTCAGGCGTAGTAACACGATTGTAAGTCCACTTTAGACAGATAAACCTTTTTGACTAAATCTATTTTCGTTTGATTGTTTGTGGCGTTATTTGCAGCCATCGCTTGAGAGAAAAAGGGAGGGCAGCTTTTTCATATCGGGCAACTATTGGCTGCTCAACTTCAACATCTCATTTGCCGCCAACTACAGGATCAGCCTCACGGGCGACATCCAATGGCTGGGCAGGAAGCCCGACCGACTGGACGGCGAACGGGAATGCTCCGGAAATACATCCATCTACGCCCATCTCGGTGCAGGTTTCGGTTTCACCAAAACCACGGCTTTAAACGCATCCGCACGTTTCAACGTTTCAGGGCAAACCAGTTCCGAACTGAAATTGGGCGTACAGCATACATTTTCAGCAGTTTTTGATTTTCCAACGTTGTAATCCAAAGGAGTTGTTATGAGAAAACAAATTACCGCAGCCATGATGATTCTAACGATGATTGCCGCTCCGGCGATGGCAAACAGCATGGAAAATCAGGTATTTGAAAACCAAGTGTTCCACACGCAGGCAGATGCGCCGATGTAGTTGGCGGAACTATCGCCGCAGGAAATGAAAGACACTGAGGGGGCTGTTGCTCCTTGGGTAGCCGGTGGTATCGTAGGAGGCATATGGGGAGGTGCCGGCTATATGCATGGGGCGTCTATCAAGGTCATTACAAATGGGACAATGCCAAATTTGCAGATAACGTAGCAACAGGTGCTGTCATTGACGCATCATTTGGTACTGCGGGGGCAATTGCCAGTGGAGGAGTCAAATTTATTCCCAGCCTGACAAATGCAGGAGCAAACATATGGAGAGTAAATAGCACACTTGCCAACAATGGTGCAAATCGCGTATGGCGTAGATAAATCATAACAAGCAGGTAATGAATTAAAGACATTACCTGTTTTTACAGAAATTTTTAAAATGGATGATTTGATTGCAGCTTTTTTAGGCTATTTATCAGGTAAATATAGCGAAGGGAAAATAAGCAGATTAAAAATATCTCTAACGGCAGGAAGTATTTTCTTTGCAGTATTCTTTATTCATGACCTGATAATTTTTATTATTGATGGAAATAAGGAAAATCTTTGGAATTTTATTACTAAGATAATGAAAGATTTATTTTTATTTTCCTGTTCTGTTATCTTATTATGCTATTTTTTGTTATTTATTGCCGAAAAAGTTGGGGAAATAATAAATAAAATTAAATAAGATATTTGAATAATAAGCTAATCGATATGGCTATTAAAACAATTTAATCATTTAATTTTAATAATTTTTTAATATTTATCTTGGATTTGAAATACTGCAATCAGGAGGCTAAAACTTCCATTATAATGGTAAGTATATATTTCATTATTTTAATTTCATCAAAAAACGAAATTCAAGATTATACATGCCGCCAATAGTTTTCTTGATTGTTTTGTGTATTTATCTGATATATCAACATCTCTCTATTTTATTTCGAATTTTATTGTTGAGACTTGCATTGAAAATCATACAAGATGATGAAAAATAAATATATTTTAATAAAAACAGCAATCAGTATAACTGCCATATTTATATTTTATCTTCTAATTCAAGAAAGCAGCGGAAAAACTGAAAAACCATCATATTTCTTGATGGCCATGTTTCTAAACTCGCTTTGGTTTGATAAAGAAAATAAAACAGTTATGGCTGCCGTTACGGCAATTATTGCCGCCTACTTTATATTTGTCGCACTATCCGATTAATAAGCAAACAAAAAAGGCTGCTTGGAAATTTCAGGCAGCCTTTTAGGAGGATTTTGATGGAACATTATCTCCTCCCCAAGAATTTGTTATGAAAAAAACAAATCACCGCAGCCATGATGATTCTGACGATGATTGCTCCCGCAATGGCAAACAGCTTCGACAATCAGACATTTGAAAGCCAAGTGTTCCACACGCAGGCAGATACGCCTATGCAGTTGGCGGAGCTTTCTCAGAAGGAGATGAAGGAGGCTGAAGGGGCCATGGCGCCGTTGGTGGCACTTGGGTATTTAACTAGGATAGGTACTTTTGTTGCTGCAAGATATGCTACCCCAGTAGTTCGAGGGCTCATATTTTTTATGGACGCCAATTGGCTAAGACTCCAAAATAATTAGAATTTGTTGCGGGCTTGGGCAATAATTGCCCAATCATATTGTGTATTTTATGAGGGGTGGTGATGATAATTGAAGTTGAAATTGATAGTACTAATAACGAGCAGATTTCTTTTTTAAAAAAATAGCCGTTGGTCAAGCTCTGAAATTATAAGAAAATTTCCAAATAATAAATTATTTTTTTCAAAAAATACGCTGCATTATAATAATGCGGACAAATTACTGTGCAGGACAGTCATTTTTCCGGAAGGGACGATTCTTTCCTACGAAGAAAATTCCAAAAAATTTAATTTACAGGTAAAAAATGCACAAAAAAATAATATTAAGTTGCAAGGTGTATATACACCTTCCACCGAACTGGTTCATGTAGTTCATAATCTTTGCCTGTTAGGAAATGTAGTTCTCCGTATCATAGGAGATAATACTGATTTGAATAATATAGAAAAAATAGAACTTAATTTTGAGAAGTTTGATAAGTATTTTTTTTATATCGGAAGATATGGAAATAATGTTTATAAATAAATAAACCAATTTCCAACCAAGCCTGCTATCGGTTTGGTTGGAAGTAAGAGGAGGTAAGGTAGTGTTTCCTGTTATTTTCTTTTCGACATTGGGCTGTATTTTAGTATGGATAAAAGATATGCCTAAAATAAAATCAAAAAAAATTTTGGGAATATCCTTATATATTATAGGAATAATAAATGTAATAATCGGCTATGTATTAATTAAAAATATATTAGTTTCTGTTTCGGATGAAATTGGAATAAAATATCTTGCAATATATTTATCAAATATTTTTTTTGGACAATCCTGATGATGGTATTCGTAAAAAGACTGTCTAAGAAGCGGTAAGGGCAGTAGGTCATGGTGCAACATGGTTTGCCCCTAATACCTGTTATATCCCTTACTATTTATACTATTAAGAATAATTATGTAAGAGGTCGTCTGAAAGCTTTTTCAGACGACCTCTTACATATATCTTTAGAAGGTATGATGATATTAAAACGTATTTGTCTGTCAGTGCCGATTGCCGTTTCTTTATCCGGTCTTCTGAATGCTGCACCTATGTTTAACGATAATCCTGTTGTTTACGGAAAAATCAAAGTGCAAAGTTGGAAAGAGAGGCGCGATTTCAATATTGTAAAACAGGATTTGGATTTTTCCTGCGGGGCGGCTTCGGTGGCGACGCTTTTGAACAATTTTTACGGGCAAAAGCTGACGGAGGAAGAAGTGTTGAAAAAACTGGATAAGGAGCAAATGCGCGCGTCGTTTGAGGATATGCAGCGCATCATGCCCGATTTGGGTTTTGAGGCGAAAGGCTATGCCCTGTCTTTCGAGCAGCTCGCGAAGTTGAAAATCCCCGTCATCGTGTATTTGAAATACCGCAAGGACGATCATTTTTCGGTATTGCGCGGTATAGACGGCAATACGGTTTTGCTTGCCGACCCGTCGCTGGGTCATGTTTCCATGAGCAGGGCGCAGTTTTTGGATGCTTGGAAAACTCGTGAGGGAAATTTGGCAGGTAAGATTTTGGCTGTTGTACCGAAAAAAGCGGAGACGATTTCAAATAAATTGTTTTTTACACATCATCCCAAGCGGCAGACGGAATTTGCAGTCAAACAAATCAGGCTACGGCGTGTAGAGTGAGTCAAAGGCCGTCTGAAAACTTTTTCAGACGGCCTTTTGATTTGTTCCCAACCTCACAAACCCTTAAAAATCAGCTATAATGCCCAACTATTTGATTTTCGCTTATCCCATATTGAAATGGCACAAAAAATTCAATCTGTAAAAGGTATGAACGACCTTTTACCTGTCGAACAAAAAGATTTCAAACTGACGGCTGCGTTTTGGCAGGCGTTTGAAGATACGGTCGGCCGTTGGACACGCGCTTACGGCTATCAGCAAATCCGTACGCCGATTGTCGAGCAAACCGGTTTGTTTGTCCGCTCCATCGGCGAGGAAACCGATGTGGTCGGCAAGGAAATGTACACCTTCTCCGATTCAAACGATTCTTTGAGTTTGAGCTTGCGTCCTGAAGGTACGGCTTCTTGTTTGCGTGCGGTGGTCGAACACAACCTTCTCTACAACAGCCCGCAAAAGCTGTGGTATATGGGGCCGATGTTCCGTCGCGAGCGTCCGCAAAAAGGCCGTTATCGTCAGTTCCATCAAGTCGGTATCGAGGCTTTGGGTTTTGAAGGGCCGGATATTGATGCGGAAATCATCGCGATGTCTGCCGACTTATGGGAAAAATTGGGTATTCGCGAATACCTGACTTTGGAAATCAACAGCTTGGGCAACCGTGAGGAACGTGCGGCACACCGTGCTGCATTGGTTGAATATTTGACCCGCTATGAAGCGCAACTGGACGAAGACAGCAAACGCCGTCTGAAAACCAATCCTTTACGCGTTTTGGATACGAAAAACCCTGATTTGCAGGAAATCTGCAACGCGGCGCCGCGTCTGGTAGATTACTTGGGCGAGGCTTCGCAAAACCACTATGCACGCTTCAAGGCGATGTTGGATGGTTTGGGTATTCAATATATTGAAAATCCGCGCTTGGTCCGCGGTTTGGATTATTATAATCAGACGGTTTTTGAGTGGACGACCGACAAACTCGGCGCGCAGGCGACTGTGTGCGGTGGTGGCCGTTACGACGGTTTGATTGAAGAGCTTGGCGGTAAACCTGCGCCGTCTATCGGCTTTGCGATGGGTATTGAGCGCCTGCTGCTTTTGGTGAGCGAATACGGCTCTCTGGAAGTGAACGCCGCGCCTGATGTCTATGCAATGCACCAAGGCGAAGGTGCGGACTTGCAGGTGATGAAATACGCGCAAGCCTTGCGCGCTCAAGGTTTCAATGTAATGCAGCATTCCGGCTATCAAAGCCTGAAGGCGCAAATGAAAAAAGCAGACAACAGTGGCGCACGCTTTGCCCTGATTGTAGCTCAGGATGAGCTGGTAAACGGTACGGTTACCCTGAAAGATATGCAGGGCAAACGCGAACAACAAACCGTTGCCGCCGCTGATTTGACAGACACTTTACAACAATGGAAGAACGCATAAATGGCAGCCCATTTGGAAGAACAACAAGAGTTAGACAACTTTAAATATTTTTGGAAAAAAACCGGCCGTTGGATCTTTGCCTTGCTGATTGTGGCGGCTTTGGGGTATTTGGGTTACACCATTTACCAAGGCCAAAAAGCTTCAAAAGATCAGGAAGCCGCCGCCGTATTGGCGCAAATGGTGGAAAAGGCGCAGCAAAAAACCGACCAAAAAGCCATCAACGCCGATTTGGCCGAATTGCAAAAAAACTATCCTGATTCCATTTCGACAGCCCAAGCTACTTTGATGGTAGCAGCAACCGAGTTTGATGCCGGCCGTTATGATGTGGCGGAAGGTCATTTGAATTGGGTGCTGAAAAACCAAAATGCACCGCTGGTTCAAGCTTTGGCAGCCCAGCGTTTGGGCGTTGTCCTGTTGCAGCAAAAAAAATACGATGCCGCCATCAATGCCCTGAATACTCAGGTTGAGGCTGATTTCGAGCCTTTGATGCTGGAAACTAAAGGCGATGTTTACGTTGCCCAAAATAAAACCAAAGAAGCCGTACAAAGTTACGAAGCTGCTTTGAGCAAAATGCCGCAAACCGCAGTAGGCCGCGAATTGCTACAAATGAAAATCGACAGCTTGAAATAAGTTTGTTTGAAATCAAGGCCGTCTGAAGTTGCAATGACTTTTCAGACGGCCTACACTTATCCTTATCAACCGTGTTTTTAAAACACCTGCTTGTGTTCCGCTCCCGTTTTTAGGCGGCACTTGACACAGAAAGACTCAATCATGAAACCAACCATCGCGCTTGTCGGCCGCCCCAATGTCGGCAAATCTACTTTATTCAACCGTTTGACGCGCACCAAAGACGCGCTCGTGCATGACCTGCCCGGCCTGACGCGTGACCGACATTACGGTCATGGCAAAGTCGGCAGCAAACCTTATTTGGTCATCGATACCGGCGGCTTTGAGCCGGTTGTGGACAGTGGCATTTTGCACGAAATGGCAAAACAAACCTTGCAGGCTGTCGATGAAGCCGATGCAGTGGTGTTTTTGGTGGACGGCCGCACCGGTTTGACGCCGCAAGACAAAATCATTGCCGACCGTTTGCGCCAAAGCCCGCGTCCTGTTTATTTGGCCGTGAATAAAGGCGAGGGCGGCAATAGGGCCGTACTTGCCTCCGAGTTCTACGAACTTGCTTTGGGCGACCCTTATGTTATTTCAGGTGCGCATGGCGATGGTGTGTATTATCTGATTGAAGATATTTTGGAAACCTTCCCCGAGCCTGAAAAGGAAGAGGAAGAAGCGAAACATCCTGTTTTTGCTGTAATCGGCCGTCCAAATGTCGGTAAATCGACCTTGGTAAACGCTATTCTCGGCGAAGAGCGCGTGATTGCCTTCGATATGGCAGGCACAACACGCGACAGTATCCATATCGATTTTGAACGTGAAGGCAAACCGTTTACCATCATCGATACCGCAGGTGTGCGCCGTCGCGGCAAAGTGGATGAAGCGGTGGAAAAATTCTCCGTTATCAAAGCCATGCAGGCGGTTGAAGCGGCAAATGTTGCTGTTTTGGTATTGGACGCGCAACAAGATATCGCCGACCAAGATGCGACGATTGCAGGTTTCGCTTTGGAAGCAGGCCGTGCCTTGGTGGTGGCGGTCAATAAATGGGACGGCATCAGCGAAGAGCGCCGCGAGCAAGTGAAACGCGATATCAACCGCAAACTGTATTTCCTTGATTTTGCTAAGTTCCACTTTATTTCTGCGTTGAAAGAGCGCGGTATAGACGGTTTGTTTGAAAGTATTCAGGCTGCCTACAATGCGGCGATGATTAAGATGCCGACGCCGAAAATCACGCGCGTATTGCAAAGCGCGATCGAGCGTCAACAGCCGCCGCGTGCTGGCTTGGTGCGTCCGAAAATGCGCTATGCCCACCAAGGCGGCATGAATCCGCCGGTAATTGTGGTACACGGCAATTCGCTGCACGCCATTTCCGACAGCTACACACGCTATTTGACCCAAACGTTCCGCAAAGCCTTCAATCTGCAAGGTACGCCGCTCAGAATTCAATACAATGTTTCGGAAAACCCGTATGAAAATGCGGAAGACAAACCGAAGAAAAAACCGCTGCGCCGTGTCAGCTTGAGCAACCGTATTGAGAAACGCGAAGGCCGCAAGGAAGAGAAAAACCGCTTCAAGAAGAAAACCAAAGTCAGCGTGAAAAAACAATTCAGCAAATAAACACAAAGGCCGTCTGAACAATTTCAGACGGCCTTTTTATAATGAAAAACAGATTGTTAGAGCTTCATGGCATATTTTTGATAGGGTTTGTCGAATTTAAAAAAACATCAAATTTGAATTGGGGATTGTTGTGAATATGGAAATGAAACAGTCGGTTTGACGTGAAGTTCCCTTATTGCTGGATTCCTAAACGGTGTGATAGAAAAAAATAGTTGGTAATTTATCCTATTCGGGGCTACAATCCCATCAAACGCCGATTTTGGCGTCTTTACAATCATAATAATGGAGCTCAAGAATATGACAGCTAAAGGACAAATGTTACAAGATCCTTTTTTGAATGCGTTGCGTAAAGAGCACGTTCCGGTTTCAATCTACTTGGTAAACGGCATCAAGCTGCAAGGCCAAGTGGAATCATTCGACCAGTACGTTGTTCTGCTGCGTAATACTTCCGTCACTCAAATGGTTTACAAACACGCTATCTCAACAATCGTTCCTGCACGCGCAGTCAGCCTGCAACACGAAAACAAACAACCCCAAGCCGCTGCCGCAGCTGCTCCGGTTCAAGTTGAGACAGTGCAACAACCTGCCGAATAAATGATGTAACGCATTCCTGTTTTTCAATACCTTACCGCTTTTGCGGTAGGGTATTTTTATTTTCAGACGACCTTTATCATGCTGCTTGAGAACATTCTTCCCTTTGCCCACTCCTTGTTACGACAAGCCTTAAAAGCAGGCGGCCGCGCTTTGGATGCGACGGCCGGAAACGGGCATGATACTTTGCTGTTGGCGCAGTCGGTTGGAGAGACGGGTAGGGTGTGGGCGTTTGATGTGCAATCCAAAGCACTGGAGCAGACTCAAGGCCGTCTGAAAGAAAATGGCGTAGATGGTTGGGTAGCCCTGATACATGACGGTCATGAAAACGTTTTATCTTATATCGACGAGTCTTTAGATGCCGCAGTATTTAATTTCGGTTGGCTGCCGGGGGGCGATAAAAGCTGTACGACTGAGGCGACAAGCAGCATCCGTGCGCTGACGGATACTTTGGGTTTGCTGAAAGAGGGCGGGCTGGCCGTAGCGGTATTGTATCCGGGACATGAAGCCGGCCGAATAGAGGCTGAAGCGATTGTGCAATGGGCGGAAACTTTGCCGCAGGAAGCATTTGCCGTGTTACGCTATGGCTTTGTCAACCGCCGCAATGCGCCTCCCTATCTGCTGGCGATTGAAAAGTTGCGTCAGAAATAGATGTTTGCGGTAAAATAGCTGCTTTGTTTTTCAACCCTCAACATAAGAAACTGCCATGCAATATCTGTTTGTAAAATACAGCCATCAGATTTTCGTTGCCATTACCATCCTGTTGTTCAACATCCGTTTTTTCCTGCTCTGGCGTCATCCTGAGAAGCCGTTGGCTGGCATTTGGAAAGCCATGCCACATTTGAACGACACCATGTTGCTGTTTACCGGCTTGTGGCTGATGAAGATTACCCATTTTTCGCCGTTCAATGCGCCGTGGCTCGGCATGAAAATCCTGCTGTTGCTGGTTTATATTGTGTTGGGCATGATTATGATGCGTTCGCGTCCGCGTTCGCCAAAATTCTATATCGTCTATGTTTTAGCCATGTCGTGTGTTGCCACGATTGTTTTCCTTGCCAAAACCAAAACGCTGCCGTTTTAAAAGAGGCCGTCTGAAATGTATCCGCATTTTGCCGTTATCGCTTTGGGTAGCAATCTCGCCAATCCTGCCGAACAGGTTCGCGCCGCTTTGGCTGAATTGGCCGCGCATCCACATATTCGGCTCGAAAAGGCTTCTTCCCTGTATCTGACTGCGCCGGTTGGCTATGATGATCAGCCCGATTTTGTGAACGCCGTTTGTGCGGTGAGAACTTCATTGGACGGCGTAGCGTTGTTGGCAGAGTTAAACCGCATCGAGGCCGAATTTGGGCGCGAACGTACCTTCCGTAATGCGCCGCGCACTTTGGATTTGGATATTATTGATTTTGACGGTATCCGCAGCGATGACCCGCATCTGACCTTGCCGCATCCGCGCGCGCATGAGCGCAGTTTCGTTATGTTGCCTTTGGCCGAAATCCTTCCGGATTTCGAGTTGGGCGAGTATGGCCGTGCGGCTGATTTGGCTCAGGCTTTGGGCGGGCAGGGTATTCTCCTGTTGAAAGAATAAGGGCCGTCTGAAAAACGGACTAAAACAAGAAAGGGCGTGTTGGACACGCCTTTTTTGCTATAAAATATTGTTGGGAAACACATTACAAAGAGTTACTATGAATCCTCGTTATATTGTTGTCGAAGGCGCCATCGGTAGCGGCAAGACCGCTTTGAGCCGCCGCTTGGCAGAGCATTTCAGCGCGTTGCTGTTGTCGGAGAATCCGGATCATAATCCGTTTCTTATGAAGTTTTACAGTAATGTTTCCAATAATGGTTTGGCTGCCGAGCTTTTCTTCCTGACGCGCCGCGCTGAAAGCGTGAATATTATTGAAGACCAATGTGCGCAAGGCGGAATGGTTGTGGCTGACTTTTTATTGGAAAAAGACCGTATTTTTACGCCTATCGTTTTGAATAATGACGAGCAGCAGCTTTTTGCCGATATGAAGCAACGTATTTTGCCGCAATACGCGGAACCCGATGTGGTGATTTATCTGCAAACCGCCGTCGAAAACAACCGCAAACGCCTGCAAAAACGTCACGAAGGCATTATCAGCTTGTTTCCCTGAAGGCTATTTGGGACGGGTGCATGACGAATACAGTCATTTCTTCCATTTGTATCAAAGCGCGCCTTTGCTGACCGTCAATGCTGATGAGTTGGATTTGGCCGGCAATGACGACCACTTCCAGCTTTTGTTGCGCGCATTGGAAGATTTTCAAGGTACGCGCAGTTATTTGAATTTAAGCGAAAAATAAACGAAGGCTAGGTTTAGGCCGTCTGAAAGGAATAATATGTCAAAATATCAATTCACACTCCCATCTTCTTCCGGCAGCGATTTTAACTCCGCCGAACATTTGCCGTTGGTTGTCTATTTTTATCCTAAAGACAGTACTCCCGGCTGTACCACCGAAGGCTTGGATTTCAATGCCCGATTGGAGCAATTCAAAGCATTGGGCTATACCGTTGTCGGCATTTCGCGCGACGGTGTCAAATCGCATCAGAATTTCTGCACTAAACAAGGCTTCCAGTTTGAATTGTTGAGCGACAAAGAAGAAACCGTCTGCAAGCTGTTTGACGTGATCAAGCTGAAAAAGCTTTACGGCAAAGAATCCCTCGGCATCGAGCGCAGCACCTTTGTGCTGGACGAAAACGGCGAAATCGCTCATGAATGGCGCAAAGTCAAAGTGGCCGGACACGCGCAGGAAGTGTTGGATACAATTTCTCAAGTCTCTTGATAGGGCTTTGAAAACCTAAGGCCGTCTGAACGGATGTAAAGTCATGCCGTTCAGACGGCCTTTCAATACAGTTTGATGAATATGGACGATTTAATAGACAAGCTGCTTGAATCCCTTTGGCTGCAAGACAGGCTCAGCCACAATACGCTGCAAAGTTACCGCCGTGATTTGGTCAAAGTCGCCGCGCGGTTGGCCGAGGGCGGGCAGGATTGGTTGAGTGCCGATGAGTTTGCCCTGTCTGATGCCGTGTATGCGGAAGGGGAAAAAAACACGTCCCAAGCGCGGGCATTGTCGGCTTGCAAGCGTATGTACGGCTGGTTGGAAGAAACAGGCCAAAGAGCAGACAATCCCACCCGTTTTCTCAAGGCGCCGAAATCGGAACGCAAACTGCCCACGCTGATTACCGAAGCTCAAATCGACGCGCTGCTGGCTGCACCGGATGTGGAAACGCCGCATGGACTGCGCGACAAAGCCTTGCTTGAAGTCATGTATGCAACAGGTTTGCGCGTGACCGAAGCCGTCAAATTGACGCTCAGCGATATCGATTTACATCGCGGCAGTATCCGTACCATAGGCAAGGGCAACAAATTGCGTCTGGTTCCGCTGGGTCAGGAAGCGGCATATTGGGTGGAACGCTATTGCAACGAATCGCGCCCGTTGTTGCTGAAAAACAAAATCTGCGACGAAGTGTTTGTCAGCCAGAAACGCAGCGGCATCAGCCGTCAACTTGCATGGATGATAGTCAAAGAATATGCCGAAGCGGCCGGTATTGCTTCGCTCAGTCCGCACGGTTTGCGCCATGCTTTTGCCACGCATTTGGTTAATCACGGCGTCGATTTGCGTTCGGTCCAGATGATGTTGGGACATTCCGATATCAACACCACACAGATTTATACCCATGTTGCTAATATTCGTTTGAAAAACATGGTCGATGAACACCATTCCCGTTCATGAATAGAGGCGGCATTTCGAAGATGCCGCCTTTTGTTATCGTGGCCGTCTGAACGGTTATAAAGTTTACTATTTATAAAATAACAATCAAAATACAAATTTACATAGAAAAATTTCAAAACAAAAGGACAATGCCAATATTGCAATGCAAACCGTTTTTATTTATATTTACGTTCAAGAATAAATCCTACTCTCAATTACAGAGGGTAACAAAATTATTGGAGCACATCATGTTTGTCTGCATCTGCAACGCCATTACTGACCACGACATCAAAGAGACCATCGCCGCCGGTGCAACCACCATGAGCGATTTGCAGGCTCAATTGGGCGTGGCGACTTGTTGCGGTTGCTGCGGCGAATTGGCTGCATCGTTTTTGACTGCAAGCAGCGCCCAAAATACCGTGACTGCAGGTATTAACGTTCAGTCTTAATTTCAGAATACACACAAAGGCCGTCTGAAGGCGTTGTTTCGCGCCTGTTCAGACGGCCTTTGTCATGCCTGTATAGTTTAGCGGCATTTTGCTATACAATGGCCGCTTTTGTCCCTCCGAGAGTAACCGCCATGAAACTGACCTTGATGTTTCGGGAATATTGCAGCCTGTGCCACAAAATGCGCGAACAATTAAAGCCTTATCAGGAGCAGTTTGGATTTGAGCTAGATATTGTCGATGTTGATGCTGATCCGGTTTTAGAAGAAAAGTACAATGAGCTGGTGCCAGTTTTGCTGGATGGCGATACTGAAATTTGCCATTGGTTTTTGGACGAAGAAAAACTGAAAGCGCATTTGAGCGCATAACAAACCGTTGACCATATTATCTTTCAGACGGCCTTCGGTTGTTCATGCCGTCTGAACATTGATTTTATTATGACTGAAAAACTTTCTCCCGATGCGCTGATTGAAGCGGCGCTGTTGACGCAAGTCGAACCCTTAAACGAAAAAGCCATGCGAGAATTGTGCGTGCCGCCATTGTCGCAAGACAAGTTGATTGATGTGTTGGCGCAACTGAAGGCCCGTTGGCAGGGCAGGGCTTTGCAACTGGTGCATACCCATGAGGGCTGGCGTTTCCAAATCGCCCAAGCTGCCTTTGAACGACTGGGCAGCCTGCAAGAGCAGCGCGCGCCGCGTTATTCCCGCGCCGTGATGGAAACGCTGGCGATTATTGCCTATCAGCAGCCGGTAACGCGTGGCGATATCGAAGGCATACGCGGCGTAGCGGTGTCGCAAAATGTCATGCAAACCTTGCAGGATAGGGGCTGGATTGAAGTCATCGGCCACCGTGATTCTGTCGGCCGTCCGGCTTTGTGGGCGACAACAGCAACATTCCTAAGCGATTTGCGTTTGGAAAGTTTGGAAGAATTGCCGCCGCTGACTGAATTGGGCGAGCTGGTGTTGCCTGATTTGATGGAAACGCCGCCGACAGGCGATGAGGAAGCTGAAGAAGCAGTAGAATCAGGAAGCAGACTGATTAACTGATTTGAATGTAAAGGCCGTCTGAAACAATCGTGTTTCAGACGGCCTTTATGTTAGTTATTCTAGCGTTTTATAGCATTAAATGAACGCTTTATATCATTGAATAAGCCAGCCAGGGTAACAATATGGCGTGGTGCGTTTAGCAGTTTCTTAAAAAATAATTTGTTTAAAATAAATATCTTAGATAAACCATAAGAAAAATCTGATTTAAACTATAAAAAATCTTAGTTATAATCAGCTTATCTAAAGCTATTCCGCATAGTTGCGGGTAATTTACTAAGGAATACTGCAATGCTGTTGGCACTTTCTTTGCGTGATTTTGTCATTGTTGAAAACCTGAATCTTGATTTTCAAAACGGCTTTACCGTATTGACGGGCGAGACCGGCGCAGGCAAATCGATTACTCTGGATGCGATTGGCCTGTTGTTGGGCGATAAAGCCGATTACAGTCAAGTGCGAAGCGGCGCCAAAGAAGCGCAGTTGTCGGCTTTGTTCGATATCAGCGGTTTGCCTGAACTGAAAGCGCAGCTGCAGGAGCAAGGCCTTTTGGAAGAAGATGCCGAAGAGCTCAGCATCCGCCGTATTATCGATGCCAAGGGTAAAAGTCGCAGTTATATCAATAATCAGGTAGCAACATTGGCGCAGCTGAAAGCTATTGGCGAGCAGTTAATCGATATTCACGGCCAAAATGCCCATCATTCGTTGAATCAAGAGTCTGCGCAACGCGAGTTGTTAGACGCATTTGCTGGCAGCAAAGAGCAGGCAGAAACGGTCAAACAGCTTTATCAAAATTGGGTCAATGCGAAAAAAGCCCTGCAAGAAGCGCAAGAGCAGGCAGAAACCATGGCCATCGAACGCGAGCGTTTGGAATGGCAGTTTAATGAATTGAACCAATTGGAGCTCAAACCCAACGAATGGGAAACCTTAAGCCAAAGCCACGACAGCCTGGCGCATTCGGCCGAGTTGCTGCAAACCGCCGAGCAGGTGAGCGACAGTATAGACGGAGACAACGGCATCCAACGTCAAATCTACCAATGCCAAAAACTGCTGGGCAATCTGCAAAACATTGAGCCGCGCTTTGCCGAAAGTCTGAATATGCTGGCAAGTATTGAAGCTGAGTTGGGTGAAATCAGTGCCAATATGCGTGATGTGGCCGGTCGCAGCGACATCGATCCTAATGAATTAGCCGCACAAGAAAGCCGTATGGGCGAATTGATGAGCATGGCGCGCAAATACCGCATTGAGCCGGAAGAGTTGCCGCAAAAGTTGGCAGAAATTGACGAGCGCCTGCAAAACCTGCACGCGGCTGCCGATTTGGAAGCCTTGGAAAATACAGTCGCACGCAATCTTGCCGAATACCACGAAGCCGCGCATATTCTCTCCGCCATGCGTCATCAGGCGGCTGGTCGTTTGGGCGAAGAGACCACCGAGCATATGCAACATTTGGCCATGAAGGGCGCACGTTTTGACATCGTCTTGTTGCCGTCTTCGCCGACCGCACATGGTCTGGAGCAGGTACAATTCCAAGTGGCGGCGAATAAAGGCAATCCGTCCCGACCTTTGAATAAAGTGGCTTCCGGCGGCGAATTGGCGCGTATCAGCTTGGCTTTGCAAGTGGTTGCCAGCCAATACACGCAAGTGCCGACATTGATTTTCGACGAAGTGGATACCGGTATTGGTGGCGGCGTCGCCGAAATGGTCGGTAAAGCTTTGCGTGCCTTAGGTAAAAAACATCAAGTCTTGGCGGTAACCCATCTTCCTCAAGTCGCCTCTTGCGGTGAAAACCATTGGCAGGTCCGCAAGCATAGCGAAGGGGAGCAAACCGTCAGCGAAATCAGCGTGTTGAACCATCATCAGCGCATTGAGGAAATCGCGCGTATGCTGGGTGGCGAAATTATTACTGATACTACACGCAGCCATGCCGCCGAACTCTTGCATTTGGCAGCCGCCTAAAAGCCTCAAGGCCGTCTGAAAATAGGATTCAGACGGCCTTTTCTATATTTTGCCACCTTTTCAGGCAGGCAGAATACAAGGTATGATTATATCGTCTATTTACAAGGAAATTTTGATGAAAGTCCTGTTTATCGCCGATCCAATGGCAAGTTTTAAAACCTATAAAGACACTACTTACGCCATGATGCGTGAAATGGCAAAGCGCGGTTGGCAGCTTTTTCATACCTTGAGCGGAGAATTGTCCGTCCGTGAAGGCTTGGTGGTGGCTCAGGCGGCGGCATTTGAGTTTGTCGGCGCGAAGAACGATGACGATCATGAATGGTTTAAAGCAGAGGCAAAAGTTCAGACGGCCTTGAAAGATTTCGATGCGGTCATTATGCGCACTGATCCGCCGTTTGATATGCAATATCTGTACGCAACCCAGTTTTTGACGTTGGCACAGCAGCAGGGTGCAAAAGTATTTAACAGCGGACAAGCAATGCGCGATTTCAATGAGAAATTGGCGATTTTGAACTTCAGCCAGTTTACCGCGCCCACTTTGGTTACCACACGTTCCGCCGATGTCCGTGCCTTTTTGAAAGAACACGGCGACATCATCATCAAACCGTTGGACGGCATGGGCGGTATGGGCATTTTCCGCCTGACCGAATCCGACCCCAATATCGGCAGTATCCTTGAAACCCTGATGCAGCTTGATTCACGCACCATCATGGCACAACGCTATATTCCTGAAATCGTACATGGCGACAAGCGCATTTTGATTATCGGCGGGGAAGTTGTTCCGTATGCTTTGGCGCGTATTCCGCAAAACGGTGAAACGCGCGGCAACTTGGCTGCCGGCGGTCGCGGCGTGGCACAGGAATTGAGCGAGCGCGACCGTGAAATTGCAGAAACCCTTGCGCCTGAATTGAAACGCCGCGGCATCTTGCTTGCCGGTTTGGATGTCATCGGCAGCAACCTGACCGAAGTCAATGTAACCAGCCCGACCGGCTTCCAAGAGATCATGAAGCAAAAAGATTTCGACGTTGCTGCCATGTTCGCAGATGCCGTGGCATCTTGGGTAAAACAATAAATCCAAAGGCCGTCTGAAAATTGACCCGACCGTTTTCTTTTCAGACGGCATTCTAATGTTGAGTATATGATGAAACCATCTTCCTATGCTTCTGAGAAAAAAGGCAAAAGCGGCATCAAGCGCATTATCAACGCGTTTGGTTATTCCAAAGACGGACTGGCTGCCGCGTATCGTTATGAAAGCGCATTTCGCCAAGTTTTTTGGTTGAACCTGATTTTAATTGTCTTGGCGTTGTTTCTTGATTTCGGCTCGGTCACCAAAATGGTGCTTGTTGTCGCATCGTTTATTTCATTGATTACCGAATTGTTTAATACCGCCGTCGAGGCAGCCGTTGACCATACCTCTACTGAAAAACACGAGCTGGCCAAGCGTGCCAAAGATGCCGGTTCGGCCACGCAACTGATGGCTTTGTTCATGTTATTTATTGTTTGGATTATTGCATTAACTGCTTAAAAATGTGGTAATATGGTAATTCGTTAGGATTAGATAGTATTAATTAATCTATATCAAAGTTTTCAGACGGCCTTTGGTTGTAAGATGAAGACTGTATATCCCAGCCATTTGGCAAACACAAGGAGCAAAACATGAAAAAATTAATGGCAACCCTGATTCTGGCAGGCTTGGCAACTTCCGTATCTGCAGCCGGTATCCATATTGAAGACGGTTGGGCACGTGCCACTGTCGAAGGTATGAAAATGGGTGGCGCATTCATGAAAATCCAAAACGATGAAGCCAAACAAGACTTCTTGGTAGGCGGCAGCAGCCCTGTTGCAGAACGCGTTGAAGTACACACCCATATTAACGACAACGGCGTTATGCGTATGCGCGAAGTTAAAGGCGGCGTGCCTTTGGCTGCAAAAGGCGTAACCGAGCTGAAACCAGGCAGCTACCACGTTATGTTCATGGGTCTGAAAAAACCGCTGAAAGAAGGCGAAAAAGTACCTGTAACCCTGAAATTCAAAAACGCGAAATCTCAAACTGTCGAGCTGGAAGTGAAAACTGCACCACAATCCGGCATGGATCACGGTCACGGCCATGGTCACGGTGGCGCGCATCAGCACTAATTGCTTGAATTTGCATATAAAGGCCGTCTGAAAGTCATTGGGCTTTCAGACGGCCTTTTCTGTCGTTAAATCAAAATGTGCTAAAATCAAGCTTTAAAAAATATATTTGAAACCCACATTCCCCTCATGAATACTACCAACACACCAACAAACATCATCGTCGGCCTTTCCGGCGGCGTCGATTCATCCGTTACCGCAGCCCTGCTCAAACAGCAAGGCCATCAAATCAGTGGCGTGTTCATGCAGAACTGGGAAGATGACGACAACGACGAATATTGCAGCATCAAACAAGATTCCTTTGATGCTATTGCCGTTGCCGATATCATCGGAATCGATATCGACATCGTCAATTTTGCTGCGCAATATAAAGACAACGTATTTGCCTATTTCCTCAAAGAATACAGCGCGGGCCGCACGCCAAATCCGGATGTCTTGTGCAATGCTGAAATTAAATTCAAATGCTTTTTGGACTATGCCATAGAGCAGGGTGCCGATACCATTGCCACCGGGCACTATGCCCGCAAAGAAGTTCGCAACGGAGTGCATTACCTGCTCAAAGGCTTGGATCAAAACAAAGACCAAAGCTATTTCCTGTACCGCCTCAAACCTTTCCAACTCGAGCGCGCAATTTTCCCATTGGGCGAGTTGGAAAAACCTGAAGTCCGCCGTCTTGCCGAAGAATTCAAATTACCGACCGCAACCAAAAAAGACAGTACCGGTATTTGCTTTATCGGCGAACGCCCGTTCCGCGAATTTCTGCAAAAATACCTGCCGACCAATAATGGCAAAATGGTTACCCCTGGAGGCAAAGTAGTCGGCGAACACGTCGGCCTGATGTTTTACACGCTGGGCCAACGCAAAGGCTTGGGTATCGGCGGCGCAGGCGAGCCATGGTTTGTTGCGGCCAAGGATTTGACCAAAAACGAACTGATTGTCGTCCAAGGTCATGACCATCCTTTGCTTTATACACAAAGCCTGATTATGAACGATTTGAGTTTCACATTGCCGGAACGTCCGAAAGAAGGCCGCTATACCTGCAAAACGCGCTACCGCATGGCTGACGCGCCTTGTACGTTGCGTTACTTGGATGATAAAACCATCGAGCTTGTTTTTGACGAGCCGCAATGGGCGGTAACTCCCGGACAGTCAGCGGTACTGTACGACGGCGATGTGTGCTTGGGCGGCGGTATCATCATGTCCACCGACAAGCCTGTCATTATTACTGCTTAATAAAAGGGCCGTCTGAAAACGAAGCGGCAGATTGAATAAAGCCTTTCAGACGGCCTCGATTTCAAAAAACGACTAAATAAAAGACTGATCAACATGGAAAAACTCTGGCTCAAAAGCTACGAACAAGGCGTCAACCCCGAAATCGATATCTCTCAATACAGCTCCATCAGCGACGTATTCCGTCAAAGTGTCGAGAAATTCTCGGATAAACCTGCTTTTCAAAACATGGGCAAAACGCTGACTTATGCCGAAGTGGGCAAGTTGGCGACCGATTTTGCGTCTTACCTGCAAAACGTATTGAAACTGCCGCGCGGTGAGCGTGTGGCAATTATGATGCCGAACGTTTTGCAATATCCGATTGCGCTTTTCGGTATTTTGCAGGCAGGTTTGGTGGCAGTGAATACGAATCCGCTTTATACGCCGCGCGAGTTGGAACATCAGTTGAAAGACAGCGGCGCGACAACGATTGTCGTGTTGGAGAACTTTGCCAATACGCTGGAATTGGTGTTGCCGCGTACACAAATCAAACATGTGATTGTCGCGTCGGTCGGCGAGATGTTCGGCATGATTAAGGGCGCGTTGATGAACTTCGTCATCCGCAAAGTGAAAAAAATGGTGCCGGAATACCGCATTCCCAATACCATCACTTTTCAGACGGCCTTGAAGCAAGGTGCGGCCAATACGTTCAAGCCAGTCGAGTTGACGCGCGACGATACTGCCTTGCTGCAATATACAGGCGGTACAACCGGTTTGGCGAAAGGCGCCGTCCTTAGTCACGGCAATATCTGCGCCAATATGCTTCAGGCGAAAGAATGGATTAAATTCCAACTGAGCGAAGGCGAAGAAACCGTCATCGCCGCGCTGCCGCTTTACCACATCTTTGCCTTGACGGTAAACCTGATGATTTTCGCCAATACCGGTTCTAAAATCATCCTGATTACCAACCCTCGCGATATGAAAGGATTTATCGGTGAATTGAAAAAAGAGCCGATCAGCGTATTCATCGGTGTGAATACCCTGTTTAATGCGATGGTCAACCGTCCGGATTTTGCCGAAGTTGATTTTTCCCGTTTGAAGCTGACTTTGGGCGGCGGTATGGCAACACAAAAAGCCGTGGCGGAAAAATGGAAAAAAATTACTGGTACGCCGATTGTGGAGGCTTACGGCTTGACCGAAGCCAGCCCGGGCGTATGTTGTAATCCTTTGAATATCGAAGCTTACAGCGGTGGTATCGGCTTGCCTGTTTCTTCAACCGAGGTCGAATTGCGTGATGCAGACGGCAAAGAAGTGCCTATCGGACAACCGGGCGAATTGTGGGTACGCGGCCCGCAAGTGATGAAAGGCTATTGGAACCGTCCGGAAGAAACCGCCAAAGCAATCGATGCGCGCGGCTTTTTGGAGACCGGCGACATTGCTGTTATGGATGAAAAAGGTTGGTTGAAGCTGGTGGACCGCAAAAAAGATTTGATTGTGGTATCTGGTTTCAATGTGTATCCGAACGAAATTGAAGAAGTGGTGGCTAGCAATGACAAGGTTTTGGAAGTCGCCTGTATCGGCGTGAAAAATGAGAAAACCGGCGAAGCGATTAAGGTCTTCGTCGTACGCAAAGATCCGTCTTTGACCAAGGAAGAGTTGATCGATTTCTGCCGTAAAGAGCTGACGGCGTATAAAGTGCCGAAAGACATCGAATTCCGCGACGAGTTGCCAAAATCCAACGTTGGCAAAATCCTGCGCCGCGAACTGCGCTGATATATAGAATCAGTATGATAAGGCCGTCTGAAAACGCTGTTTTCAGACGGCCTGAAGCTTTTGCCGTTTGCCAGAATATGCTGCTTCAAGTTAAAATCACACATTCCAACATGGGTATCACATCATGACTAAATTTATTTTCGTAACCGGCGGCGTTGTATCTTCTTTGGGTAAAGGTATCGCCGCCGCTTCTATTGCTACTATTCTCGAGTCGCGTGGCTTGAACGTGACCATGCTTAAGCTCGACCCGTATATCAACGTTGACCCGGGTACCATGAGCCCGTTTCAACACGGCGAAGTATTCGTGACCGATGACGGCGCGGAAACCGACCTCGACCTCGGTCATTACGAGCGTTTCATCAACGCCACCATGACCCGCCGCAACAGCTTCAGTACCGGCCAAGTCTATGAAAACGTGATTGCTAAAGAGCGTCGCGGCGACTATTTGGGCGGTACCGTACAAGTGATTCCGCACATTACCGATGAAATCAAACGCCGTATCCATGAAGGCGCGGCTGGTTATGATGTGGCGATTGTTGAAATCGGCGGTACAGTCGGCGATATCGAATCGTTGCCTTTCTTGGAAGCCATCCGCCAAATGCGCAGCCAGCTTGGCCGCAATAATACATTGTTTGCCCACCTGAGCTATGTTCCTTACATTGCCGCCGCCGGTGAAATTAAAACCAAACCGACCCAGCATACCGTTAAAGAAATGTTGAGCATCGGTTTGCAACCGGACATCCTGATCTGCCGTATGGACAGAGAAATGCCTGCGGACGAGCGTCGTAAGATTGCATTGTTCTGTAACGTTGAAGAACGCGCCATCGTGGGCAGCTACGATGTGGACAGCATTTACGAATGCCCTGAAATGCTGCACAACCAAGGCATCGACAGCATTATTACCGAGCAGTTGCAGCTGAATGTCAAACAAGCCGATTTGACCGAATGGAAGAAAATCGTTCACGCGATTCAAAATCCGAAACACACCGTCAAAATTGCGATGGTCGGCAAATACGTTGATTTGACCGAGTCCTACAAATCATTGATCGAAGCCCTGAAACACGCCGGTATTCACACTGAAACCGACGTACAAATTACCTTTGTCGACAGCGAAAGCATCGAGAAGAGCAATGGCGACGTTTCCATGCTCAAAGACATGGACGCGATTTTGGTGCCGGGCGGCTTCGGTTCACGCGGCGTGGAAGGCAAAATTGCCGCCGTACGCTATGCGCGTGAAAACAACGTACCATACTTGGGCATCTGCCTGGGCATGCAAATTGCCCTGATTGAGTACGCCCGCGATGTTGCAGGCTTGAAAGGTGCGAACTCTACCGAGTTTGATTTGAAATGCGCCGCGCCTGTCGTTGCCCTGATTGACGAATGGCAAACTGCCGACGGCAGCGTAGAAACCCGTGACGAATCTGCCGATTTGGGCGGTACCATGCGTTTGGGCGCGCAAGAAGTTGACCTCAAACCGGGCAGCCTTGCCGCAAAAATCTACGGCAGCGAACATATCCGCGAACGTCATCGCCACCGCTACGAGGTCAACAACAACTATGTTCCTCAGTTGGAAAAAGCCGGTTTGGTCATTGGCGGCGTATCTGCAGGCCGCGAGCGTTTGGTTGAAACCATCGAATTGCCAAATCATCCTTGGTTCTTCGCGTGTCAGTTCCATCCGGAATTTACTTCCAATCCGCGCAAAGGCCATCCTTTGTTCAGCGCGTTTGTGAAAGCCGCGTTGGGTAACAAAAAAGCCTGATTGATGTGATTGAAAAAGCACCCGTTTCCGGGTGCTTTTTTGTTTTCAGACGGCCTTAGAAGTTATTTGTCTTCATTGACTTCGCGGTCGTTTAAAGGTTGTACGGGACGGTTGTTTTCGCCGCCGATAATGTCGCGCATAGCTTTAAACTGCGCCGCATTTGCCTAAACCGGAGTTTTTAAGACAACCCAAGTCACGTTTTCGCTGCAAATAGGAAAGGCCGTCTGAAATTTCTTTCAGACGGCCTGTTTTATTTAAAAATGTTGTAAAAAGTCTAAACTCTAATGAATAAAAGTGTCTATCAAGATGAAAGTAGTTGTTTGTAGCGTTGGAAAACATTAATATTGCCAAACGTGTTTTCACGAGATTTTAACTTTGTTTTGGAGAGAATAATGAAAAAATCGATTATCGCTTTGGTTATTGCCGGTTTGCCGCTGGCTGCCTCTGCAGACGTCATTCTGTATGGTCAAATCAAAAGCAGCGTGACCGTCGGTCAAGTAAAAATCAAAGGTGATGCAGGTTCTGAAACCAGCTCTACCGCAACCAGCATCAATGACAATACCTCCCGTATCGGTTTCAAAGGCAGCGAAAACCTCGGCGGCGATTTGAAAGCTATCTGGCAAGTTGAACAAAAAACGGCCATTACCGGTGGTTCTCAAGGTTTTGCCAATCGCGATTCCTTCATTGGTTTGCAAGGTAAATTCGGTAAAGTCCGTGCCGGTAAACTCAGCAATATGCTGAACGAAATGGACACCATCGATCCATGGATGTACAAAACCAATGCCGCAGGCTTGGGCATCTTTACCCGTACCGGCAACCGTAACGCCGCTGTACGCTACGACAGCCCGGATTTCGGCGGATTCAAATTCAACGTGTCTTACGCACCGCGCGACAACCGCAATCCTTCAGACAAATACACGCACACCAAACCGGCCAAAGACCAATACACCGGCGGCGTGAGTTTCTCTAAAAACGGCTTTACCGCCAATGCGGCTTACGGCCACTACAACGGCGCGTACACCGACAAATCAGGCAAAGTCAAAGCGGCGCAAATCGCCAAAGTCGAAACTTATTACGATAAAGACAATCTCTTTGTCGGCGGCGGCGTACACTATGCCAAAGGCCATGAGACAGGCAACGAATATTTAGGCTATTTCACCGATGGTTTTAATGAGTACAAGGGTAGTGACATTACTGTCGATTCAGGCAAATCTGAAGCCGTGAAAGTAGTTGATGCAGCGGTAACAGTCGGCTACAAATTGGGCAATGTCACCCCACGCATTACTTACGCGCACGGCTGGCCTGCCAAGGGCGTGAACAGTGGAGAAAAATTGGTGGATAAATTCGACCAAGTCGTTGTCGGCGGCCAATACACCTTCAGCAAACGCACCGGCGTAGTTGCCCAACTGGCGTATCTGAAAGTCGGCAACAAAACCCGTCTGACTGCAGCCAACAAAGGCGGCGTTGAACAAAAAGCCGCTTCTGTGGGCCTGTATCACAAATTCTAAGCTGTCTCTAAAGACAAGGCCGTCTGAAAAATTTCAGACGGCCTTTTTGTTGATTAAAGCGGTTTATTTGTCGTGGTTGGTCAGCGTTGTGCCGTGACGACCGCCGCGTTCTTTCAAACGTTGTACCAAGCCTTCAACCGTTGTCGGCATACCGTCGATACAGAATGCCTGATACAGGGCGGTGTGCAGGGCGTCGTTGCGGCTGAACGCATTGCCGATCAGCTTCCAATCGCCTTTGCGCGGCTCGATCCAGCGGTGGTTTACTGTGTCGCCGTATGCGAATACTTTGTAAGACGAACGCTTGTCGTTGCTGTAAGTAAAGGACGTGCGGGCGCAATAGAGGCCTTCGACGGAGAGGTTGTCGTAGCCTTTGTCGGAGCGCACATTCAAGACGTAGCGGATGCTGTTGTCAGGCGCAGGCATGATTTGCAGGCTGCTGAGCAGGATTTTGGGCTGCTTGCCGTAGGTTTCGTTAACGTAGAGGTTGAACCAATCGCCCGATTGGGTATCGGGCAGGGGTGGCAACTCGGCTTTGTGTTCTTTAAATTCGCGTGCGGCAACTTCTTCAGGGCTTTCCTGATAACGCGTGTTGGTCAGCGTATCCTTTTGGCTGAAACCCAAAGCAAATGCTTGAGTCGCGGCAAGGCTGAGAGCGAGAAGGGCAAAACGGCGCATAGACAGCTCCAAAGTGAAAAACGGCTTTATTTTATGGGCTTGCAGGGTGGGGTGCAAGTAAGTGCGGTATAATTGACGTTAATTCTGATTAATATGACGAGTTTTCATCATGAATACACAAACTCTGGATGTCATCGGTTTGAAATGCCCGTTGCCGATTTTGCGTGCAAAAAAAGCTTTGGCGCAAATGCAGGAGGGCGAAGTGCTGACCGTATTGGCCACCGATGGCGGCGCGCCCGGCGATTTTGAAGCGTTTTGCCGTCAGACCGGACATGTTTTGTTGGAATCGAGCGAGGCCGACGGCGTGTTCAAGCTGGTGTTGAAACACAAATAAAGGCCGTCTGAAATGTCTAAAGCCGTCGCGTTGTCTGCCGTCGTATTGGCTGTTTGCCTGAGTGCATGCGGCAATGAAAGTGTTTCGCCGCAGAACGCTGCCGATTATGCCCAAAATGTAACCGACTTGTTCCGCCAAAGCTGTGTGGCTGCAGACGGCGATGCCGCCATTGTCGGCGAGTTCGCCAATGCCAACAAACTGGTTTTATTGTCGAAAAAAGATATGGCCGATTTGCCTGCCGGAATGATGGATTTGGAGGCATTGAGCATTTGGAAGAAAACGGTAAACGGCGCAGATTATTATTTGAGCCTGACCGAAGACAGTTGCAGCGTGCGTACGGCCAAAGCCAATGACCATCTGATTTTCAAACAATTTTTGGCTTTGGCAGAAAATCCGCCGCAAGGTTTGAACGCTGAATTGCGTGCCGATAATTTGTCGGAAGCCCCGTTGCCCATGCGTCAGATTTCCTACGCATGGCGCGCGTCCGGCAGTCCGAAAGAAACCTTGCTGACCGTCAAAACAACGTCGTTCGAGCATTTTCCGGTACAGGCTGTTTTTTATTTGACCCATCATTCTTACGACAATAAGGCCGCCGTTTTGCCTTAGACCGGTTGACGATTGAAACATCAAATTAATAGAAACCATTCCGCCGAATAAAGGCCGTCTGAACATTATCAAACCAAACCACTCGAAAGTAAGTTATGCAAACCCTGACCATCATCCGCCCCGACGATATGCACTTACACCTGCGCGACGGCGACGCGCTCAAAGCCGTTGCCCCGTACACCGCCCGACAAATGGGCCGCGCGGTTATTATGCCCAACCTCAAACCGCCCGTCGTCAGCGTTGCCGATGCCCAAGCCTACAAAGTGCGCATTATGGCCGCCCTGCCGGAAGGCAGCACCTTCCAGCCGTTGATGACGCTTTATTTGACCGACAACGCCACTCCCGAACTCGTGCGTGAGGCTAAGGCTGCCGGTATTGTGGCTTTCAAACTCTATCCGGCAGGCGCGACCACCAATTCTGATTCCGGCGTAACCGACCTGTTCAAACTGATTCCCGTGTTGGAAGAAATGGCGAAACAGGGCATTTTGTTCTTGGTTCACGGCGAAGTCACTGATCCTGAAATCGATATTTTCGACCGTGAGGCCGCCTTTATCGAGCGCGTGATGAAGCCGGTTTTGGCACAAGTGCCGAATCTTAAAGTAGTGTTTGAACACATCACCACTGCCGAAGCCGCCCGACTGGTATTGGAAGCAGGCGATAATGTGGCCGCGTCCGTGACGCCGCAACACTTGCTGCTCAACCGCAACGACCTTTTGGTCGGCGGCGTGCGTCCTCATCATTTCTGCCTGCCTGTACTCAAACGTGAAACCCACCGTCAGGCTTTGGTTGCTGCCGTTACCGGTGATAAGGCACACAAATTCTTCCTCGGCACGGATTCTGCGCCACATGCTAAAACTGCCAAAGAAAATGCTTGCGGTTGCGCCGGTATGTTCAGCGCGATAACCGCCATCGAGCTTTATGCCGAAGTGTTTGAGAAAGCAGGCGCGTTGGACAAACTGGAAGCCTTTGCTTCTAAAAACGGCCCGCGTTTCTACGGTCTGCCTGAAAATTCCGATACCATCACATTGGTCAAACAAACGCAAACCGTTCCTGCCAGCGTGCCTTACGGCGATGGCGAACTTGTACCGATGAGGGCCGGCGGTGAGATTGAATGGACGGTGCAATATTAAATTTGCCGTCAATGAGGCATAAAAAGAAACAACCTGCTTGAAAGGGCAGGTTGTTTTTTATTGTTGTTCAGACGGTCTGTTATGGGGAGGGGAGGCATACAAGGCCGTCTGAAAACCAAATTATATTGCGTGTTTATTCGGTCAACATGGGTTTCAGCGCTTCCCAAGCCTGTGGCAGTTGGGTAAAGCCGTCCGAAGCCATCAAATGGCCGCCTTCGGGAATATGGATAACAGGGCTTTTGAGTTTGGCCGCCATGTCCAAAGTCAGTTCGGGCGGAACATGAGTGTCGTTGTCGGAAACCAAGCAGTGTTTGGGCATGTCGATTTTGCGCAGGATGTCGAAGTCGGGGGATGCTGCTTTAATGTAGGCATCAAGCGCAGGCAGGGGTGGCAGTGTATCGGCAAAACCGGCGGCAAGCAGCAGGCCGCCGATTTTTTGCGGCTGTTGGCGGCTGAGGAAGTGAAGGAGGGTAATGCAGCCGAGACTGTGGCCGACTAGGAAGGTATGGGCATCGGGCTTACCAATGTGCTGGTCTAGGGTAAACTGCCACGCGCTCGTGCTTGGTTTGTCGGGATTGGGCATGGCGAGGGAGATTGCTTGTGCGCCGGTGCTTTTGATTTGGGCGCAAAGCCAGTCAAACCAGTTGCCGTGCGGATTGCCTTCAAAGCCATGTACGATATAAACGCGTCGGTTCATGTTTCTCCTCCTTCAGACGGCCTGAGACTTTTGTCTAAATCTCTGCCTGCAAGTGTTTATTATACCATGTTTGTTTATGTTTTATTGTTTGTCGCTTTGTCAGGATTTTTGATTAAGCTTTTGTTGTTAAATGATATTTGCAAGAATAATAAAGCAAACAACACGGCAGGGGCGGATGGCTTTGCCGTGTTGTTCGGGTTTGAAATATATAGGGGCCGTCTGAAAAAACGGTTTAGAAATAGCCTTGTTTTTTGCGCTCTTCCATTGCCGCTTCCGATACGCGGTCGTCCATGCGTGTGGCACTGCGTTCGGAAATGGTCGCGGCGGCGGTTTCGGCAATGATGTCCTCGGGTGTGGCGGCGGTGCTGGTAACCGGGCAGGTGCAGGAAATATCGCCGACGGTACGGAAACGGACATCGCGGATTTGGGCAACTTCACCTTCACGTTTTGGGGTCAACGGGGTAACGGGAACGAGCAGGCCGTTGCGTTCGACAACTTCGCGCTTGTGGGTGTAATAAATCGGCGGCAGGGCGAGTTTTTCGCGTGCGATGTATTGCCAGATATCCAATTCCGTCCAGTTGGAAATCGGGAACACGCGCATGTTTTCGCCTTGGAACAGGCGCGTATTGTAGAGCGACCATAATTCAGGACGTTGGTTTTTAGGATCCCATTGGCCGAACTCGTCGCGGAAAGAGAAGATGCGTTCTTTGGCGCGCGCTTTTTCTTCATCGCGGCGCGCGCCGCCCATCAGTGCATCAAAGCCTTGTTCTTCAATGGTTTCAACCAGTGTAACGGCTTGGGCGGCGTTGCGCGAATCAGTTTCGCGGCGTAAGACGACGCTGCCTTTGCGGATGGACTCTTCTACGCTGCCGACCACAAGTTGTACGCCGGTGCGTGCGACCGTGTCGTCGCGGAACCGGATGACTTCGGGGTAGTTGTGGCCGGTATCGACGTGCAGGAGTTTGAACGGCAGCTTCAGCGGACGGCCTTCGATTTGGAAGGCTTTGACGGCAAGCGCCAGCAAGACGACGGAGTCTTTGCCGCCGGAAAACAGCAGGGCCGGGTTTTGGGCGTTGGCAATCACTTCGCGGATGATGTAGATAGACTCGGCTTCGAGCCAGTCGAGGTGGTGGTTTTGGATGGACATTTTTTCTCTACTTTGCAATCTTGGCGATAGCCGATACTTTAGTGAGGCCGTCTGAAAAAGGGAAAGAATGGTTTGTTTGTTGCAAAGATGTTTTTGTTATATTGCCCGAGTGTGTTTTCAGACGGCCTTTGCGCTTTAACTTATTTTTAACCCGATTTCTCTGACGAAGCGCCTGTCTTCGCGTACACTTTGGTTTTTTAGAAATGAGAATGGTTTATGTATCACGGCGAGAGATTTAATGCGTACAGCCATTTGGCCGGTTTCTTATTGGCAGTGGCGGCCTTGGTGCTGATGCTGGTGAAAGCGGTGGAATCGGCGGACGGCTATCGGATTGTCGGTGCACTGACTTACGGAATCTGCCTGCTGCTTCTGTATTTGGGTTCAACCTTATACCACAGTATTCCGCAGCCGAAAGCCAAGGCGATTTTGCAAAAGGTCGATCATTGCCTGATTTATCTTTTGATTGCAGGCAGTTATACGCCGTTTACGCTGATTACCCTGCAGGGCGGCTGGGGCTGGTCGCTTTTCGGCGTGTCGTGGGGGCTGGCTTTGCTGGGCATTGTTCAGGAGCTGACGATCGGGCGTAAAAGCGAGAAACGGCTGCTGTCGATGGTGATTTATGTGTTGATGGGCTGGTTGATTGTGGTGGCAGTGTGGCCACTGATACAGTCGCTTTCGGCAGGCGGATTATTTTGGCTGGTGTTGGGCGGCGTATTGTATAGCGCGGGGATTTATTGGTTTATCAACGATACGAAAATCCGCCACGGCCACGGTATCTGGCACTTGTTTGTCTTGGCAGGCAGTTTGACGCAATTTATCAGCATTTATTTTTATGTGTTGTAGTTTCAGACGGCCTGAAATAAAAAACCTCTCAGTTTGGCTGAGAGGTTTTTGTTTGTCGTTAATCTGGGTTTTTGTCGTGGAATTCGTGGAATTCGTAGTTGTAGGTCAACTCTTTGCCGGCTTTGGTTTGCGCCAGATAATCGTCGTAAACCGCACGGATTTCCTTACGCAGCAGGAAGAGGGCGATTAAGTTCGGCAAGACCATAAAGCCGTTGAACATATCGGACATACTCCAAACCAAATCCACTTTGCCCAATGTACCCAATACGATGGCCACCAAAACCAGTGCGCGGTAGATGCCCAAGTGTTTGCCGCGGAACAGGAAGCGGATATTGGATTCGCCGAAGTAGTACCAGCCGATGATGGTGGTAAAGGCGAAGAAGGTCAGACAGACGGCGAGCAGTTGCGAACCGAAACCTGGAAAGGCTTTGTTAAAAGCCAGTTGGGTAACTGCCGCGCCGGTTTCGCCGGACAAGTTAGCGTCGGTCAGCAGGATAATCAGCGCAGTTGCCGTGCAGACCATCAGCGTATCGATAAAAATACCGATAAACGCGGCCATACCTTGTTGCACAGGGTGTTTGACGTTGGCGGTCGCATGAGCGTGCGGAGTCGAACCCATACCGGCCTCATTGGAAAACAGGCCGCGTGCCACGCCGAAGCGGACAGCTTCGCGCATACCGATACCGGCCGCACCGCCCAATACTGCTTCAGGATTGAAGGCAGCAACAAAGATACTGTGGAACATCGGGATGATGTGGTCGGAGAATTTGAACAAAATAATTACGGCACACAAGATGTAAATCACCGCCATAAACGGCACGACAAATTGCGCGATACCGGCAATGCGGTTGATGCCGCCGATGATGATCAGGCCGGCGAATACTGCCAAAGCAATGCCGACAGCCATCGGAGGAATATCGAAAGCCAAATTCATGGCCGAGGCGATAGAGTTGGATTGTGTCGCGTTACCGATGAAGCCCAGCGCGATAATCAAGGCAATGGAGAAAAAACCGGACAGGAAACGCGCCGCACCACGACCGATTTTCGGCGTCAGCCCGTGCGTAATGTAAAACGCAGGGCCGCCGATGTATTTGCCGTGGCTGACCACGCGGTATTTTTGCGCCAAAACGGCTTCTGCAAAAATGGTAGACATGCCCAAAATGGCAGACAACCACATCCAAAAAATGGCACCCGGGCCGCCGGCAGTAATCGCAGTGGCGACACCGGCAACGTTACCGGTACCGATTTGCGCGGAAATCGCCACGGCAAGCGCTTGAAATTGAGACAGGGATTTGCCTTCGTGGTCTTTGTCTTTTTTGCTGAACAAGCCGCCGAAAACGGCTTTAAAACCCGCCCCCAATTTGGTAACTTGCGGCGCGCCCAAGTACAGGGTAAAAAACAGGCCGATACCGATTAAGGCGTAAATCAGCAGGTAGTCCCAAAGAACCTGATTGACTGCACCCACCAGAGCAGACAATATTTCTTCCATAATAAAACCTTTAATAAAAACAATAAAAATAAAATGATACGGGTAACTACTCCCACTCATTTTTCATGGTTGGCAACATCGGCGAGCAGGCCGTTTTGCCATTCGATACCGGTTAAGTTGTTAACAATTTTGACCGGTTTTGTCATCATACCGTAAACCTTCGTGAATTAAAACGAAAAACTGACAAGGGTTTGCCGCAAATGTGCTTCTTTATTTTAAAAAAGGTTTCTTTGTTTTCAGACGGCCTGTTTTTGCAAATGTTTGGGCCGTCTGAATATTTTGGCTAAAGCTAACTTATGATAAAATGCACGCCTTACAAATGAAGCAAATTCCGCCTCAGAGCGTGAAAAAACGAAAGGAATCAACATGGCAGGCCATAGTAAGTGGGCAAATATCCAACACAAAAAAGCCCGACAAGATGCCAAACGCGGCAAAATCTTCACCCGTCTGATTAAAGAAATTACCGTTGCTGCCCGTATGGGCGGCGGCGACCCCGGCGCAAACCCGCGCCTGCGCTTGGCTTTGGAAAAAGCCGCTGAAAACAATATGCCTAAAGACAACGTGCAACGTGCCATCGATAAAGGTACGGGCAATCTGGAAGGCGTGGAATATATCGAGTTGCGTTACGAAGGCTACGGCATCGGCGGCGCGGCTTTGATGGTAGACTGCCTGACCGACAACAAAACCCGTACCGTTGCCGATGTGCGCCATGCATTCACTAAAAACGGCGGCAACTTGGGTACCGACGGTTGCGTAGCGTTCAACTTCGTTCATCAAGGCTATTTGGTGTTCGAACCGGGCGTTGACGAAGATGCGCTGATGGAAGCGGCTTTGGAAGCCGGTGCGGAAGACGTCATCACCAACGATGACGGTTCCATCGAAGTGGTTATCGCACCGAACGACTGGGCAGGTGTAAAAGCAGCATTGGAAGCTGCAGGCTACAAATCTGTTGACGGCGACGTTACCATGCGTGCCCAAAACGAAACCGAGTTGAGCGGCGAAGATGCGGTTAAAATGCAAAAACTGATTGACGCATTGGAAGATTTGGACGACGTACAAGACGTTTACACTTCTGCCGTGTTGAATCTGGATTAAATAGTTTAAAGAACAAAAGGCCGTCTGAAATTTCAGACGGCCTTTTTATATCGAAACCAATCAGATTTTTCTGGTTTTCAACCAAGCCCAAAGCAGCAGCAATACCACGAAGCTGAAATACAAAATACTCCACACCGGCAGGGCGACGCCGAATAGATAGTCCGGCTCGGCGCAGTTGCCAAAGCCGCGAACGATGGGTTCAAACCAATCGAACAAAGGCCAGTCGCGCAAGCGGAAGGTCCAAGGTGCGCCGCAAGAAGGGGCGGTGCCGGGCGGCAGGCTTTGCAGCCAAATTTGATAGGCGGCGACACCTGCGCCATAAACGGCCGGAGCGGCAATCAACAATGCCGAGAGCGAGCGGGCAAATTTGGAAGATTGAGAACTAAATGCCGTAACAATGGCCAACAGCCCGACAGCCAATACGCACAAGCGTTGCAGGATGCACAATACGCACGGGTTCATGCCCAAAACGTATTGGGAAATAAAGGAGCCGCAGGCAGCAAATATGGAGAGGACGACTAAAAATAAAACAGTCTTGCGGAAAAAGTTCATAACATAAAACCTTTCAGACGGCCTGGACGCAAAACAGCCGCTAAATAACGTTTACTTTAACACAAAACGCATATGCTTTTTTTGATTTGACGGTTTTTTGCGTATGTTTGTTGATGTTGCATAACCATAAATATGGAAACAAAAATGTGTTCCATATCGAAAAGGCCGTCTGAAATATTCAGACGGCCTTTATGGGAGAGACGTTTTATTTTTTCCCGTGAGATTTTTTGACATCTGCTTCAGTAATCGTACCGCCGCCATTATTGAAGGCGTTCATGATGTAAGTGGCAACGGCGGCAACATCGGCATCGTTGATGGCGGTAGAAGGCATGAAGCCGTTGTAGGATTTGCCGTTTACTTTAATCGGGCCGTTGATGCCTTTGGTCATGCTTTGCAACAGGACTTGCGGTTTTTTGTTGATATAGTCGGACTGGAATAAAGGCGGGAACATGGCACCCCGGCCTTCGCCTTTTTTGCCGTGGCAGGCGGCGCAGTTGGTTTCGTAAATCTTTTGTCCTTTGCTCATCAACGCGGCATCGGCGGCAAAAGCGGTTGGGATGCTGAGTGAGGTCAGAAGGAGCAGGATAGGGCGGAGTGCAGTCATGATGTGTTCCTTTTTGAGTAGTGTTGTTTTTGATGGCTACACGCTTGGTTTGCGTTTTAATAGCTTGATGATAACGCTAAAGGCCGTCTGAAAGTGAATTTTTCAGACGGCCTTTGGTTTAGGTCAAATCCAGCCTTGCAGATTAGCCCGACTTAATTGTGCAAGTGCGGCAATCCAGTCGGCGGAATCGTTGAGGCAGGGGATGTAACGGTATTCTTTGCCGCCTGCGGCGTGGAATTGTTCGCGTCCCATAATGGCGATTTCTTCCATGGTTTCGAGGCAGTCGGCCAGGAAGCCGGGGCAGAAGACGTCGAGTTTGGTCGTGCCTTGTTTCGGCAGCTGATCAAACAGGGCTTGCGTGCTGGGCTTGACCCATTGGGATTTACCAAACTGGCTTTGGAAAGAAACGATGTATTCTTGTTCGGACAAGCCCAATGCCTGCGCCAACAGCTTGGCAGTATGGTGGCACTCGTCAGGATAGGGATCGCCGTCGTCGTGATGCTTTTGCGGAATGCCGTGGAAACTCAACATCAGTTTTTCGCCGCGTCCGTTTTGGGCCCAATAGGCTTCAATATGCTGCTTCATGGCTTGAATATAGGCGGCATCGTCGTAATAACGGGAGACGGTGCGGACGCTCATTTGGTTGCGTTGCAGCAATAACTCTTGAAACACTTTGTCCAAAGCCGCGCCGGTAGAAGAGCCGGCATATTGTGGATAGAGCGGAATGACCAGCAACTTGCCCACGCCTTGGGCTTTGAGTTCCGCCAAAACATCGGCAACGCTTGGATTGCCGTAAGTCATTGCATGACGGACGATGACATCGGGCAAATGTTTGGCCAGGGCTTCTGCTTGGCGGTGTGTGTAAACCTCAAGCGGCGAACCTTCTTTAAACCAAACTTTTTCATAGGCATGCGCACTTTTTTTCGGGCGAAAAGTCAATACCAAGCCACGCAATATTGGTTGCCATAAGAGCTTGGGCAGTTCGACAACGCGTTGATCGGACAGAAATTCTTTCAAGTAAGGCTTGACTGCGGCAGCCGTCGGCGCGTCAGGCGTGCCGAGGTTGAGCAGCAGGACGGCGGTGCGGTTTTGTGCGGTGTAGGCTAAGGATGGTTCGGTATGGAAACGGGACATGATTGTGCTTTATTAATTAAGAATATTGAGGCCGTCTGAAAAGCAGTTTGAATTAAAACCTGATTTCAGACGACCTTTTAAAGGATTAATCCACACCGCGGGCGCGGTTTTCATGGAATTGCGCCTGCCAATCGGCAAATTTGCCTTGTTCGATGGCTTCGCGCATTTCTGCCATGATGACTTGGTAGAAGTGCAGATTGTGGATGGTGTTGAGCTGTGCGCCCAAGATTTCGCCGACTCGGTGCAGGTGGTGCAAGTAGGAGCGGCTGAAATTCTGACAGGCGTAGCAGGTGCAGCTTTCATCAATCGGACGCTTGTCGAGTTTGTGTTTGGCGTTTTTGATTTTCAAATCGCCAAAACGGGTAAACAGCCAGCCGTTACGCGCATTGCGGGTGGGCATGACGCAGTCGAACATATCCACGCCGTGTGCCACGCCGTACACCAAGTCTTCAGGCGTGCCGACGCCCATTAAATAGTGTGGTTTGTGTTCCGGCAGGATAGGGCCGACGGCGCGCAACATGCGGTACATTTCGGGCTTAGGTTCGCCAACGGACAAGCCGCCGATGGCCAAGCCGGGGAAGTCGAGCTCTTCCAAACCTTTCAGCGATTCTTCGCGCAAATCTTCATACATCGCGCCTTGTACAATGCCAAACAACGCATTCGGATTTTTCAGGTCTTCAAAAGCCTTTTTGCTTCGCTCCGCCCAGCGCAGGCTCATTTGCAGCGATTTTTGCGCTTGGCTGTGCGTTGCTTCGCCCGGGGTGCATTCGTCCAACTGCATCACGATGTCGGAATTCAACACAGTTTGGATTTTCATCGACACTTCTGGTGAGAGGAACAGTTTGTCGCCGTTGATCGGGCTTTGGAATGTACAGCCTTCTTCGGTCAGCTTGCGCATGTCGGACAACGAAAACACTTGGAAGCCGCCCGAGTCGGTCAAAATCGGCTTGTCCCAGCCGATAAATTCGTGCAGGCCGCCGAATTGTTCGATGACTTCCAAGCCGGGGCGCAGCCACAGATGGTAAGTGTTGCCTAAGATGATTTGCGCTTTGATGTCATGCAGGTTTTGCGGGTTCATCGCTTTGACCGAACCGTAAGTGCCGACCGGCATAAATACCGGCGTTTCGATTTTGCCGTGGTTCAGTTCCAAAGTGCCGCGTCGGGCATGACCGTCTTTTTTGTGTAAGGTAAATTTGAGCATAGTAATAATAGATTGGACGTTCGCGTGTGTGCGAAATGAAAGGGCAGATTATAAAGGATTTTTCGTTGGTTGACGGCTGGATTTTATCTTTGTCAAAACAATGTTTCAGATGGCCTGAATAATAGAGGAAATAAAAAATGAGACATAAATCAAACAAAAATATTCAGGCTGTCTGAAAAGTATTTACAGATGCTTGCAAAAGGGAACACGCTTCGTTACAATAAGCGACTTAGATGAAGGCACATAGCTCAGTTGGTTAGAGCACCACCTTGACATGGTGGGGGTCGTTGGTTCGAGTCCAATTGTGCCTACCAAATTTCCATAACGGCTTTATGCCGTTATTTTTTAATGTTTTGGAGCTTTCTGATGTTGAACATTACCTTGCCGGACGGTTCGGTCCGCCAATATGAATCACCCGTTACCGTGGCGCAAATTGCAGCGTCTATCGGTGCAGGTTTGGCAAAGGCAACGGTAGCGGGCAAGGTTAACGGTAAATTGGTGGATGCTTGCGATCCGATTACCGAAGATGCCCATGTTCAAATCATTACGCCTAAAGACAAAGAAGGCGTGGAAATTATCCGCCACTCCTGCGCGCACTTGGTCGGTCATGCGGTCAAGCAGCTCTACCCAGATGCCAAAATGGTTATCGGCCCGGTTATTGAAGACGGGTTCTATTACGATATCGCAACTGAAAAACCATTTACGCCTGATGATGTGGCCGCTATCGAAGCGCGCATGAAAGAGTTGATTGCACAAGACTATGACGTCATTAAAGTGATGACGCCCCGTGCAGAAACCATCCAAATTTTCCAAGATCGCGGCGAAGAGTATAAATTGCGTCTGATTGAAGACATGCCTGAAGTGGAAGCAATGGGCATGTATCATCATCAAGAATACGTCGATATGTGCCGCGGTCCTCACGTTCCCAATACCCGTTTCTTGAAAAACTTCAAGCTGACCAAGCTGGCAGGCGCATACTGGCGCGGCGACAGCAATAATGAAATGTTGCAACGTATTTACGGTACGGCTTGGGCGAGTAAAGACGAATTGAAAGCCTATATCCAACGCATCGAGGAAGCAGAAAAACGCGACCACCGTAAGCTGGGTAAACAATTGGATTTGTTCCACCTGCAAGATGAAGCGCCGGGTATGGTGTTCTGGCATCCTAAAGGCTGGGCTTTGTGGCAAGTGATTGAGCAGCATATGCGCAAAGAGCTGAATGCTGCCGGTTATAAAGAGGTGAAAACGCCTCAGATTATGGATAAAACCTTCTGGGAAAAATCCGGCCACTGGGAAAACTATAAAGACAATATGTTCGTGACCAGTTCTGAAAAACGCGAATACGCGGTTAAACCGATGAACTGTCCGGGTCATGTGCAAATTTTCAATAACGGTTTGCGCTCATATCGCGATTTGCCAATGCGTTTGGCCGAGTTCGGTTCTTGCCACCGCAATGAACCAAGCGGTGCATTGCATGGTCTGATGCGTGTTCGCGGTTTTGTGCAAGATGATGCGCATATTTTCTGTACTGAAGATCAAATCGTTGATGAAGCACGCGCATTCAATGAATTGCTGGTTCGCATTTACAAACAATTCGGCTTCCATGATGTTGCTGTGAAGCTGTCCCTCCGCCCTGAACAACGTGCAGGTTCTGATGAAGTTTGGGATAAAGCCGAACAAGGTCTGCGTGATGCATTGACCGCTTGCGGCGTAGAGTGGGAAGAGCTGCCTGGCGAGGGCGCATTCTATGGTCCTAAGATTGAATACCATGTTAAAGATGCCTTGGGTCGCTCTTGGCAGTGCGGTACCCTGCAGTTGGACTTTGTATTGCCAGAACGCTTGAATGCAGAATATGTAACAGAAAACAACGACCGTGCGCGTCCTGTAATGTTGCACCGTGCTATTTTGGGTTCATTGGAGCGCTTCATCGGTATTTTGATTGAAAACCATGCAGGCTCATTCCCATTGTGGCTTGCGCCGGTTCAAATGGTGATTATGAATATCACCGAGAACCAAGCAGATTATTGTCGCGAAGTGGCTGCCAAGTTACAGGCAGCAGGCTTCCGTGTCGAATTGGATTTGCGTAACGAAAAAATCGGTTACAAAATCCGTGACAACAGCCAATACCGTTTCCCTTATCAAATCGTTGTCGGCGATAAAGAGAAACAAGAAAACAAAGTTGCGGTACGCCGCAAAGCAGAAGACTTGGGTTCTTTGAATGTAGATGATTTTATTGCACAATTGCAGCAAGAAATCACTGACGCCCTCGTCAATCATTAATTTTTATAGGAGTATTCATCATCGCTCAAGAACGCGAAGCACGAATCAATGGTGAAATTACCGCCAAAGAAGTGCGATTAATCAGTGAGTCAGGCGATCAGCTTGGTGTCGTTTCAGTTCGTGAAGCTTTGGCTATGGCCGAAGAGCAAGATGTCGATTTGGTAGAAATTTCCCCGACTGCCAAACCGCCCGTATGCAAACTGATGGATTACGGTAAATACAAATACCAACAAGCCAAAAAGCGCGACGAAGCTAAGAAAAACCAAAAGCAGGTACAAATCAAGGAAATTAAATTCCGTCCGGGTACTGATGAAGGCGACTATCAAATCAAGATGCGCAACATCAACCGCTTCCTTGCCGATGGTGACAAAGTCAAAGTGACATTGCGTTTCCGCGGTCGCGAGATGGCCCACCAACAATTGGGCGCCCAACTGCTTGAACGCGTAAAAGAAGAGTTGGCTGAAGTGGCGCAAATCGAGTCCTTCCCTAAAATGGAAGGCCGCCAAATGGTGATGATGATTGCGCCTAAGAAAAAATAAAGCTATAATGCAAGGCCTATTTCGATTGCCGCTCGGAATAAGGTTTAATTAGCGGCAAAAACCGTGGTATTTTGGGTTCCAAGTGTTTGAAATTTATTTCAAAACCCCTTATACCTTATCTAATAACGAATGGAGTTTTCCAATGCCTAAAATGAAAACCAAGTCTAGCGCGAAAAAACGCTTTAAAGTACTGGGTAACGGTGGTGTAAAACGCGGTCATGCGTTCAAAAGTCACATCCTGACCAAAAAAACCACTAAAACTAAACGTCAATTGCGCGGCACCGCTATGGTGGATTCACGCGATTTGGCTTCTGTTGCTAAAATGTTGCCCTACGCTTAAGGAGTTTAAAATATGCCACGCGTAAAACGCGGTGTTACCGCTCGTGCTCGTCACCAAAAAGTCTTCGCGTTAGCCAAAGGCTACCGCGGTCGTCGTAAAAACGTTTACCGTGTTGCCAAACAAGCGGTAATGAAAGCCGGTCAATACGCATACCGTGACCGTCGCCCACGCAAACGTCAATTCCGTCAACTGTGGATCGTTCGTATCAACGCAGGTGCTCGTGAAAATGGTCTGTCTTACAGCAAATTCATGAACGGCCTGAAACGTGCTGCTATCGAAATCGACCGTAAAGTATTGGCTGATTTGGCTGTATTCGACAAAGTTGCATTTGCACAATTGGTTGAAAAAGCTAAAGCTGCTTTGGCTGCTTAATTCGATAAGATTATTTAAAAAGGAAGCTTATGCTTCCTTTTTTCTTTTCTTAAAGAAATCCTATGTAGTTGATTTTCTTTCTTTAAACTCTATTTTTTTATACTAATTTGCGATAAAATAGGCCTCTCTTATCAAACGGATTGGCCGCAGTAAGACAAAAGGCCGTCTGAACGGGTTTGTAATCAAATCCAACAGACGGCTTTGTTGTTTCAGACGGCCTGCCATCAACAAACAGACGATAAACCACCATGGAAAATGTAAACCGTATCGTTGCAGAAGGTATTGCCGCTATTGAAGCCGCGCAAGACTTCAATGCCTTAGAACAAATTAAAGCACGCTATCTTGGTAAAACCGGCGAATTGACCGGACTTTTGAAAACTTTGGGTCAAATGTCTCCTGAAGAGCGTAAAACCATAGGCGCGCACATCAATGAATGCAAAAATCAGTTTCAGACGGCTTTTAATGCCAAACGCGATGCCCTGAATGAAGCCAAGCTGCAAGCCCAATTGGCTGCAGAAGCCTTGGATATTACTTTGCCGGGCCGTGCACAAGAGCATGGCGGTTTGCACCCAGTGACTTTGACTTTGCAACGTGTGGTTGAGCTGTTTCACGGTATGGGTTTTGAAGTGGCGGACGGCCCTGAAATCGAAGACGATTTCCACAATTTCCAAGCATTGAATATTCCTGCAAATCATCCTGCGCGCGCGATGCAAGATACTTTCTACGTTGAAAACGGCGACGTTTTGCGTACCCACACTTCGCCTATTCAAATCCGCTATATGCTCGACAAAAAAGAGCCGCCTATCCGCATTATTGCCCCCGGCCGCGTTTACCGCGTGGACAGTGATGCCACTCACTCGCCTATGTTCCATCAGGCCGAAGGTTTGTGGGTAGAAGAGGGTGTCACTTTTGCCGATTTGAAAGCAGTGTTCACTGACTTTATCCGTCGCTTCTTTGAACGCGATGACCTGCAAGTACGTTTCCGTCCGTCTTTCTTCCCGTTTACTGAGCCTTCTGCCGAAATCGACATTATGGGTGAGAATGGCAAATGGTTGGAAGTAGGTGGTTGCGGTATGGTACATCCTAACGTGTTGAAAAATGTGAATATCGACCCTGAAAAATATACCGGTTTCGCTTTCGGTATCGGTCTCGACCGTTTTGCCATGTTGCGCTACAACGTCAATGACCTGCGCTTGTTCTTCGATAACGATTTGAACTTCTTGAAGCAGTTTAAATAAATTTCAGATGGTCTTTTGATAGGCCGTCTGAAAAGTGAATAGATATTACTGATTTCGTCTGATAAAAATTTGTTTCAGACGGCCTGATAGTAGAGAAAATAATATGCAATTTCCTTATTCGTGGCTGAAAACTCAAGCCAATCCTGATCTTTCTGCCGATAAACTGGAACATCTTTTGACCATGGCCGGTTTGGAAGTGGAAGAAATCGATACTGCCGCCCCTGCTTTCAGTGGCGTGGTTGTTGCCGAAGTAAAATCTGTTGAAAAACATCCTGATGCAGACCGTTTGAACGTTACCCAAGTTGATGCCGGTACGGGCGAGTTGGTTCAGATTGTTTGTGGTGCGCCAAATGTCAAGCCGGGTATTAAAGTGCCGTGTTCGTTGCCGGGTGCCGTTTTGCAGGGTAACTTTAAAATTAAGCCGACTAAAATGCGCGGCGTACCATCAAACGGTATGCTGTGTTCGACCAATGAACTGGGTTTGCCTGATGATGGTGTAGACGGTCTGCACATTCTGCCTGAAGATGCGCCTGTCGGTGCCAATATCCGTGAATACTTGGATTTGGACGATACGCTGTTTACGTTGAAAATTACGCCTAACCGCGCTGATTGCTTGAGCGTTAAGGGTATTGCGCGTGAGGTTTCTGCGTTGACTCAATGTGCGTTTAGGCCTGTTGAAATTCAGACGGCCTTTATCGGCAGTGAGAAAAAACAGGCTGTCCGTATTGACGCACCGGCCGACTGCGGCCGTTTTATCAGTCGCGTTATTGAAAATGTCAATGCGAAAGCGGCTACTCCCGATTGGATGAAACAACGTTTGGAACGCAGCGGTATCCGCAGCATTTCCGCATTGGTGGACATCGGCAACTATGTGATGCTGGAAATCGGTCAGCCTATGCATGTTTTCGATGCTGACAAGCTGTCAGGCAGTTTGATTGTCCGCCGTGCTCAAAATGGCGAGACTTTGGCGTGTCTGAACGAGAAGACGGTTACTTTGGCTGACAATACACTGGTGGTCGCTGATGAAAAAGGTGCGTTGAGCTTGGCCGGCTTGATGGGCGGCGAGGCAAGCGCGGTTTCAGATGACACGCAAAATATCGTACTGGAAGCTGCTTGGTTTGCTCCGGAGATTATTGCGGGTAAATCCCGTCAATACGGTTTTGGTTCGGATTCTTCTTTCCGTTTTGAGCGTGGTGTGGATTACCGCTTGCAAGCTGATGCCATTGAGCGTGCTACCGAATTGGTGTTGCAGATTTGCGGTGGTGCAGCCGGTGAAATGGTTGAAGCACAAGGCAAATTGCCCGAGGCAAAACAGGTCGAATTGCGTTTAGGCCGTCTGAAAACGGTATTGGGCGTTGAAATCCCTGCCGAGCAAGTCGAAATTATCTTGCAACACTTGGGTTTGCAGCCTGAGAAAACCGAAGAAGGCTTCCGTGTTACTTCTCCTAGCTTCCGTTTCGACATCGAAATCGAAGCCGATTTGATTGAAGAAATCGGCCGCGTTTACGGTTATGAGAATATTCCTGACGACTATACTTCAGGCCGTCTGAAAATGTTGGCCTTGCCTGAAACCAAACGCCCTCGTTTTGCGGTTTATAACGAAATGGCGGCTCGCGGTTACCGCGAAGTGGTCAGCTATGCGTTTGTGGATGAGCAATGGGAGCAAGACTTTGCTGCCAATACCAATCCTATCCGCCTGCAAAATCCGTTGGCGGCGCAGTATGCCGTCATGCGTTCTACGCTTATCGGCGGTTTGGTGGAAGTTTTGCAAAACAATTTGAATCGTAAGCAAAACCGTGTACGCGTATTTGAGATTGCCCGTGTGTTCAGCAAAGATTCGGCTGATCAATTTGTTCAAAACGAACGTATCGGCGGTTTGTGGTATGGCTCCGTGCTGCCTGAGCAATGGGGCGAGAAAACACGCAACGTGGATTTCTACGATATGAAAGCCGATGTTGAGAGCCTTTTGAAAAACAAGGAAGTATCCTTTGTTAAGACCGAACATCCGGCATTGCATCCTGGTCGTGCCGCCAATATTGTTTCAGACGGCAAAGTAGTTGGTTTTGTTGGCGAGTTGCATCCGAAATGGCTGCAAAAATATGATTTGCCACAAGCGCCGCTGGTATTTGAAATCGATATGGATACTGTATTGGGTCGTGAGAAAACCCGTTATCAGTCTGTATCCAAATTCCAAGCTGCACGCCGAGATTTGGCATTTGTAATGCCTGAAGCTGTGACGCATGATGATTTGTTAAATGCCCTGAAAGCGGCGGCGAACAAGCTGGTTCAAGAAATCAGCGTGTTTGACGTTTACCGCGGTACGGGTGTGCCTGAAGGCATGAAGAGCGTTGCTGTTAAAATTATTTTGCAGGATATGGAAAACACGCTGACAGATGAAGTCATCGAGCCTTTGGTTGCGAAAATGATTAAAGCGGCAGCCGAAAAAGACGCACAGCTTCGCGCTTAAAATTAAGATAAAAGTTGTCGCCAAAAATTGCCAATAATATTTGATTTTTTGGTGAAGACTTGATTTTTAAAAGAATTTTGGTAATAATTGCACCAGTTTGAATGAAGGTAAACACATGACACTAACTAAAGCAGAATTGGCTGATATTTTGGTCGACAAAGTCAGCAACGTCACCAAGAATGATGCCAAAGAAATCGTCGAGCTCTTTTTTGAAGAAATCCGCAGCACTTTGGCGCGTGGTGAAGAAATTAAAATTTCCGGTTTCGGTAATTTCCAATTGCGCGACAAACCTCAACGCCCAGGTCGTAACCCTAAAACAGGCGAAGAAGTGCCGATTACCGCACGCCGTGTGGTAACTTTCCATGCCAGCCAAAAACTTAAAGGCATGGTGGAGCATTACTATGACAAACAACAATAATCCGGTTATTCCTGCCAAGCGTTATTTTACGTTGGATGAAATGTGCCAATTGGTGCAAATCAGTCCGGCTCAGTTTGCCCAATGGCAACATGAAAATAATGTTGTGATTGGATACGGTGGCGATCGATATACGCGTTCAGATGTGGTTAAGTTGTTGAAACTGAAAGATACGTTTGAACCATATATCGATACGTTCAGCCGTGGTGCTTTGGATGCAAACGGCAATCCTGCTGCCAATGCAGAAGAAGTCCGTCATGGTCTGATGCAGATTTTGTCTGATTTGGAGCGTCATCTTGGTTCTGAACAACAAAATCACCATGTCGAGCTATAATCGATAAGAAAATTCTGATCAAAAGTGCGAAGGCATACAAAGATTTGCATAATTGATTCTAATAAAGGCTGTTTGAATGATTTTCAGACGGCCTTTATTGTTTTATATTGCTTTCAAAATATCAGAATCTTGATTGCAAATGATTCTATGAAATAGCCGTAAATGTTATACTTAGCCTCTTGTTTGCCGATTGGAAAGAACCAGTCATTAGATAATGCGGATAGATACCGCCTTTTCATGGCAGACTGAGGTTTTTAAAACAAATGTAACGGCAGAATAAACAGGCTGCCGGACAACATTCAAATCGATGAAATGGATAGCAGAAAATGAGCAGAATCCAACAAACTTTCTCAGCGCTCAATGGCGCAAAAGCACTGATTCCTTATATTACGGTGGGTGATCCCAGCCTTGAGACAACCTTGGCATTGATGCATAGCCTGGTGGCTAATGGTGCTGATATTTTGGAACTAGGTGTGCCGTTTTCTGACCCTATGGCGGATGGCCCGACTATTCAACGTGCGGCTGAAAGGGCGTTGGCAAATCATGTTTCTTTGCGCGATGTATTGGAAACAGTACGCTTGTTCCGCCAAACCAATGATAAAACGCCGGTTGTGTTAATGGGTTACTTGAACCCGGTACATAAAATGGGTTATCAGGCGTTTGCGCAAGCGGCTGCCGAGGCAGGCGTAGATGGCGTGTTGACCGTGGATTCTCCGGTAGAAACCATTGCGCCTTTGCATGACTCGTTGAAAGCGCAAGGTATTGATTGTATTTTCCTTATTGCGCCAACAACAACTGAGGAGCGTATTCAAACGATTGCCAAAGTAGCCGGCGGTTTTGTGTATTATGTATCGCTCAAAGGTGTAACCGGTGCTGCAAGTTTGGATACTGAAGAAGTTTCGCGTAAAATAGAGCTTTTGCGCAAATACATCGATATTCCGATTGGTGTCGGCTTCGGCATCAATAATGCGGAGAATGCGCGTAAAATTGGTGCGGTAGCGGATGCCGTTATTGTCGGCAGCCGTATCGTCAAAGAGATTGAAAGCCATGCGGGTAGCGAGGCCGAAGCAGTAGGTGCGTTGGTTAAAGAGTTGAAAGACGCGATTCGCTAATATTTTTTATTCCATTATTTCAGACGGCCTTACGTTTAACTGGCCGTCTAAATTCTGAATCCTAAGGAGTCATTCATGAGCTGGCTAGATAAAATTCTTCCTCCGAAAATTAAAAACCGAAGCAGTTCGTCCAGCGTCCCTGAAGGTCTGTGGCACAAATGTCCGTCTTGTTCGGCAACGGTTTACTCAACCGAGTTGAAACAAAACAGCGAAGTCTGCCCGAAATGTAATCATCACAATCCGCTTTCTGCGCGCGAACGTTTGGACCTGCTTTTGGATGAAGAAGGCCGTGAAGAGATTGCAGCCAATATTAAACCGACAGACCCGCTGAAATTTAAAGACAGCAAAAAATATCCGGATCGCCTTGCTGCTGCGCGCAAAGCAACCGGCGAAGACGATGCTTTGGTTGTTATGAAAGGCACCATGAACGGCCTGCCTGTCGTGGTGGCTGCGTTTGAATTCCGTTTTATCGGCGGCTCTATGGGTTCGGTCGTGGGTGAGCGTTTCGTTCAGGGTGTACGCCGTGCTGTTGCAGATAATTGTTCGTTTATTTGCGTGGCGGCTTCCGGTGGTGCGCGTATGCAGGAGGGTTTGAACTCTTTGATGCAGATGACGAAAACCAGCGCGGCTTTGCATTTGCTGACTGAAAAACGTCTGCCGTTTATTTCCGTATTGACCGACCCGACCATGGGCGGCGTATCTGCCAGCTTTGCCTTCTTGGGTGATGTGGTTTTGGCAGAACCGAATGCTCTGATTGGTTTTGCAGGTCCGCGCGTTATCGAGCAGACTGTACGCGAAACCTTGCCGGAAGGTTTCCAACGTGCAGAATTTTTGTTGGAGAAGGGCGCAATCGACCAAATTGTCGATCGCCGTTCCATGAAAAAACGTATCAGCGATTTGATTACTTTGTTGCGTCATGAAGGTAAAGTAACTGCTGCTTGATGAGCACAATAAGAAAGGCCGTCTGAAAATAATATTTCAGACGGCCTTTTTGATTATTGATGATTAAGCAGTCAATGCGGCTTTCAAAACCTTGTTGACTTCGCCCATGTCGGCTTTTCCGGTCAGGCGGGTTTTCAGTACGCCCATGACTTTACCCATATCTGCCATGCCTGATGCACCGGTTTCTGCAATAGTTGCTTCAACGACAGTTTTGATTTCTTCTGCAGACATCATTTGGGGCAGGTAGCGGTTGAGGATTTCGATTTCCGCGTTTTCTTTGTCAGCCAAATCTTGACGGCTGGCTTCGGTATAGATTTTGGCACTGTCTTTGCGTTGTTTCACCATTTTGGTCAGGATGGAGATGACTTTTGCGTCATCGGCTTCGGTACGCTCATCTACTTCAAATTGTTTGATGGCGGCATTAATCAGGCGAATGGTGCTTAAAGACACTTGGTCTTTGGCGCGCATGGCAGTTTTCATGTCTTCGGTTAATTGTGTTTTTAGGCTCATAATGTTCTCACTTTATATAAAGAGGCCGCCTGAAAAAACAAAACACACCACAAAGCTGCCCTTGCGGTGTGTCGTTTATCACAGGGCAGGCCTGTAATTAGTACATTTTAGGAGGCAGTTGTTGGCTGCGCAGACGTTTTTGCAGACGTTTGGCTGCAGCAGCTTTTTTGCGTTTGCGTTCAGTAGTTGGTTTTTCGTACGCTTCACGGGCGCGCAGTTCGGTCAACAGACCGGTTTTTTCTACGGCACGTTTGAAACGACGCATGGCAACTTCAAATGGTTCATTCTCTTTAACACGAATAGCAGGCATTTTATTTCCTTTAAATTTTGTTCAATCAAACCGTTTTAAGAAATAGAGGACGGTTTGTCATAATGGGGGAGTTGTTGTATCGCTGGTTTGCCTAGGGCAGGGCGGGATACGCGCCGTGATGTAAACATCACCTCCTAACAAGTCGGCTTTTGCCGTGCAAGTGACCTTTTCGGTCAGAAACAATCGGGCGATTATCTTATAAACCCGATAGTCTGTCAAGGTTGCAGGCCGTCTGAACGTTTGATTCTGTCTCACTTTTCAGACGGCCTATCTCGTATTAATAACGACCGGGAACCGTACCCATACGTTGTTTCAACGAAGTTTGCGGTTCGTTGAACAATGACGCGTAATAAGTCGCGTTGGTCATGACTTTTTTCACGTAATCACGGGTTTCGGTGAATGGGATGGTCTCGGCGTAGATGGCGCCTTCCAAAGGAGAAGAAGCCTGCCAGTTGCGGGCGCGGCCTGGGCCGGCGTTGTAGCCTGCGGTGGCCATCACTTCGTTATTTTGCAGGCGGCGTTTGGCATCTGCCATGTACCAAGTACCCATGCGGATGTTGCCGTCCATGGTGTAGAGTTCGCTGCTGCTCATGCCGATTTTGCCGGCGATTTCGCGGGCGGTCGCAGGCATGACCTGCATCAGGCCTTGTGCGCCGACGCTGGATTGTGCGCCCATGACAAAGCGGCTTTCTTGGCGAATCAAACCGTAAACCCATGCCGGGTCAATACCAGCCTGTGCGGCATAGCGGACGGTTAGGTCTTTAAACGGAGAGAGGTAGCGCAGTTTGTAGTTGAGTTTGTGGTCGGTACGGTCTGCACTGTTGATTGCCATGTCGTAGAACTGGTTGTCAAAAGCAACTTGTGCGGCAGTCAGCAGGTTGTCTTCGTTAAAGTCGCGGGTGGCAAAACGCCATTCTGCTTGTGCCTGACGGCGCATTTTAGAGTCGCCGTTGCTTTGGCTGTTTTTAAACAGAACCAATGCGCGTTTGATGGCACCGTCTTCGCTCATGCGGCGGACGTCTTTGGCATCGGCATCGGAAACATTGTTGCGCGTATTGATGCGGCTGCCTAGTTCTTCACCTGCCATTACGGCGTAGAAATTGCGGCCGGAAGCGGCGGCTTTTTCATACATTTCTTTGGCTTGGCTGCTTTTGCCTTGTGCGGCAAAGCTGCGGCCCAGCCAATATTGCCATGTCGGGTCTTTTTGCAGTTTTTCAGGCATATGCTGAATCACGCTTGCCAATTCGTCCCAACGTTGCAGGCGCAAAGCGGCGCGTGCGTACCATTCCAATTGTTCGTCGGTCAGTTGCTTGCGGTCGGAAACGCGGCCGTAGTAGCTCAAAGCAGTCGGCATGTTTTGGCTTTGTGCATGGTAGTGGCCCAATACGCCCCATGCAAAGCTGCGTTGTTCGAGGCTGAGGCCGGGTTCCATGTCGGACAGGGTGGCTGCGGCAGAAGCGGATTTGCGTGCATCTTTGCCGATTACGCTCAACAGGCTGTATTCGGTCGCACCTTGTGCGCCACCTTCAAAGGGGCTGCCCAATGCGGCGGCGAGGTTGCGTGCATCTGTGGTTTGGCTGTTGCTCAACAAGCCGCGCACGCGACGCCATGCGTCGTTGGTGTTCAGACGGCCTGAAGCTGCCGCGCTTTCAACCAAGCGGGTACAGCCGGCAGGCAGTTTGCTGGTCACGCGAACCAGTTCGGCGGCTTTGCTGTAATTGCCGCTGCTCAAATCAGCATAACATTGCACTTCTTGTGCGACGCCGGCAGCGTTCAATTTGCTGAATTCTTGACGGAACAAATCCCATTGGCCGCGCGCGCCCAAGGTTTTCAGCCATTCGTTGCGGACGTTTTCAGCCATTGCGCTGTCGCTGGCTTGGGATAAAAATTGTTGTACCCAAGCATCGTCGCCACGTTTGGCAGCATCGATGGCGCTTTGGTATTGGCTGTAATCGGACAGAACTTTGGATTCGCTGTCGGCGCGGCGTGAAGGAATAGAAGTAGATTTAGGCTGAACGACGGTTTCGGTTTTCGAAGCAGTCGGTGTGTTTTGGGTGGCGCACGCCGATAAAACAGCGGCGGTAATCAAGCTGAGGGAGAGAGGGAAAAGACGTTGAACGTTCATTGGATACCGTGTCGTTTTTAGAATCAAAATAGTTGCTTATTTTAAATGATTTATGCGGAATAACCGAATTACAAACCGATATTTACATTTTCAAAGCCTGGAAATGACTAAGGCCGTCTGAAATATGAAACACTTTTGAGGTATTCCTAATTCAGACGGCCTTTTATAAAGGAAGTCGTCAATCGGGTTTGTGTTCGATATAGTCTTGCGGTTTGTCGGCTTTGCTGGTGCGCGTAACCGTATATTCGCCTTCGATAATGTCTTCATCATCTTTGGCGGAGCTATAAGTCTGACGGCTTTGGAAAGACTGCGTAGAAGAAACGGCCGCGTTGCCTTTAAACGGAATCAGTAAGAGCAGGGCGACAGCGGTTGAAATAAAGCCTGGGCTGAGCAGGAAAACCGCGGCGGCGGTATAGCGAATCGGCCACAGCATCTGATAGAGGGAAATGTTTTGGCCGCTGCGGACGGCTGCGCCTGCGAGCAAAAGGCCGGAAATGCCGGTATGGCGCAGCATAAAGATACCGCTGATAAAGCTGAGAGCCATCACAAACAGCGTCCAGCCGCCACCTATCCAGTCGGCAACCCAGACGATGGACATGATTTCCAAAAAGATTAAAACCAAAAAACCGATTCCAAAATACTGCATAAGTGTTTGTTCCTTCATTCAACGGATAGTGTCGATTGTGTTTTATCTAGATAAAGATAAACCTTATTTTTTCAAGCAAATGCTTTGTGAAAAAGGGTAAACAGGCGATGAGGCCGTCTGAACGGAGATAAAAAGAAGACAGATGTTTCAGACGGCCTTTAGATATTCTATCGCATCACATTGTTCCAATCGCTTTCAAAATAGCTGACGAGAATTTGGTTGTTCAAATAATTTGCTTCAACCTTGCGCCTTGCCATATCGGGCGGAAAGCGGAACATTTCGGCGGCGGTCTGGGCATTGAGATAGCGGGTGGGGACGTCGAATTTTTGCGGAACGGAGAAGTTTTGGTCAAACCCTGCCAGCACAAATCCCCATTCGCCAAAGGAGGGGACGTAGACATGATAGGGCGCGGTATTCAGCTTGGCCGCTTCGAGGGTGGCGACGACCGACCAATAGGCGTTAGGGGCGAAATAAGGCGAAGTCGATTGCACAACAATCTTGCCCTGCGGCTCAAGATGGCGGGCAACGAGGCGGTACATGGGGACGGAGTAGAGTTTGCCCAGCGAAAAATTGGACGGGTCGGGCAGGTCGATGATAATAACGTCGAATTTTTCAGACGACCCTTCCAGCCATTTGGCGGCATCGTCGTTGATGACGTGCATTTTGGGATGGGACAGCGAGCCTTGGTTGAGCGCGCTCAAGGTGGCGGAGGTTTTAAAAGTAGCAGTCATGTCGGGGTCGAGATCGACCAAAGTAACATTTTTGACCTGCGGATATTTCAAGACTTCGCGTGCCGCCAAGCCGTCACCGCCGCCGAGAATCAGGACGCGTTCGGCATTGGGAACCATCTGCATGGCGGGCAGAACGAGTGCTTCGTGGTAACGGGCTTCGTCGCGTGAGGAAAATTGCAGGTTGCCGTTGATATAGAGGCGGGTGTCGTCTTTCCAGCGGGTAACGACGAGCCGTTGGTAGGGCGAGTGGCTTTGATAAACGACGGGATCGCCGAAATAGCTTTGTTCGGCTTTGAAGGAAATGCGGTCGGCGTAGGCGAAGAGCGTAATGAGCGCGGTCAATACGATAAACGCACGCGTACGGATGGCGTGGTAGCGGGGTAATTCGGATTTGAATACACGCGCGGTCAGATAGGCGACGGCGGCGTTGAAAATGCCAAACAACAAGGCTGAACGCGCCATACCGAGTTTTGGGGCGAGCAGGAGCGGAAATAATAAGGAGACGGCAAGTGCGCCCAAGTAGTCGAAGGTCAGGACTTTGGAAACGAGTTCTTTAAATTCCGCCCCTTTTTGGTTTAACACGCGCATGACCAACGGGATTTCCATGCCGACAACCATGCCGACAATCAGTACAAAAGCGTAGAGCAGGGTACGGAACGGGGCGGCGGATAAACCGAAGGCCACAAATAATGCCAGCGCGGAAATGCCGCCGATGATGCCGACCAGAAGTTCGATTTCGATGAAGCGGTGCAACACGTCTTTATCTTTGATGTATTGGGTCAGGTGGGCACCGATACCCATTGAAAACAGATAAAGCCCGATGACGGAGGAAAACTGCAAAATACTGTCGCCCAAAAGATAGCTTGCGAGAGCGGCGATGATGAGCTCGTAAGCGAGGCCGCAGCTGGCGACGATAAAAACGGAGATGATGAGGGTGCGGTGGGCATTCATGATGACGTTTTTGTTGCTTGAGTGTGGGCAATGTAATGATTTTTAAGGTGGGCTGCAAGTTTAATTATAGGATGTAGAAAAGGCCGTCTGAACAAATTGTTTCAGACGGCCTTTAATCTGTCAGGCATTAATAGCGGTGTTTGAATACCATGCCCACGGCGTAAGAAGATTTTTTCGGCAAATCTTCTTCGTATTTCGGATTGACGTTTTCTTTCAACCAGCCGGCACCGAGTGTGGCGGTTGTTCGTTTGGAGAAGCTGTAATCGGTGCTGACGGCGACGTGTTTGTAGTCTTCGCCGACAGAGCTTTTACCGTAGGCAAAGCCGATTTGAGGTTTGAAATTGCCCACTTTGTATGAGCCGGACACCATAAATTCTTTGGTGTTGTTGATTTCTTTGTCGTAAGAACCGGCTACGTTGCCTGCCGCATCTTTCCATACGCCCCAGCAGCTGAAGCCGTCGCAAGTATTTTTGGCGTATTGGAACGCGGCATCGACGGAGATTTTGTCTTTGCTGTATCCGGCCATAAATGCATGGGCTTGGAAGTCTTTGGGTTCGGTTGGGGAGTCGTTGGGTGCGTATTCGGCAGCGTAGTGGGCGTTAAAGCCGTTGTTTGGGTGGTAGTAGTCCACGCCCCAGCCGAAGACCCAGTCGCCGTCACGTTTTTTGTCCGGATTCCAGTCATTGTTGTTGCGCGCGGCATTGGAACCGGGGGAAACGTTGAATTTGAATTGGAAACCGTTTTTCCAAGGCGACTCATAAGCCATGGAAACACGGCGTTGGCCGAAGCGGGAAATTTTGCCGAATTCTAAAATTGGGCTGTTGGTGTCGAACGGGTTCAGATAAATGCTGTTCATGGGCGTACTGATGTAACCCATTTTGACGGTGCCAAGGTTTTTGTAGCTGTTGAGCGCGACGTATGAGTCGGCAGTACCCCAGCCGCCCCAGCGGTCGGAATCGAAGTAAATAAAGGAGCCAAGTTGCCATTTCAGCCATAAGTCGTCGTTGAGTCGTACTTCATCGGAGAGATAAAGACTGGAACTTTTATCGGAAATGGTTGTATTGGTTACACCGGTTTTATTGTTGTGTTCGACCTCGGTCATGATGTAGATGGTGCCGCTCATTTTAGGTTCGGCGTGGGCGAAGCTTATGGAAGAGCCGATGAGGGTAGTGGCAATAAAACAAGATAACTTGTTCATTTTGTTCTCCTTTTATGTCTTTTTCTTAATTGGGGACGGGAAATTCGGATAATCTTATTTGACAAATTATAAAAAATCAATACATTTGTAACTTATCGTAGGATAAATTGAAAAATAGTTTTCAGTTACGTATTTTTGTGTTAATTTGCCAACAATCTTGGACGGCTGCTTTTATTTCGATGGTATAGGTAGTTTTAAACACTATTTTTATATCTGGAAATAGAGGATTTAACTGGGTTTAAAAACCTCAAATATTTGTAGTTAAGTGTAGTTTGAATAATCAGGCCGTCTGAAAAAGAAGAATACCCAAAAGAAGGAATGAAATATGGCCGGAAAAACCTATCCGCTGTTGGCTGCATCATTGGCTGCCGTATTCGCGTTGTCGGCGTGCAGCCGTGATGTCAAGCCTGCTCCTGAATTTAAACGTACCGATTATGAGCGCGTGGTGGTCAGCAACGGCGTTGAGCCGGGTACGCTGGATCCTCAGATGAGCGGCGATATGGCGGCCGGTGCGATTATCCGTCAGTTGATGGATGGTTTGGTCGGTACGGATGCCGAAGGTAAAACCATTCCTGCTTTGGCGGAAAAATGGGAGAGCGAGGGCGAGCGTATTTGGACCTTCCATCTGCGTGATGCCAAATGGAGCAATGGAGATCCGATTACTGCCGAAGATTTCGTGTACAGCTTCCGTCGTCTTGCCGATCCGGCCACCGGCGCACCTTTCGGCAGCTATTTGGTCGATGCCCAAGTGGAAAATGCGGAAGATATATTAAACGGTAAAGCCAAGCCTGAGACATTGGGCGTCAAGGCATTGGACGCGAAGACCCTGCAATTTACGCTGATTGCGCCCGTGCCTTATTTCCCCGATATGCTGATTCAGCAATTCACATTTCCGGTGCACCGCGCCACTGTCGAAAAATACGGCAACAAGTGGACGCAGCCCGGTCATTATGTTTCCAGTGGCGCTTATCTGTTAAAGGATTGGAAAGTCAACAGCCACATCAATATGGAACGCAACCCCAATTATTACGATAAAGACAAAGTGGCCATTCCGAAGGCGGTTTTCTTGTCAGGTAGCGGCGAGTACAACCGTTATCGCGCCAATGAAATTGATGTGACTTACGGTATTCCCAGCGATCAGGTCAAAGTGGCGGATATTGAGTTTCCGGGACAAGTGAAACGTACAACTTCTTTGTGCAGCTGGTATTTGGAGCCGAACCACGAAGCGGCGCCGTTTAACGATCCGCGCGTCCGCAAGGCACTCAATATGCTGACGCGCCGCGACATCGTCGTCAAAGTGGGTGGCCGTGGCGATACGCCTGCGTTCCAATTGACGCCGCCGCAAATGCAGGGCGTGATTCCTGTTTATCCGGAGTGGAAAGAGTGGACGCCTGAAAAACGCATCGAAACCGCACGCAAACTGTTGAACGAAGCAGGCTACAACGATGACCATCCGCTTGAGTTCGATATTTTGTACAGCACCAGCGAAGCATCCAAAAAACAAATTACTGCCGTGCAGTCGGTGTGGAAAGCTGCCATTCCGTTTATCCGTCCGACTTTGTCTAACGAGGAATGGAAAACTTATTTGGATACGCGCGCGCAAGGCAATTTCAAGGTTTCGTTCAGTGGTTGGTGTTCCGATTTTAACGATCCGGCGGGCATGCTCAATATTTTGAAATCCAACAACTCAAACAATGCATTCCGCTACAAAAGCGCGGCGTTTGACACATTTATGAACAATACGCTGAAAGATGGCGTCAGCAAGGAAGCGCGCAGCCAGCTCTATGCCGATGCGGAGAAGCAGCTTCAAGAAGACGCTACACTGATTCCGTTGTATCATCAGGTTGAAGTGCGTATGGTCAAACCCGATATTATCGGCTATTCCGACAAAGACCCTTTACGGAACTACACAGTCAAGAACTGGTCGTTCGCACCGAAAAAATAGATTGATTATAGACAGCACAAGTTTTCAGACGGCCTTGATGACAGAGGCTGTCTGAAACAACAGGAGACATAACACATGAAATCTGTACAACAACGTTTGTCCGCTTTACGCGAAGCCATGAAAAAACATGGCGTGGACGCGTTTGTCATTCCTTCCGCCGATCCACACCTTTCCGAATACCTGCCCGAGCATTGGCAGGCACGTCGTGATTTTTCCGGCTTTACCGGTTCGGCCGGCACTTTGGTGGTGACCGCCGATAAAGCAGGCGTGTGGACGGATAGCCGCTATTGGGAACAGGCAGGCCAACAGCTTGCGCCAAACGGCATCGAGCTGCAAAAAATGGGCGTTGATGCGCCTTATACCGAGTGGTTGGCACAAAATCTGCCCGAGGGCGCAGTGGTCGGCGCGCCTGCCGATATGTTCGCACTCAGCGGCGAGCGCGGTTTGAAACAGGCACTTGCCGCCAAAAACATCCGCCTCGAATATCCTGAAACCTTGTTGGACGAAGTGTGGGACGACCGTCCTGCATTGCCGACTCCGGAAATCTACGTTCACCATCCCGACTATGTTTCCGAAACTGCGGCCGAAAAACTGGCTCGTATCCGTGCGGCTATGAAGGAGCAGGGCGCAGATGCGCATTTGGTTTCTTCTTTGGACGACATCGCTTGGATTACCAATCTGCGCGGCGATGATGTGCCGTTCAACCCTGTGTTCTTGTCCCATCTGTTTATCAGTCAAGACAAAGCCGTATTGTTTACCGATGCAGGCCGTCTGAAAGCCGAATCTGCCGAAGCCTTGAAAGTGGCAGGTTTTGAAGTATTGCCTTATGCGCAAGCGGCGGATTACTTGGCAAGTGTTAAGGGCGCATTGCTGATTGATCCGAACAAAACCGCCGTCGGTACTTTGCGCCGCCTGCCTGAAGACGTCCGTTTGATTGAAGCCATCCACCCAAGCACATTCTTCAAATCGGTTAAATCCGATGCCGACATCGCCCATATCCGCAATACCATGGCGGAAGACGGCGCGGCATTGTGCGGCTTCTTTGCCGAGTTTGAACAAATCTTGGCAGACGGCGGCGAATTGAGCGAGCTGGACATCGACGGCATGCTCTACAAACACCGCAGCCAACGTCCCGGCTTTATTTCGCCAAGTTTCGACACCATCGCCGGCTACAATGCCAATGCCGCCTTGCCTCATTACAGCGCGACACCGGAAAACAACAGCAAAATCAAAGGCGACGGTATGCTGCTGATTGATTCCGGCGGCCAATACTGGGGCGGTACGACCGACATTACGCGCGTGGTGCCTGTTGGCAATCCGAGTGCGGCCATGAAGCGCGATTACACTTTGGTGTTGAAAGCGCATATTTCTCTGGCGGAAACCATTTTCCCTGAAAACATCAAAGGCCCGATGATTGATGCCATCTGCCGCAAATCGCTCTGGCAGGCACAATGCGATTACGGTCACGGTACAGGTCATGGCGTGGGCTATTTCCTCAATGTGCATGAAGGTCCGCAAAGCATTGCCGTTGCCGCCGTGCCGCAACCGCATCACGCGATGAAGTCAGGCATGCTGACTTCCAACGAGCCGGGTCTTTACCGTCCGGGCAAATGGGGTATCCGTATCGAAAGTTTGGTAATCAACCGTCCGGTTGAAAACCCAGAGGAAACCGAGTTCGGCAAATTCCTGTATTTTGAAACTGTTACCCTCTGCCCAATCGATACGCGCCTTATCGATACCAAACTGATGACCGGCAGCGAAATCGAATGGCTGAACCAATATCACGCTGAAGTGCGCCGCCGTCTCGAGCCTTTGACAGAAGGCGCGGCCAAAGCATGGCTGATTGAACGCACCGAACCTTTGGCGCGTTAACGTGAAAGGCCGTCTGAAACGGCGGATACAAAGTTTCAGACGGCCTTATAACAACAATTATCTAAAAACTAAAAAACCTTACCCGACTCCGAATAAAAACAATAACCCGGTCGGAATAGAGAGAGAAACCGGCGCGGCGACGTTACAGATGCCTGCTGCCATTCATCCGATTTCCGCTTCAGGTCAGCTTGTTTTCACGAGTCCGGTATGTTCAGACAGGACAGCCTGATTATGTTGAAATTCATCATCAAACGGATATGTGCTTCCATCCCGACCATGCTGGTGTTGATTACCGTATCTTTTTTCCTGATGCGGCTTGCACCGGGCAGCCCGTTCACAGGTGAACGCAATTTGCCGCCTGCGGTCATGGCCAACATCGAAGCCAAATACCACCTCAATGATCCGATGTACCTCCAATATTTCCACTACCTCAAGCAGTTGGCACAGGGAGATTTGGGGCCGTCGTTCAAATATAAAGATTTCAGCGTTAATGAGTTGCTTGCCCAATCCCTGCCGGTATCGGCAGAACTTGGCTTCTACGCCTTTTTGATTGCCGCCATCTTCGGTATGTTTATCGGCATCATCGCCGCCTTAAAACAAAACAGTTGGCTGGATTATTCGCTGATGAGCGGTGCGATGACTGGTATCGTCGTTCCCAGCTTTGTGATGGCGCCGGTATTGGTGTTGGTGTTTGCCGTCAGACTGCAATGGCTGCCTGCAGGCGGCTGGAACGATGGCGCACTGATGAACTTGATTTTGCCTGTCGTTACTTTGTCCATCGGTTATGTGTCCAGTATCGCGCGGATTACGCGCGGCGCGATGATCGAAGTATTGAACAGCCCCTTTATCCGCACGGCACGCGCCAAAGGCCTGCCCATGAGCCGCATCATCCTGCGCCATGCGCTGCGTCCCGCCATGCTGCCGATTGTTTCTTTCTTAGGTCCGGCATTCGTCGGCATCATTACCGGCTCCATTGTGATTGAAAACGTGTTCGGTATTCCCGGCGTCGGACAATTATTTGTCAACGGCGCGCTTAACCGTGACTACGGCATGATTTTGGGTTTGACGATTTTGGTCGGCATCATGACCATTTTGTTCAACGCCATCCTCGATATTCTGTATGCCATTATTGACCCGAAAATCCGTTATTAATCCCATTTGCGCAAAGGCCGTCTGAAATGTTCAGACGGCCTGAAGAAAGAATAAAAAGCGAGAGAGAACATTATGTTATTTAAAAAGAAGCAGACTCAGGCCCTCGCAGAGGCAGCAGAATACGCCCAAGTACACGGCAAAAGCCTGTGGAGTGACGCATGGCGGCGTTTTAAACAAAACAAAGCGGCGGTGTACAGCATTATCATCCTGTTGCTGATCAGCATTTTTGTGATTGTGGCGCCATGGATTGTCCGCTACACCTACGACTTTACCGACTGGGACAATATGCAGATTCCGCCGTCCTTTTCTACCCATCACTATCTGGGTACGGACTTGCTCGGCCGCGATTTGTTGTCGCGTGCGGCAACCGGCGGACGTATTTCCTTGCTGGTCGGTGTGGCCGGCGCATTGGTGGCTGTTGTCATCGGTACGCTTTATGGTGCGATTGCCGGCTTTATCGGCGGTAAGCTCGATTCGCTGATGATGCGCTTTTTGGAAATTTTGAACGCGTTTCCGTTTATGTTTTTCGTGATTCTGCTGACCACGTTCTTTGGCCGCAACTTGCTTTTGATTTTTGCCGCCGTGGGTTTGGTGTCTTGGTTGGACGTGGCGCGTATCGTGCGCGGTCAAACCTTGAGCTTGAAGCATAAAGAGTTTGTCGAAGCGGCGCGTGTGAGCGGCGTGGCAAAACGTAAAATCGTGACGCGCCACATTATTCCGAATGTTTTGGGCGTGGTGATGGTGTATGCCTCTTTGCTGGTGCCGGGCATGATTATGTTTGAATCTTTCTTGAGCTTCTTGGGCTTGGGCGTGCAAGAGCCGATGACCAGTTGGGGTTCGATGTTGCAAGAAGGCGCGATTTCTATGGAAGCTGCACCATGGCAGCTGCTCGTGCCGAGTTTCTTCTTGGTAACCACTTTGTTCTGTTTCAACTTTATCGGCGACGGCCTGCGCGATGCGCTCGACCCGAAAGACCGCTAAACCGCAACCAAAAGGATAATCAAAATGACAAAACAGTTACTGGTTGTAGAAAATCTGGACATCAATTTTGAATTGCATGAAAAAAACGTGCACGCCGTGCGTAATGTCAGCTTTAAAGTGGCAGAGGGCGAAACATTGGCTTTGGTCGGCGAATCCGGCTCGGGCAAGTCTGTAACATCTATGTCCGTTATGCGCCTGCTGCCTGAGAAATTTGCCCGATACAGCAAAGATTCGCGCATTACTTTTGACGGCATTTCCATTTTGGATGCCGATGAGAAAACCCTGCGTGATTTGCGCGGCAACCGCATCAGCGTGATTTTCCAAGAGCCGATGACCTCGCTCAATCCGTTTATGCGTATCGGTGCGCAACTGATTGAAGCGGCGCGTGTGCACAATAGAAAGCTCGGCAAAAAAGAAGCAGGACAAAAAGCATTGGCATTGCTGGAGCGTGTGGGCATCAAAGAAGCCGAGCGCCGCATGAAACAATATCCTCACGAGTTTTCCGGCGGTCAGCTGCAACGCATTATGATTGCCATGGCACTCATTAATGAACCTGACCTGTTGATTGCCGATGAGCCGACCACAGCTTTGGATGTGACCATTCAAGCCGAAATTCTCGATTTGCTCCACGATTTGCAACAGCAAATGGGCATGGCGATTATCTTCATTACCCACGATTTGGGTTTGGCGGAACACTATTCCAAAACCGTCTGCGTTATGCGTAACGGTGAAATTGTCGAGCGCGGCAAAATCAAAGAAGTATTTGCTCATCCGAAACACGAATATACCGCCGAACTCATCAATGCCATTCCAAAAGGCATGAAAGAGCCGGAAGAAAACAACGCCGGTGTGTTAATCGATGCCGATAATGTCAATGTTTCTTTCGTATTGAAGCAAAACTTTTTCGGAAAGCCGCTCAAAACTTTTGACGCCGTCAAAGGCATCAGCCTCAAAATTAAAGAAGGCGAAACATTGGGCGTCGTCGGCGAGTCCGGTTCCGGCAAATCCACGCTGGGCAAAGCCGTCATGCAGATGCTGCCTTATACCGGCCATATTTCCTTTGAAGGCAAAGACCTGAAAAACTATACCGCCGAAGAAGCACGCCGTCTGAAATCGCAACGGCAAATTGTGTTCCAAGATCCGTTCGGTTCGCTTTCCCCACGCCTGACCGTTGGTGAGATTATTGGCGAAGGTTTGACGGTTCATCATCCTGAAATGACCAAAAAAGAACGTATCCAACGCGTTTTGGAAGTCATGAAGGAAGTGTCCCTGCCGCTTGATGCGCTCAACCGCTATCCGCATGAATTCTCCGGTGGCCAGCGTCAGCGTATCGCTATTGCACGCGCCGTTATCCTGCGCCCGAAATTCATCCTTTTGGACGAGCCGACCTCTGCACTTGACCGCTCCGTACAATCCAAAGTGGTCGAACTTTTGCGCGACTTGCAGAAGAAATACGGCCTGACTTATATGTTCATCAGTCATGATTTGTCTGTCGTGCGCGCTGTCAGTGATAATGTGATTGTGATGAAGCAGGGCGAAATGGTTGAGTACGGCAGCGCGGATCAGATTTTCTACCATCCGCAAAACGATTACACCAAACGTTTGATTAACGCCGCATTTGATTTGTAGAAAAGGAAAAGGCCGTCTGAAAAGAAATTTTCAGACGGCCTTTTTAAGCGGAGGCTTTTTTCATCTAATTAGCGCTGCTATTGCCTATGCCTGTGCGGCATCCAATGCCTGCGCCAAGTCGGCAAGCAAATCATCGATATGCTCGATACCGACGCTCAGGCGTACCATGTCGGGGCTGACGCCTGCTGCGGCGAGTTCTGCATCGTCAAGCTGACGGTGGGTCGTTGTGGCAGGATGGGTAGCCAGCGATTTGGCATCGCCGATATTCACCAAACGCAGGAAGAGTTGCAGTGCGTCAATGAATTTCGCGCCGGCTTCACGGCCGCCTTTAATACCAAAACTCAGCAAACCTGAGGCTTTTCCGCCGTAGTCGCGGTCAATCAAAGCTTTATACGGACTGTCAGGCAGTGCAGGATAGTTCACCCATTCGACCCGCGGATGTTTCTTTAAGAATTCGGCTACTTTTAGGGCGTTTTCGCAATGACGTTCCATACGCAGGGCGAGGGTTTCCAAACCTTGAAGCAGTAAAAATGCGCTGTGCGGAGACAGGGCGGCACCGGTATTACGCAATGGGACGACGCGAGCGCGGGCAATGTAGGCGGCTGCACCAAAATGTTCGCAGTAGTTTATGCCGTGGTAAGACGGATCAGGCTGATTGAAAGTTTTTTCAAAGCGCGGATTGCCTGCCCATTGGAATTTGCCGCCGTCGATAATGGCACCGCCAATCGTTGTACCGTGACCGCCGATGTATTTGGTCAAGGATTGGATAACAATGTCGGCACCGTGCTCGATCGGGCGGAACAATGTGGGCGTAGCAACGGTGTTGTCCACCATCAGTGGCAGCCCTTGAGCGTGCGCGGCTTGTGCGAATGCTGGAATATCAACGACATTGATGGCGGGATTGCCGATAGATTCGCAATACACCAGTTTGGTGCGGCTGTCGGTATTGGCAGCAATTTCTTCGGGTTTGGCCGGATCGATAAAGCGTACTTCTATGCCTTGGCGCGGCAGGCTGTGGGCAAAGAAATTGTAAGTGCCGCCGTAGAGCGTTTTGGTTGCGATGATGTTGTCGCCTGCTTCAACCAAGGTTTGAACGGCATAGGTAATTGCCGCCATACCGCTGGCGACAGCCAATGCGGCGATACCGCCTTCCAAACGGGCAACGCGTTCTTCCAAAACGGCAGTGGTCGGATTCATCATACGGGTGTAGATATTGCCCGCTACATCAAGATTGAACAAGTCTGCGCCGTGTTGCGTGTTGTCGAAAGTGTAGGAAGTGGTTTGGTAAATGGGGACAGCAGCGGATTTGGTAGTTGGTTCGGATTGATAGCCTGCATGCAGGGCAATGGTTTCCCGTTTCATTTAAATATCCTTGTAGCGATTAAATAATGATAAATAGAGGCCAGTAGTAACGGATTTGAAGGGCAAACTTTCTATAATGGAAAAGTTTGGATGCAGCAATATACGGCCTTTCCTATAAGAAAGATTACCATGAGCGACACGCAACTGACCCAAGAAGAACGATACCACATTCAAGACCTGTCCTACCACCACACCATCATCGAATGACACCCCATCATAATGCCGTTTACCGCGACCTTCTCAAGATGAAAGCAACGGCAGTACTCTGTGGCAACATCTTGGAATATGCAGCAACCCTACTGCAAACGATACGGCGGCACATGGCTCTAAGGCAAAATGCACGATCGCGTCTGCATAGAAAACGCCCCTCCATGGTCGAGCAAAAATTCTGCATTGGTGATAGGTAGGCCGATACCCTTGACGGCAAAGATTAGAAAAGTAAATACCTTTGAAAATTCCCCCAAATTCTTAAATGTCTGGGTGGGGCTTTAGGGATTTGGGGGATTTCAAAGGTATTAGGCCGTCTGAAACTATGTTATAGAAAGTTTCAGACGGCCTTTACGGGATTCTTTGGATTTGAAAATAAAAAAGACTTGAATCATCAAGTCTCGCATTTCATTTTCACTAGATAAAAAAATATTAAGAATGGCGGAAGCGGTGAGATTCGAACTCACGGAGGGCTATCAACCCTCGACGGTTTTCAAGACCGTTGCATTAAACCGCTCTGCCACGCTTCCATTCTTGAAGCCGTAATATTAATGGAACTTACGGTCTTTATCAAGAGGTATTTTAGAAAAAATATCTAGGATTCTGTTTTTATTTGGATTGTTCTTCACGCATGAATATCCATTCGGCTTCGTTTGAAGCTGCTTCATTGAATGAATAGCCCTCGTAGTCGAAATTTTTGAGCATTTCAGGCTCGGTAATGCCGTGTTCTGCCGCGTAGCGCACCATCAAACCGCGCGCACGTTTGGCGTAGAAGCTGATGATTTTGTATTTGCCGTTTTTCTCGTCTTTGAAAATCGGTGTAATCAGGCGTGCGTTGAGTTTTTTGGTGTTGACAGATTTGAAATATTCTTGTGAGGCGAGGTTGATTAAAACGTCGCTATCGGCCTGCTTCAGCGTTTGGTTGAGTAGGTCGGTGATTTTATCGCCCCAAAATTCGTAGAGGTTTTTGCCGCGTGAGTTGGCAAAGGCTGTGCCCATTTCCAAGCGGTAGGGTTGCATCAAGTCGAGCGGGCGCAGTACGCCGTATAAGCCGGAGAGCAGGCGGACGTGTTGTTGCAGGTAGTCGATTTGTTCCGGTTTGAGCGTATTGGCGGCGATGCCTTCATAGACGTCGCCGTTGAACATAAATACGGCCTGTTTGGCGTTTTCAGGGGTAAACGGCGTGTGCCATACGGCATTGCGTTCGGCGTTGAGCAGGGCGATTTTGTCGGAAACATGCATCAGTTCGGCGATTTGTTGAGGGGCAAGCTGGCGCAACTCCTGCATCAGGATTTCTGCTTCGGGCAGAAGGTCGGGCAGGGTAAAGCTGCTGATGGGGGAGGGGTCTTTTTCGTTGAGGTTTTTGGCTGGGGATAAGACAAAAAACATAATAATTTCGGCTTTGAAATGAATAATGTGTGGGATTGTAGGTTTAAAATCGAGGAAGAACAAGACGGGAGAAACGCATTAATTGAATGCTTTTATTGAAACGTATTTCTGTTGAAAGTAAAATTCGAAGCTTCCCCCTGTTTCTGACATTTCTATTTGAGGAGAATATCATGTCTAAAACCATTATCCATACTGACAAAGCCCCTGCCGCGATTGGCGCATACAGCCAAGCAGTCCGCGCAGGCGATACGGTTTATATGAGCGGTCAGATTCCTTTGGATCCGGCTACGATGACTGTGGTCGGCAATGGCGACTTCCGCGCCGAAGCAGTGCAAGTATTTAAAAACCTGCAAGCCGTAGCCGAAGCGGCCGGCGGTTCTTTGAACGATATCGTCAAACTCAATGCTTATTTGACCGATTTGGCCAACTTTGCCGTGTTCAATGAAGTGATGGCTGAATTTATCGAACAACCTTTCCCTGCGCGCGCGGCGGTTGGCGTAGCCAGCCTGCCTAAAGGCGTTCAGGTTGAAGCGGAAGCAGTATTGGTTTTAAACGCATAATTGATGTTTCAGACGGCCTGGGCTGGGCTTGAGGCCGTCTGAAAAGAATAACAACGGAAAACAATAATAATGGCACATTACGCAATCGGAGATATTCAAGGCTGTTTTGACGAGCTGACTTTGTTGCTTGCCAAAATCGGCTTTAATCATGGTACGGACACCCTTTGGCTGGTCGGCGATATTGTCAATCGCGGCCCGAAGTCCTTGGAAACCCTGAAATTTGCCAAAGAGCATGACAGCAGTGTGCAAATGGTTTTGGGCAATCATGATTTACATCTTTTGGCAGTCGGTTGCGGTGAAGGAACGCTCAAGCGCAGTGATACGGTTGAGCCGATTTTGACCCATCCTGATAGTCATGCCATGCTTGACTGGCTGCGTCATCAACCGCTTTTGGTACGCGGCGACAGGCATGTAATGGTGCATGCCGGTATTTTGCCGCAATGGTCGGTTGATAAAGCCGAAAGCCTTGCCAGAGAAGCTGAGGCTGAATTGCAAGGTAAAAAATACAGGAAATTTTTTGGCAAAATGTACGGCAACAAGCCGACCGAGTGGACGGACGATTTGACAGGCTATGAGCGCCTACGCATGATTATCAACGTCTTTACCCGTATGCGTGCGCTGACGTACAAAGGCGAATTGGATTACGAATATAAATCCACTCTGAAAAAAATGCCGCTTTACCTGCGCCCTTGGTTTAAAGCGCCCGATAGGCAGAATTTGGATTATATTACCGTGTTCGGACATTGGTCGTCATTGGGCTACGTTAATACCGATCAGGTTATCGCTTTGGATACCGGCGCGTTGTGGGGCGGAGAGCTGACAGCGGTCAATTTGGATACCAATGAAGTGATACAGGTACCGTCCTTGGGCGGATTGGATTGGAAAACGGCATTGAAATAGTTTGGATAAGATAAAAGGCCGTCTGAAATGTTTCAGACGGCCTTTTCGTATTTTGTTAATCCAGAGAAGGCAGGAGTTTGTCCGGATTCATAATGCCATAAGGGTCGAGCTGATTTTTGATGGCATGCATCAGAACGAGTTCGGCTTGCGTACGCACACGGGGCAGCCAATGTTTCTTGATGATGCCTACGCCGTGTTCCGCGGCAATCGTACCGTGGCAGGCAAGGATGTTTTCATAAACGATGGTATTGACGGCGTCTTCGTATTGGTAGGCTTCGTTACTCAATACGTTGGGCAGGAATGTATTGTAATGCAGGCTGCCGTCGCCTAAATGTCCGAAGCAGACAATTTTTATGCCGGGAAAACGGGTTTCCAAGGCAGGGGCGCATTGGCGGACAAAGGCGGCCACTTGGGCGATAGGGACGGCGATGTCGTGTTTGATGCTGGTGCCGAGTTTGCGTTGGGAAGCGGAAATATTTTCACGCAAGGCCCATAAGTCGGAGCGCTCTTGCTCGGATTGCGCCAAAATGCTGTTTTCCCATCCGCTTTGATAGAGAAATTCGGCAAGCTTTTCATCCAGTCCCGCATCGGGAACAGAGTCTGCAAGTTCAATCAAAATATGCCATTCCGCATCGGCAGGCTTTTTGAGTTGGCTGAATTCCGAAGATAAATCGAGGGCAAAGCGGCTGATCAGCTCGAAGCTGGTCAAGCGCTCGGCAAAATGGCCTTGCACCGCAGTCAAAAGCGAGACTGCGGATTCAATATCGTCTAAACCTACCCATGCGGTCGCTTTGGTTTTGGGCTGGGCAAAGAGTTTGAGTGTGGCGGCGGTAATGATACCCAATGTTCCTTCGCTGCCGATAAAAAGATGGCGCAAGTCGTAGCCAGTCGTGTTTTTGTGCAGGGGCTGAAGGTGGGAAACCAGTTCGCCGTTTGGTAAAACGACTTCCAAACCCAATACCAAATCACGCATGCTGCCGTAACGCAAGACATTTAAACCGCCGGCATTACAGGCGATATTGCCGCCGATTTGGCAAGAGCCTTCGCTGGCAAGGCTGAGTGGAAACAGTCGTCCGGCTTCGGCTGCTGCCTTCTGAGCATTTTGCAAAATCACGCCTGCTTCAACCGTCATGCTGTTGTCCGCAAGGTTGATATCGCGGATGCGGTTGAGCTTGGAGAGGTTGAGCAGTACACCTTCGGTGGTTACCGTTGCGCCGCATAATCCGGTATTGCCGCCTTGCGGGGTTACGCGGATGCGGTTTTCAAAACAGAAACGCATGATTTTCTGCACGCTTTCGACAGAGTTCGGCTGTAAGACAATATCCGGCGAAGAAACAAAACGGCGACGTTGGTCGTTTAACAAGGCCGGAGTGGCTTCGATGATTTCAGAGGTGGAAAGAAACTCAGCAAAACGGTCGTGAAGGTGCATGGCAGTCAGGCGGAAAAGTCGGGAAAGGGAGTATGAAGAATGTAAAAAAGCAGGATACGCAATGGTATCCTGCTTTTCTTATATTCAAAAGAATATTATTTAGCAGCTTCAGAAGCAGCAGAAGCAGCGGCTTCAGTAGCAGAAGCAGCAGCTTCGGTAGCAGAAGCAGCGGCTTCAGTAGCAGCAGCTTCGGTAGCAGAAGCAGCAGAAGCAGCAGCTTCAGTAGCAGATGCAGCGGCTTCAGAAGCAGCAGAAGCGGCAGAAGCAGCAGTTTCAGCAGCTTTATCAGCACCGCCACAAGCGGCCAAAGCTAAAGACAACAAAGCAGCAGCGAACAGAGATTTTTTCATTTTTAAGAACCTTTTTTAAATCGATTTAAACTAAAAATAGCCGTCAAACGGCCTGTACAGTAGAAATTCATTGCTGAATTTTTCGTTATTATGCCCCACGGGATTGGTCAATGCAACGTTGCTTAACCGTTTGCATACTAAAATCAATACAAAATTAGCGAAAATAATGTAAATCAGGGGAGTAGGTAAAAAATAATCTAAAAATATTCATAATTAATGAAAATTTTAAAAATCATTTGTATTCAATAGCTTGATTATTTTTAACTGTTGTTGGATTTAAGGGTTTGGAATGTTTTTGCGTTTGGGGATTTTTTTGTAATTTAGCAACTTTGTGTTGTGAAAAAGCAACTTTTATGGATTGGAATCATTCAATTTTGTTTTTTATATGGACTTTTTCGGTTTTGTTGTGTTCACCAAAAGTATTTGTTTAAGGTAAACCGATTGTTTAGTTACAGCTGTGATAGAATAGCCTGAACTTGACTTTTAAATATTGATTAAGGATGACATGATGTCTATTGTTAAAAATTCCGTAGTTTCCCTGCATTATGAAATGTACGATGCAAACAACCAGTTGTTGGACAAAACCGAAGAGCCGATTGCTTACCTGCATGGCGGTTATGACGGTATTTTCCCTTTAGTGGAAGAAGCGTTGCACGGCAAAAATGTAGGCGATACCGTTGAAGTGGCTTTGTCCCCTGAGGATGCTTTCGGCGAACAAGATCCTGAGCTGGTACGCATTGAAGATGTAAGTGTATTCCCTGTTGAAGTTGAAGTTGGCATGATGTTTGAAGCCGATGATCCGGAAACAGGCGATGTATTGATTTATCGTGTAACCGATGTTGCCGATGGTAAAGCCGTAGTAGACGGCAACCATCCTTTGGCCGGTATGAAAGTATTGTTCAAAGCGACCGTTGAAGGTGTGCGCGATGCGACTGAGGAAGAAATTGCCCACGGCCACGTACATGGCCCGCACGGTCATCACCACCACTAATCAGGCTTGAAACATGATAAAGGCCGTCTGAAAAGGAACGAAACCTTCCTTTTCAGACGGCCTTTAAGTTTTTACAAGACAGATAAATAGGAAATTTTGGCGCAGGTCAAATCAAACAGGGAAATATGGATTTTGTTAGAGACTACAATGAATTACATATAACGGTGCGACAAAATCTGTATTAAGATTCAGATATTGGTAAAACAGGCAGAATGCAATGAGTGAGACATTGGAGCAGCAGGCTCTAGAGGCCGGTATTGATTTAGGCTACCACGACATCAACGGTACATATCATGCGACCAAACCTGAAGTTTTGGAATCGATTGTCGCTGTTTTAGACAAAAGCAAACCGGATTTAGACGGCCTTTATCTGGATACGATGGTCGCGCATGAAAACGGCGAAGAATCTTTACAGATACCGTCTGAATTTCATGGTGCGGAAGCGGTCGTATTGATTGATGAGGCGGATGAGTACCAGACCTTGACTTTATATCCGGGCGACAACGATACGCTTTGGATTAAGCTGCCCCAACTGGCTTGCGGTTATTACATATTGTCGGCCGAGACCGGCGGTAAATGTTGTCTTGTACGCCTGATTGTTGCGCCTGAATCGGTTTACCAACCCAAACTGCTTGCCAATGGCGGTCGGATGAATGGTTTGACCATGCATTTGTACAGCCTGCGTTCCGAGCGCAACTGGGGCATAGGCGACTTTACCGATTTGCTGAACCTGATGAAATATGCGGCTGAGAAAAAGCTGGATTTCGTCGGTATCAACCCTTTGCACGCCTTGTTTACCAGCAAGCCTGCCTTTGCCAGCCCGTATAGCCCTTCTTCGCGCGAATGGCTCAATCCGATTTATTTGGATGTTGAGAAGGTCGGTGCGTTTACTTATAACGAACAACTGAAAAACTGGCTGGCACAACCGAAAATCCGTCAGCGCATCGCTGCTTTGCGTATCACGGAAACGGTGACTTATACGGCGGTTTGGGCATGCAAGCGTGATGCGCTGCACATGGCGTTTAACGCGTTTGAACAGGATACTTGCGAAGCTGCGGCAAATGAACGCGCTGCATTTGAAGCATTTGTTGCGGACAAAGGCGAGGCTTTGCAGGGCTTCGGTTTGTTTGAGGCTTTGGACCAGTATTACAGCCGTCCCGGACAAGTGGGTTGGCAGTCATGGCCGTCTGAATTTCATCAACCTGATGGCGAAGCCGTAGAAAAATTTGCGCGCAGTCATGAGCGGGAAATCCGTTTTTATATGTGGCTGCAATGGCTTTGCGCGGAGCAATTGCAAGAAGTCAACCAAGCCGCTGCCGAATACGGTGTCAAACTCGGCATTTACGGCGATTTAGCGGTCGGCGTGGCGCGAGGTAGCGCGGATACTTGGTTAAACCGTCAAGATTATTGTATGGACGTATCGGTCGGTGCGCCGCCCGATCCTTTAGGGCCGACAGGGCAGAATTGGAATTTGCCGCCGCTTAATCCGTCGATGTTGAAGCATACGGGCTATGAGAAGTTTGCCCATTTGTTGCGCGAAAACATGCGCCTGTATGGCGTGTTGCGGATTGACCATGTGATGGCATTGTGTCGTTTGTGGTGGGTTTTAAACGATAAAACAGCAGATTTCGGCGCATATGTGCATTACGATGCCGAAGTGATGTTTGCTATTTTGGCATTGGAAAGCCAGCGCAACCGTTGCGTCATCATCGGCGAGGATTTGGGTACGGTACCCGATCAAGCGCGTTATCTGCTCAACCGCTATCAGGTGTTCTCCTACAAAGTGATGTATTTCAGCAAGGGCTGGAACGGTTTTCAGTTACCTGAAGAATACCCCGAGCAGGCGATTACGGTCATCAGCACCCACGATGTCGCGCCGCTGGCAGGCTATTGGACAGGCAAAGATTTGGATACGATGTTCAAACTCGGTACTTTGCCTGATGCAGCCGCTTTTCAGACGGCCTTGGACGAGCGCGAACACGATAAAGCCGATTTGCTGGATAAATTGAAAGAAACCGGCTGTCTGGGTGCGGACGTACAAATGCCGGCAAAGGCCGATGAAACCTTGCTGGCGGCTTTGCATAAATACGGCGCATTGAGCCGCAGCAAGCTTTACGCCGTACAACTGGAAAACCTGCTGGGCGTCATTGACAATCTGAATGTCCCGGGTGTAACCGAAGGCTATCCGAACTGGGCACAAAAAATGCCGGTTTCTTTGGAAGATTTCCTACAACACCGCCTCATGGGCGGCCAACTTGCCATTATTGACGAGGTACGCATGAAAACAAACAGCCAAATCAAGGCTTATCATGAACTTGACCAAATCGAGCGCGATACGGTCGAAAGCCTGTTTCTTGCCACCCACAGCGATTTGTTCGCTTATTTGGGACGACACAGCCTTGCAGAGGGCGATGAAGTGGTGCGCGTTTTGATTCCCGGCGTAGTAAGCGTGGATATCGTGAACCGCCGCAGCGGCGAACTCATCGTGCCGTCTGAAAAAATTGATGAACGCGGTTTCTTTGTGGCCGTTTTGCCCGATGATGCGCCCGATTACGCTTTGCGTATCCGTTACACCGAAGACACCGAGCCAGTGATTGAAGAAGACCCTTATCATTTCGGCTCTGCGTTGCAAGATATGGATTCCTGGCTGTTGGCCGAAGGCAAGCACCTGCGTCCTTATGAGGCTTTAGGCGCGCATTTTGCCGAGTTGGACGGCGTGAAGGGCGTACGTTTTGCCGTATGGGCGCCAAATGCGCAACGCGTTTCCGTTATCGGCGAATTTAATAACTGGGATGGCCGCCGCCATGTGATGCGTTTCCACCGCGACAACGGCATTTGGGCCATCTTTATTCCTGCCGTCAAACTCAATGCCCTCTACAAATTTGAAATCCGCGATGCCAACGGCGATGTGCGCGAAAAAGCCGACCCGTATGCCTTCGGTGCGGAACTGCGCCCGACCACGGCATCTATCGTGCGCGGTTTGCCTGACGAAGTGGAAGAACCGGCTTTCCGCGCTCGCGCCAATGCCATTGATGCGCCCATCAGCATTTATGAAGTGCATTTGGGTTCGTGGAAACGCAATCCGGAAAACAATTTCTGGCTGACTTATGAAGAGCTGGCCAAAGAACTGGTGGCATACGTCAAAGACATGGGCTTTACCCATATCGAGTTTTTGCCTGTTTCCGAATATCCGTTTGACGGCTCATGGGGCTATCAGGCAACCGGTTTGTATGCGCCGACCAGCCGTTTCGGTTCGCCGGAAGAATTGCGCGCATTGATTAAAGCCGCACACGACGAGGGTATCAGCGTTATCCTCGACTGGGTAGTCGGCCATTTCCCAACCGACGACCACGGCCTGGCCAAGTTTGACGGCACTGCGCTGTACGAACACGCCGACCCGCGCGAAGGCTACCACCAAGACTGGAACACCCTAATTTACAACTTTGGCAGAAACGAAGTGAAAAACTTCCTGCAAGGCAACGCCCTGTATTGGATAGAACGTTTCGGCTTTGACGGTATCCGCGTTGACGCGGTTGCTTCCATGATTTACCGCAACTACTCGCGTAAAGACGGCGAGTGGATTCCGAACCAATACGGCGGCCATGAAAACCTCGAAGCCATCGCTTTCCTGCGTGATACCAACACCATGTTGAAAGAGGAAGTTCCGGCTGCGACTGAAATCGCCGAAGAATCTACTTCGTTCGCCAACGTCACCCGTCAAGAAGGTTTGAATTTCAGCTTCAAATGGAATATGGGCTGGATGAACGATACCTTGCGTTACATGATGGAAGACCCCATCAACCGCAAATATCACCACAACAAAATGACTTTCGGCATGATGTACCAGTACAGCGAGAACTTCGTCCTGCCGCTTTCTCATGACGAAGTCGTACATGGCAAACGCTCGCTACTCGGACGTATGCCCGGCGACTGCTGGCAACAATTTGCCAACCTGCGCGCCTACTACGGCTTTATGTACGGCTTCCCCGGCAAAAAACTCTTGTTTATGGGCAGCGAGTTTGCGCAAGGCCGCGAGTGGAACTACAACGAAGGACTGGATTGGTTCTTGCTGGAGCAAGAGGGCGGCTGGCACAAAGGCGTACAAGACTTCGTGCGCGAATTGAACCATGTCTATAAAGACAACGCGCCGCTTTACCAATTAGACCAATGGCCTGAAGGCTTTGAGTGGCTGGTTGCCGATGACGGCGACAATTCCGTATTCGTTTTCGAGCGCCGCGACCGTGAAGGCAACCGCGTTATCGTCATCAGCAACTTCACGCCTGTAGTGCGCGAAGGCTACCGTTTTGGTGTGAATTCTGCCGGCGAATACCGCGAAATCCTCAATTCAGACGACCTGCATTACAAAGGCAGCGGCGTTTCTGCCGGCGCAATGGTGGAGACAGAAGAAGTTTGGTCGCATGGCAAACCAAACTCCCTGTCTGTTACCGTACCGCCGTTGGCAACCGTGTACCTGTATCAGGCGGCAGTCAAAGACGAAGCGTAAATCAACTTTGAGGGTGGGCATCATGTCTGCCTAATCAGCTGAAAATTAAAAGATAGTGATATCAATATGATTCAAGGCCGTCTGAAAGATTTTCAGACGGCCTTATATTGGACACGAAACCAAATACATACCAAGGAATCATTCTATGACTGCCAAATCATGGCATATCGAGGAAGGCAAGCCTTATCCCATGGGCGCGACCCTGACGAGCAAGGGCGCGAATTTCACCTTGTTTTCCATCAATGCCGAAAAGGTCGAATTGTGTCTGTTTGATAAGGATAAAGAAACCCGTTTGGAGATGCCTTCGCGGCGCGGTTCGGTATTTTACGGATTTGTGCCAGACGTTAAGGCAGGGCAGCGATACGGTTTTCGCGTGTATGGACGTGAAAACGCAGAATACGGCTCATGTTTTAATCCCAACAAATTGCTGATTGACCCGTATTCAAAAAAATTGACGGCAAACCAAGCTACCGTACCGCTGAAGAAATGGCATGGTTCAGGCCGGAAGATGAACGCGACAATGCCGCCGTTGCGCCGAAAAGCGTCGTGGTCGGACGCAGCCGATTTAATTGGGCCAAAGATTGCCGTCCGGAAATACCGTGGGGCAAAACCGTTATTTATGAAGCCCATGTCAAAGGGTTGACCAAGCAGTTCCCCGATTTGAAATATGCAGGCACTTATAAAGCCTTGAGTGATAAACGGGTTTTGGCCTATCTTCAAGAGTTGGGGGTAACGACGGTCGAGCTGCTGCCGATTCATTATCATCTGGACGAATACCATCTTCAGCAGATGGGCTTGAGCAATTATTGGGGCTACAACACTTATTCTCATTTTGCCGTCGAGCCGTCTTATGCCGACAATCCCGAGTGTGCGGCGGCGGAGTTTAAACAAGCGGTCAAAGCCTTGCATCAGGCTGGTTTGGAAGTGATTTTGGATGTCGTGTACAACCACACGGCAGAGCAGGATGATAAAGGCCCGATGCTGTGTCAGCGCGGTATCGACAACACCTTATGGTATTGGCACACCCCTTACGGCAATTATGAAAACTGGTCGGGTTGCGGCAATACGCTCAATATTGTCCGGCGCGACGTTACCCGTTGGGCGGCAGACAGCCTGCGCTATTGGGCGGAAGAGTTTCATATCGACGGCTTCCGTTTCGATTTGGGAACCGTATTGGGACGCGAGCCTGATTTCCAATCGTACGGCCGTTTTTTCCAAGTCCTGTATCAAGACCCGGTTTTGGCTGGTTTGAAGCTAATTGTCGAAGCATGGGACATCGGCGAGGGCGGCTATCACTTGGGCAATTTCCCACAACCTTTTGCCGAATGGAACGGCCGTTTCCGTGATGATATGCGCGCGTTTTGGTCATGGGAAAGCGGCAATTTGGGCGCATTTGCCGAACGCTTGGCCGGGTCGTCCGATATTTTCAACCACAGCGGCCGTCACCCGTCTGCCAGCATCAACTTCATCACTGCACACGACGGCTTCACTCTGCGCGATTTGGTCAGCTACAACGAAAAACACAACGAAGCCAACGGCGAAAACAACCGCGACGGGCATAATGAAAACATCAGCTTCAACCACGGCGTAGAAGGCGAAACCGATGATGAAGAGGTTTTGCTCAACCGCGAATACACTTCCAAAGCGCTGCTTGCCTCCTTGTTTTTATCCAACGGTACGCCCATGCTTTTAGCCGGCGATGAGTTCGGCAACAGTCAGCAAGGCAACAACAACAGCTACTGCCAAGATAATCCGATTACATGGTTGGATTGGCAAAATGAGCCTCATGAGTTGCAAAATTACACTCAAGAACTGATACGCGTCCGCAGCCAAATCAAGCTGCTGACAGATGATTGCTGGTGGGAAAAAGAGCGTGTGCAATGGCTTAATGCCGACGGCAGCCCAATGACGGAATATTGTTGGCACAACAGGGGCAGCAAGGCGATTCAGGTTGTTTTGGACGATGAATGGCTGCTGTTGGTCAATGCCAAACGTAGTCGTCAGTTATTTAACCTGCCTCAAGGCAATTGGGAAATTTCTTGCGTACCATCTGAGAAATTTAATTACGAAGAGGCTGGGAAATGTGTTGTCGAACACATGGGGATTTGGGTTTTACATAAAACGAATTAAATGAAAACCAAGCCGTTATATTATTAACTCTTTGATATTTTGTTGGTATTTGTTTATTTTTGGCTTGGTGGTATAAATTGAAAATGCCGATAAGATGATAAATGGTTTAATTGTTAATTAAATGTTTTATAAAGAAAAATATATCTTTTTTTTAAATCTTTCCGCTATAATCTCCTTAGTTTGTAACAAATCTACGCACCATTCCTTTCAGACGGCCTGTTGCTGTTGTCAGGCCGTCTGAAAACCGAGTTTCGTTGTTTTTAATAAAACCATCAGGCGCGTTGTCCAGTGCCTCACGCTAGAGAAAGGCTTCCATGGCTAAGAAAAAACTCCCCATCTCCGGTTACGATTATGTAATGCCTAAACCGGACGCCGAAACCATCCGTAAATCCATCGTTTACAAGCTGATTTTCATCTTGGGCGTAGATCCGAAGGAGGCAACTTCACACCAATGGCTCAACGCCGCCATGCTTGCCGCGCGTGACCTGATTGCGGAAGATTTCCTCAAAACACGCCGCGCCCACATCGACAACAGCAAACGCATGGTTTATTACCTGTCTATGGAATTCCTGCTCGGCCGTTCGTTTGTCAACGCGCTGATTAACGAAGGCGTTTACGCCGAATTTGAAGAAGCCTTCAAGCAACTGGGCAAAGAATTTGCCGATGTCTGCGAACAAGAAGAAGATCCAGGTTTAGGTAACGGCGGTTTGGGCCGTCTTGCCGCCTGCTTCCTCGACTCTTTGGCAACCCTGCGCATTCCGGCCATGGGCTACGGCATCCGTTACCAATACGGTATGTTCAAACAAGAAATCGTGGATGGACAACAAGTTGAAAAACCCGATTTGTGGCTCGACCAAGATTTGGCATGGCAATTTGCCCGTCCGAACAAACAATATTCCGTCCGTTTCGGCGGTCAAGTATTGAACTTGGGCGACAAAAAAGAATGGCAGCCGAGCGAAGAAATTTCCGCTTGGGCATACGATGAAATCATTCCGGGCTATGGCGGCGAATGTGCCAACCCATTGCGCTTGTGGACCGCACACGCAGGCAACCTGTTTGACCTTGCCGACTTCAACCGAGGCGACTATGCCTCTGCCGTTCGCGCACAAAACAGCGATGAAAACATCTCACGCGTCCTGTATCCGAACGACTCTACCGATTCCGGCCGCGAATTGCGCCTGAAGCAAGAATACTTCTTGGTTTCCGCTTCCGTTCAAGACATCGTTGCACGTCACAAATGCCGTTTCCCAAGCATCCGCACTTTGGCGGACGAAGTCGCCATCCATTTGAACGACACCCATCCGGTGCTCGCTATTCCAGAATTGATGCGCATCCTGATTGACGAAGAAGGCATTGCGTGGACCGAAGCATGGAATATGTGCTGTAAGATTTTCTCTTACACCAACCACACACTGATGAGCGAAGCCTTGGAAACTTGGCCGGTCGATTTGATGGGCTGTCTGCTGCCACGCCACTTGGACATCATCTTTGAAATCAACGCCTACTTCCTCAATGCCTTACGCGCCATCGGTAACTTCGACGACGACTTTGTCCGTCGCGTATCCATCATCGACGAAACCCACGGCCGTCGCGTCCGCATGGCATGGCTTGCCGTGATCGGTTCGCACAAAGTCAACGGCGTGGCCAAAATCCACTCCGATTTGATGACCACATCCATCTTTGCCGACTTCGCCAAAGTATTCCCAGAACGCTTTACCAATGTAACCAACGGCGTAACCCCGCGCCGCTGGATTAACATCGCCAACCCGGGCTTGACCAAATTCTTGGACAAACATCTGGGCGACGAAGACTGGCGTCTGCATTTGGACAACCTGACCAAGCTCAACGATAAAGTGGACGATGCTTCCGTACAGGCAGAATTCGGTGAAGTGAAAAAAGCCGCCAAAGAGCGCCTTGCTAAATACATCGAAACCGAGCTGGGCATCAAAGTTAATACCGATGCACTTTTCGACATCCAAATCAAACGTATCCACGAGTACAAACGTCAAGCATTGAACGTGATGCACATCGTCGACCGCTACAACAAAATCCTGGAAAACCCGGATTTCGATTGGCAGCCGCGCGTGTTCATCTTTGCCGGTAAAGCCGCTTCCGCCTATTACATGGCGAAGAAAATCATCCGATTGATTAACGACGTTGCCAAAGTCATCAATAACGACACCCGTATCCGCGACCTGATTAAAGTCGTTTACATCCCGAACTACAGCGTCAGCCTTGCCCAAATCATCATTCCTGCTGCCGATTTGCACGAACAAATCTCACTGGCAGGTACAGAAGCATCCGGTACCAGCAACATGAAATTTGCCCTCAACGGCGCAATCTGCATGGGTACGCTGGACGGCGCGAACGTTGAGATTTTGGAAAAAGTCGGCGCGGACAACTGCTATATCTTCGGTAACACCGTAGAACAAGTCGAAGAAATCCGCCGCAACGGTTACGACCCGTTGAGCTATATCGAGCGAGACAGCGACCTGCGCCGCGTCGTCAACCAAATCAGCCAAGGCACTTTCTCTCCGGAAGAGCCAAACCGCTACAACGACGTGTTGCAACCATACGGCGACTTCTATCAGCTGATGGCGGATTTCCGCAGCTACATCGATACGCAATACAAAGCGGACGAACACTACCGCAACGTATCCGCATGGCGCAAATCAGCCTTGATCAACATCGCCAACATGGGCTTCTTCTCATCCGACCGCTCCATCGCCGACTACTGCCGCGATATTTGGTACATCAAACCATTGAGCGAAAAAGAATTGCCCGGCAAAAATTAAGCGTTGAGCAGATAGCGAAAGCCGATACATCGGGAAGGTGTATCGGCTTTTTTCAGACGGCATGATATAGAAACGAGTAAAACAGTATGGTTGTATCGCTGTTTTAGGGTATTGCTAAATGACTCAATTTAAAATCGGTATTTAAAATTTAGTAGCCATTCATTCTGACGGTAGCGGTAATGTGCTGTATTGCTATGGGAGATTGAGCGTCTAAAACGAAATTCAGGATACACACCTTTAAGGTTCCACTGCGGAAAGCCTACAGCGGCTATCATGATGTATTGATTGTCGCGCCGCCGTCTGTTGTCGCTGACAAAACTTGCAGCGTCATAAAGACTGCGGCGATGGAGCAGAATGGCGTTGAGATAAGTACCGCTTGAAAAAAAACTATATGCGCCCAGCCGTGTTGCATATTCCTTGCTGGAAGAAGATTTTTCGGGATAGGCTTTGCGTGTTGCATCAAAATTGGCGAACAGACCGCTTTGGGGTGTGAGAGAAAATTCTGCCCCTACGCCCAGTTCGTATTGCTTATAGTCGGCAAAATAATCTTTGTTTTGCCCACTGTATCCGGTCTTTTTTGCTCCGGCATGTGAGTTAATGCGCCAGCGAGGGGAGAGTGTGCGTGACCAGTCAACATCCGCGCCCCATGCGCGGTAGTGGGTGTGGCGGTTGCGGAAGTCGTATTCGAAATAGGGCAGCAGGGAAAAGGAGGAGCGTGCGTCGGCATAGGCGTATCCCGCGTACAGCGAACCGTTGTGATAGCCGTAATCCGGCATGGCCGCCGAATCTTTGTCTTTTTCCGTGTAGCGGTTGCCGTACAGCACACTGCGCACCTGTACACCGTGATGCCCTTTGAGCGGGACGGTTTTTTCGGCGGTCGCGCTATAGGATAAGAAGGTCGAATCCGTTGGCGCAGGCAGGGTGCGCTCCATCAGGCACATGCCCGCGATTTCCCACACGCATTGGTTGATGCCGTTGCCTTGGTTTACATTGCTGTTGTAGCCGTAGCCTAGACCGATTTGGCCGTGCCAGCGGCGGCGTTTGCCCAGTTCGGACAGGTAGTTTTCCACGATGGGGCGGGTTTCAGCAGGAATATCTGTTTTCAGAACTTTTTCAAATGCGGCGGCGGACTCTTTGTTTTGGTTGTCTTCGGCATAAAACCGCCCCGCTTCGAGCAGCAGGCGGGGGTTGTCGGGTTCGGCTTCCAAGGCCGTCTGAAAACTGTTCTCCGCCGCGCGAGAATCCCCTTCGGCCCGTTTTTGCAGTGCATCGGCCAAATAAATCAGCGCAGGTTTGTGCTGCGGCAGTTTGGCGTAGCGGGCGGCAAACTGTCGCACCTTGTACCACTGCCGCGCGTTGAGGGCGTGGTAAATCGCACTTTCCAGTTCTTCCGCCGTATCGCCGACTTGGTAGATTTCACCATCTATCGAAATATAGCCGTCGTTTTCTTCCACTTTCTCGCGGGCCTGTTCCGTGTCCAGCCAGTCACTTTCTCGATATTGCTGCGTTTGGCGGCTGCCCTCGTCCAGCAGGCGGCGGCGTTCGTCTGCGGCATCGTCGGACGGGGCGGCAAAGCAGACCGTACAGAGCGGCAGGAAAAGCAGGCAGAGGCGGTGGGTCATGTGATGGGGTCCTTTGGGGCGGGGAGGCCGTCTGAAAGAAGTAAAAAACAGAAATTCCGCAAGGCAATACAGGTTTGTACGGCACTTCGGAAACAGGTCAGCCGCAGTATATTTATGCCTACTGCGGCTGCGGTTAAAAAACGGCGGTTTTCCTGATTGCGGGAACGTACGGCCAAACGCCGAAAACACCGGCATTCCCTAATCGCGTAAGCGGACAAGGTTATTTTTTCGCGCCGCCGAAGGCTACGTCGTCGCCTTTGTTGTTGTCAGTTCCGCGTTTGGCATAGCCTGCCATGGCTGCCGCGCCATTGCCGTAGAATTGTCCGGTAATGCCTTCGTTATTGCGGCCTGGGATGCTGTTGAATGTACCTTTTGAATTGGTAATTTCAACACCGTTAAAGCTCAAATCCCTATCGCCCGCGCGTTTCAGTGCGCCGCTCATAGAACCTTTGTCGCCCGTACCGAATGTGGCTTTGATTTCACCGGTATAGAAATCGTTTTTGCCCGGCGTGTGCTTGTTGATACCGACAACGTTATAGGTAGCCGCAGCCAAGTTTCTGGTGTTTTTGGTCGGATTCTCACCCACGAACCAAACCGTACGGTTGCCGTCGTTCATATTCAAATCCGTGCTGTTGGCGATCTGATTGCTGTTGCCTTTGCGCGGTGCCCATTCGCCGAAGAAGACGTTGGTTGCCGCAGTCGGCACTTTGGCAAAGGTCATGCCGCCGAATTTCGGTGCAATCGGTAACTTTGGGTCGGCCATTTGGCGTACGCTGAACACTTCGGTGTTGTTGGCACGTTTTTCATACCACACTTGGGCGAGTTTGGTTTTCGAGAACCAGCCCGCAATCGGGTTGATGTCGCCGGGTTGCAGGTATTTCGGATTGGCCGTGCCATTTGCATTGGCGTTCTGATTGCCGCCGTTGATGGGCGTATTGCCGTATTTGTTGCGGATGCGCTGCGCGGGTCCGGCTTCGAGGTTGATGGAATTCGAATAACGGTTGTTTCCATCGCTGTCTATACTGATACCGGCACGGTTTGCACCAAACGGCAGCGCATCCGATTTTTGAGTTTTCACACGGTTTGTACTTGATTCTCCATATATATTCTCTACAGCCAAGGCAGAACCAAAAGCACCCATCAAAAGGGCGGCTAAGACGGTTTGACGCACATTCATGTTGAGACTCCTAAGAAATTGAAAAAAGCCTGCTTATCTTTGAAATATAGATGGCGGCAGAAAGCAGAAAAAAGACCGTCATATAAAAATAATATTGATAATCAATATTATATATACTAATTTGTTTTTGACAATAGGTCTGATTGAAAATTTTAGAATTTCGCTTTTAGGCCGAAGGTAACCGTCCTACCTGGGCCGGGAACGGGGGTGCTGGACATCGGGTCTAGATAATAGCGGTTGGCGAGGTTAGTAACGCCGAAATTCAAGTCTATATGTTTCCCTATGCGGTAGCGGGCATAGGCATCTAAAAGGGTGGCGGCATGCCAGCCGTAGGGTTTGCCGTTGCGCTCATACACCTGCCCCGCGCCGTCGGCAATCAGCTTGTCGTAGTTTTTCCGCTCCGCCTTGCTGTGATGGATGGCGCGCATGCCCAATTCCAGTTTTTTGTTGAAGAAGCGCGTGCCGACATCAAGGGAAAGCGAATATTTCGGCTGCAGGGACTGGAAGAAGCGGCTGAGGCCGAAGCCGCCTTCCAGGCATTCGGGTACGCGTTGCAGGTAATAGTCGAATTTGAAGGCGATTTGTTTGTCGCAAACCGCGTGTTTCAAGCGGTAAGTACCGCCGAAGGAGGCGAAGAAGCGGCCGCTGTCGAGGCGGCTTTGCAGCTCCACCCCCTTGCTGACTGCCCTGTCGTATTGGATCATGCCGCCGTCCATATTGGATGTGTCGATTTGGTTTTTGATTTTATTGCTGTAGTAGGTGAGGCGGAGGTCGCCTTGGCGCAGCTTGGTGAAATGCGGGGCGAAATTGAAATTGTAGCCGACTTCCCAGTTGGTGCTTTTTTCGGGTTTTAGGTCGTATTCGGCAACAACTTCCCTGCGGAGTAGGGCGTTGCTGCTGACTCCGGTCAATTCATACAGGCTGGGGAAGCGGCTCATGCGGGCATAACGGGCAAAGAGGCGGTGGTTGTCGGCAAGATCGTAGCTGACCGCCAGCATGGGCGACCAGGAATGCGCGCGTTGCTCCTGCGGTATGCGCCAGCGGTCGGCTTCGCCGAATTGATGCCTGACCCAAGCAAGGTTGTGTGGATGAGCTAACCGGTCTCTAGCAAAATCATTATCGTCTTCCGGTGGTGTCTGATTTGTATTGGCCAGTGCTTGCGATTCGGTAATCTGTCCGGGAGCAATATGTAAATTCGCCCCCGGAATATAGCGGCGGTGGCTGCCGCCCTTGCCTTGCGGATTATTTACCATTTCGCGGTATTTCTCGGGAGCAAGCTGTACTTTGCTGTTGTCGAATTTTCCCGAAACAATTGGGATAATCTGTTTGCGGCGTAGGACATATAGCACATCGGTATTTTTATCGCCATGTGTATATTCAACAAGCTGTCCATTTGGTTTGGCATACAAGCGTGTTTCCTGATCAACGAGAGTATCATGCGGATCAAAATCGTAACCGTTTTTTTCCTTAAAACGGCGGTTAAGGTCTTGATATTCTGCAACCTGTCCTCCGATTCTATCAGGGTTATAAAGCTGCAACATTCGCTTTTGGTTGGCAATATCTTCTTCATCCGCCAATTCAAAATACGGCATCATCAGGCCGGTAACATAGCTGTCCGAACCCAGGCCATACTGATACCAGGGGTTGCGTGCGGCACGCTGCCGCGCCAGTTCGATATTGCGTCCTTTAAAGTTCTGATAGCGCACGCCCGCCTGTATGTTCAGGCGGGAAGTCGGTTTCCAGTCGAAGACCAGGTTCGCGCCCCATTCGCGCTTTTTCGCCGACTGCGGGCCGCCCAAGGCCGCCATGCGAGTCAGTACGCCGAAAGTATTCATCAAATCATTGCTGTCGGCGGTATCGGTGCGTTCTTCCAGTGTTTCGCGCTGGTAGTCGGCGGCGAGGGTGAGGCTGAGTTTGTCGGAAAGGCGGAAGCGGTTGCTGAGGTTGAAGCCGTTGCGGACGACGTCGGTACGCTGCCGCGCACCGGGAACGATGATACGGTCGGGATGTTCGATGTAGTAGCGTTCCTGATTCAGCTTTTGCTTCAGTTCGGCCAGGTTCATCAGCCTGCCCAGATGGTTGGTCTGGTCGGTCATCACATTTTTATCGGCGGGCGTGATGGCGTAGTAGCCGCCCGTATGCCCCATCCAGCGGTCAGTAATCGCACGGTTGTTTTCATCGTATTCTGCCAGCTTGCGGGCGATTTTGTCGGGCGTGTCTTCTATCATGCGCAGCACTTCTTCATGGGTTCGCGCCGAACCGTAGGTGTTCGACGTCATCGCGCTTTCGCAGCTTTCCCCCCGCAGGTTAGGTGAGGGCTGTTTGCGTATGTTGCACCAATACCAAAGGTCGTACTCATAGTCGGGCGTAATGACGCCGACGACGGGGCCGCCGCTCTGATGGCGGTTGCTGTCGGTCTTCACCCGCCACATATCGGCCTGAAAATCTATCCATTTGTTGTTTTGCGGCTTCCATTCGTAGCCGATTTTGTAGGTTTTGCTGTCGATTTTCGTCCCTATGCCCGGTGCCTGCTGCGCAGGTTCGTCTAGGGATTGTTCGGCGAAACCGAGTATCCATGCCGTTATCAGGGGGTTGATTTCGCCGAAGCCGATTTTGTTGTCCATATATTGCAGGCTGATTTTTTGGTTGCCCGGCAGATACCAGTTGTTTTTCAGCAGCAGGGTTTTGGTGTCGGTGTGGCTGTTCATGATTTCTTCGCCCGGCCTGAACAGGACGGCCATATTCGGCACCAGGCTGGCGGAAGATTTGCAGAGTATGTCTTTTTCCCGTGGCGATTTGTCGGGATACTGGTCGTAACAGGCATCTGCACCGTAAATGGGGTTGTTGAGGTAGCTCTGATAACCGCGTTTGCCCGCGTAGTAGTTGCCTTTTTGGCGGTGGCTGTATGCGGCAAGGCCGTCTGTAATGTCGGTTTTGAAGGCGGCGGACAACATCAGCTGCCTGTCGTCTTTGAAGTTGGTGTGGCTTTTGCCGCCCGCATACTTGGTACCCGCGATGCCTTCGTCCAACAACAGGGCGGTGGGGGAAGGTTTGCCGGTATAGCCGGTCAATACATCGGGCATACCCGATACCCCGTCCGCCGTCGCGCCTATGGGCGAGAGAGTGCGGTAGTCGCGGCCTAAGAATTGGCGCAGGTCGTTTTTCTGCGCCACGGTGTTGCCGGAAAACTCGGTTTTGACTTCGATTCCCCAGTTTCTCCCTTCGGGGATGATGTCGGAAGGTTCGATGGTGCGGATAGACATCGCGCCGCCGACGCCCGATTTCACGCCGCGCGTGAGGGCCGGGCTTTTTTCCACCGCGATGCTGCGGAACAGGGCGGGGTCGAGGTAGTTGCGGTCGCCCACGCCGTAGTTGTTGAGCCAGACATCGACCGTCTGCTCCGTACCGTCCAGCGTTACGGGGATACGGCCTTTGCCGGTGATGCCGCGTATGTTGGGCGTAATCGCGCCGCCGGCGGTGCGGGTGTTCATGTTGTACACGCCGTTTAGGCCTTTGAGCACGTCGCCGGCGGATTGGACGCGGTAGCGTTCGAGGTATTCTTTGCCGACATAGGCGTTGGAGACGTTTTTGTAATACACGTCGTCCGCGCCTTTTTGGTCGTTGGTACGTTTGCCACTGACAACAACGGTATCCAATTCCTGGTATTGTTCTGGTCGAGCTGAGGTTTCGATGGTATTGGCAACGGTTAATGTACTGAACGCGCTGGCAAGGCTGAGAATGATTATTTTGGGTTTGGGAGTAAAAGCAGACATAGTTTCTCTTTGTTAAGAACTTAATATAATAGGTTAAAATACTCTTTTATATAAAAAATATAAAATTTTTAAATATTATTAATATTTATATCATAATTGATTATTCTTATCATTATTGAAATAATTTAATAAATAGTCGTTTTTATCATAATTTTATTTGGATAATATTCAGATAAATAGAGAGATGAAAAGGCCGTCTGAAAATTTTCAGACGGC